>CAWEBD010000073.1:0-14935 GCA_963806435.1 uncultured Bacteroidota bacterium
CAATAGGTCAGATTGATCCAGCCAACGATGTCGCTGCGCAGCTCTTTAACAGCGGCCAGCCGTTCCATCTGGGGCAACATCGCTGGATCATTCCAAGTGTAGATCGCTTCCGACAGGATAGCCCTGGCCGCAAGAACGTTGGTTGCCGCCATCGAGGCTAGCCGGGAAGCAGCCTCATCCATCCACACGCGCCGCCCTTCGTGTCCGTGGGCGACATACCAGCTTTGCCAGGACGAACTGCCTGAGATGCCGCGCTGAAAGGTGAGCGCTTCAAGCTCGCGCTGTGGCGACATGAACTCTTCCTCCATGGTGTCATCAGCAACGTCGATCAGGCTTGTGATCAATGCCTCCGACCGAAGCGCCGCGGCGTATCTGAGGAGAACCCTCGTTCCGCTGGGAGTCTTACGAAGTCTTATCGTTATGGTTCGCAGCCTGGGCTTCATCGAACGGCCTGCCGTGCTGCCGCAGAGTACACCTGCGCCAGCAAAACCTCTTCGTCCGTGGCGCTGCCATCGCGCTCTAACGACTCAAAGAAGGCTTGAGTCGGCGAGTCATGCAGCCATCCCTGCATCACCCTGAAGAACCTTCAGGCGGTTGGTCTCGCTCGCTTCCGAAGCGGCCCAGGCCCGAAAGAATCTGGACCACTCATTGGTACCGGTCACCCAGGTTAACTCGGTCGGCGCGGCACCGCGCAGGTACGCGCGCCACTCCGCCAACCAGTGTTCGCGCACTTCTTTCCGTTTCGGCCCCTTCAAACAGCCTTCGAGCCACGGAATAGATGCCGGGTCTTTGACTGTTCCCAAAACCCGATACAAGCTCGCAGCGTAGGCCGGATGTGATTCGGCTGAAACGGAGTCCAGCTCCCGGCAAAGAGCCGAGGTCGCTTTAAACCGGCGAATCATCAGGGTTTGCAGCCCTCCATTGGCGTTGCCGTGCATGTCGTAATAGCGGCTCTCCGGCCACCCGACACCCTGAGGAAGTGACCTTAGGTCTTTAAGGATTTGCGCCGTCGACCTGCCGGATGTGGCGCTCGCTCCAAGCGGCGGCGGGGTGTTGAGCTCGGGGTCCACCGCGTAGAGTCGGTCTGTGTAGCCCTGGATTATCCTCTGGGCTCCGTGCCAGATGGCTGTGCCCAGGCCGGTTACGGTTAGCAGGAGCAGGAGCACAGCAAAGACCCACGCCGCGTAGTAGCTCCTGCGCCGCTTGGGAATGTGTTGGTGGGGAGCACCTGTTTGGGCTCCTTCCAGCTCCTCCCAAGTGCGGCTCCAGTCGACGCTCTTTGCGGCGGTGCTGCGCGTGTCGGTCGGACTCCACTCAGGTTTGCTCAATTGGAATGGTCCTCCTTAAGAACGAAGCTGCCTGGCGCGATGATCTGATGGTAGCTGGGACGCGATCGGCTAATGAGGCCCTCATTTCTTACCCCGCCCTGTTGCGCTGCGGGTATGCAGATCCGCGAAGGCCCGCCCCCCTGTGAATATGACATTCTCTTTAACCCCTCCAAGAGAGCCGATCGAACTGTTGCTGCAGCAGGCGGGTTAGCTCTTCGGTTTGGAAATCTCTCACGCGCAACCTCCCAATTCCGTAAAGCCTTCTGGCACTCCGGGCAAACGTAAATAACGGCCTGCGTGGCTGCCCCCACAATGCAGCCTCCCAGCACGCACTCCTGTGCATGAGGAAACGAGTTGGTGCTGGCCGGCTGCCCGCCGAGCGCGCCCGTAATCGTTCAGCCGAATAAGTCCGTACGCAATAGGCACGCTTCCTTTAGACATCTGGGTGTGGTGGATCTCGCACGTGGCTAAGCGCCTCGGGTCAGGTCTGTCCGACGGCTATCACAGCCCATGAGAGTGGCCATCAGCATCAAAAGTGTGTTCAGTTGGAAAAAGGAGATGGGACTTCATCGACCAGCGTCGGGTGATGATTCAACGTAATGGGATTACCCGCTGTCGTCCGGCGCTGTATACAGGATGGAAAATCCGGTGCAGATTGAATGTTGTGCTGCCGCAATATCTGTCGCCGCAGTTCATGAACGAATTGATTCAGGCGGCGGGGATGTTCTGCGGGGTTGGCGATTTTCGACCAACGTACGGAAGATTTCAAGTCACAAAGTTTAGAACGATTTGACCTTTGTGTGGGCGGTTAGAGGGTTTGACGGCACGCGCGACCTTCTCGCCGACCACCGATCCCATGCTTCCGCCGATAAACTGAAAATCCATGCATCCGAGGACGACTTCGTGCCCGTTGATCTCTCCCGTCCCGGTCCGGATCGCGTCGACCAGGCCGGTTTTCTTCTGCACCTCGGCGAGTCTTGACTTGTACGATTTTGTGTCGACAAACTTAAGCGGGTCATTCGATTTCAGGTTCTTGTCGGTTTCCTTGAATGTCTTCTTGTCGATGAGAATCTGGATATACTCTTTGCTCCCGATCCTGAAGTGGAAACTGCACTTCTTGCAGGTCCAGAGGCTGTCTTCCAGCTCGGATTTATGAAGCATCTCTCCGCATTTTTCGCACTTCAGCCACGAGCCCTCGGGCAAATCCTTCTTCTCGGCCGAGATGATATTCTGCGTTGAACGTTTGAACCAGGACATCAGCTTTTCTCCAGTCCCGACTTCTGTCGGGGTCCCGACGATTGTCGGGAGAGTTTGTTGAGTGGATTCCCCTTGATGGCAACAAAATCTTTCACATAAAGCGGGGCCAGCGACCTTAGGTCAGAGAACTCACCACTTTTGAATTTTTCCTCGGCGAGAAGAGCGACCTCACTCGCGGACGCCGGGAGTACCTTCATGTGTTCCGGGCCGAATTTCTCCCGCGCCGCCGCGCTCGCCGCGAAGGCCCCGGCCCCTTCGCCGACAAACACCGTTTCGCCATCGAACTCATCCGCAATTTTGTCCGCTTCCGCGGCAGCGTAGGCACCGAGCCTATGCAAAGTCAAACCGTCGATCCGGAAGGCTGCGTAGTAAAATTCCTCTGCCCGCGCGTGAAGGACCGCGACGACAACGCGGCTATCTGCGAAATACCTGAACTTGAACGCGATCGAGTCAAGCGTCGGTACCGCGATGAGCTTTTTGTCGAGGCCGAACACTATCCCTTTCGCCACGCTGAGCCCGATCCGCAGGCCGGTGAAACTCCCCGGCCCGTTCGAGACCGCAACAGCGTCCAGGCCGGCGTAGTCCATGTGTAGATTGGCGAGCAGCTCGTTGATCGAGACAACCAGCCGTTCGACGTGAACCTGGGGAACGTTCAGAGTCGCTTCGCCGAGCACCGTCCCCTCCTCGATCAGCGCGACCGAGCAGACCTTGGTGGCAGTTTCGATAGCCAGGATCCTTCCCATACTCAGTCCTCGCCGTCCATTAAAGCTATGCTGATTTCGCGCGTCGATTCGTCTACCACGGACATCTTAACATCGAACCTCTTCTCCGGAATGATCCCGTCGAGCTTCTCGGCCCATTCCACGAGGCAGACACCGCCCGCCTCGATGTATTCGTCAAACCCGATGTTAAGTATCTCTTCCACATTTTTCATCCTGTAAAGATCGATATGAAAAACCGGGAGCGTGCCGTGGTATTCGTTAACGATGGTAAAGGTCGGGCTGTTGACGACTTCATGCACCCTGAAACCCTCGCAAATTCCCTTTACAAATTGGGTCTTTCCTGAGCCAAGGTCACCGTAAAGGCCGACGAAACTCCCTGCCGCCAGCCGACCGGCAAAATCACGACCGAGACGGACTGTCTCGTCCTCGCTTTTGGAGATGAATTTGTCCATCAATTTCAAAAGGGTTTCAAAAGTATATTACACAAGGGTACTTCTTACTCCAAGAAGTTTCTTTCTCCGGAACCGTGACAGAGGCGGAAGAGGAATTTCTTTCCGAAGAGACGACGGTCACGAAGGATGGCCCACAACTTCGCCTCCGCCTCGGTCTGCCTCCTGCGAAGATCTCGCGCCGCCCGCTTTGCGACTTCGGATGTTCTTTGTGCCATCCTCCTATCTCTCCCAACTCATCCCCCTGCCGAGGTTGTCCAAAAAGAGGGAAACTGTCATTCTGAAGGAGCGAAGCGACTGAAGAATCCATTGTTTTGGTCTGAAAGATGGATGTCCCGTCCAAATGTTTTGTATGTCGGGATGCCGCAAGGCGGCACTTCGCTTCGCTCAGCATGACAATGCAGACTTTTGGGACAGCCTCGGTGCATCGGGAAGGAACCGCACAACCTTTGGGTCCCTCTCTTCATAAGAGAGGGATGAAGGGTGAGTTCGGTCGTTGACGATTCGAGCCTTCGGCATCACCGCTGTATATCCATGATGTTCCTGCATTCAATATTTGGGCTTCAAGGCCCATCCAAGATAGCTACCTTGGGTCGAGTATCGCAACCGGGAGTATCATTTCCTCGAGCGAAATTCCGCCGTGCTGGAAACTGTCGTGGTACTGCTCAAGATATTTGTGATAGTCCGTCGGGTAGACGAAGTAGAAATCCTCTTTAGCGATGATATAATTGATCGTCACGCCCCGTCGCGGCAGCATGTAGTCTTCAGGGTTCTTCACAAAGATCGCCTGCCGGTCGTCGCATTTGAGGTTTCGTCCGAATTTGTACCTGAGGTTCGTCGAGGCTTCCCTGTCACCGAGCACCTTTGAACCGCGCATACTCCTCACGCTTCCATGATCGGTGGTGACTATTATAGTAGCGTCGGTCGCGGCGAGCGCCTTGAAGAGATCGAGAAGGTATGAATGCTGGAACCATGACCTTGTAAGTGAACGGTAGGCGCTCTCGTCGGGCGCGATTTCCTTAAGGATATCGGAATCCGAGCGCGAGTGCGCCAGTATGTCGACAAAGTTTACGACAATTGCGGTCAGCGGCTGCTTGGCGAAGCTAGAGATGTTCGAGACGATATTCTTCCCGAAATCGGGATCGATAATCTTGATATATTTCGGGTCGACACGGAGCCGCTTTCTCTGAAGCAGATCGGCGAGAAGCTCCTTCTCGTTGCGGTTCCTGCTCGAATCGTCGTCGGAGTTTCCCTTGTCCCATATCTCCGGAAAGCGCTTCTCCATTTCCAGAGGCATCATTCCGCTGAATATGGCGTTTCGCGAATACGGCGTCGCGGTGGGAAGGATCGAGTAGTAATAGTGCTTGTTGATCGCGAACAGGTCGCGAAGGAACTCCTCCATGATGAGCCACTGGTCGAGACGCATGCAATCGATCACCATCATGACTACCGGTTTACCGGGAGTCATCTTCGGCATCACATACGTTTCAAAGACCTCATGAGATAATTTCGGCCGGTCAGTCTTCCTCTTTACCCAGTCCTTATAGACGCCGTCGATGTACTTACCGAAAGCCGCGTTGGCCGCGTGGCGCTGGTCCATCAGCGGTTCCTTAAGCCCAGTCTCCGGATGCTCGTCGATCTCGAGCTCCCAGTAGGTCAGCTTCTGGTGGATGTCCACCCAGTCGTCGTACCCGAGATCGCTGTCGAGCCGGCTTGAAATCTCCCGGAACTCCGCGACATAGTCTCTCGAGACTCTCTCGCCTTCGATCCTGTGCCCGTCTATTATCTTCTTCGCAGTCATCAGGATCTGGCTCGGGTTGACTGGCTTTGTCAGGTAGTCGCTGATTTTCTGGCCGATGGCGTCTTCCATCAGCGACTCGGCCTCGTTCTTCGTTATCATCACAACCGGTATTTCGGGCGCGATGTCTTTGATGACTTCGAGCGTACTGAGTCCGCCCATCCCTGCCATCATTTCGTCCAAAAGTATCAGGTCGTAACTGTCGTCGCGGAAGTTCTGCCTGACGAGTTCTATAGCATCCTGTCCATTTGTGGCCGTATCTACCTGGAAACCTTTATCTTGAAGGAAGATGACATGTGGCTTAAGAAGTTCAATTTCGTCGTCTACCCATAGTATTCGCCTTTTATCCCCGTACATCTATACTCCTCTTCTGTATGATTTTTCTTTGAATAAAAAGTTATCAAGGCACCCACAAAGAAACAATCCGCGGATTCTTCACCTGCCCGGCATTGGGACGGCAAATTCAAGCCTTTCTTGAGGAGGAAAGCTCTCGTTGAGTATGCACAATTGGTCCCCGACAGACTAGAAGCTTGGCCGAAAACCGAATCGAACACGGATAATACGGATCATTACGGATTTCTGAGCGCCATGCGCCATCCCGCATGTTCATTTTTTATATGAATGAGCGGGACACGGATCAGAATGATAATAAAATCAGTGAGAATCCGTTGCTTCAGTGTTATCCGTGTTCAATGTCCTTCTTTTTCCTGCCGCGGATCCACTTATCGGCCGGATCCCTAAGGCACGGTACCTCTTCGGCAAATGAATGAACCCGCCGTGAATCGGCGGGTTCCCTGAGATGACCGACATGTTCGTAATCATGTTCGGCAATCCGACCAAACGAGAGATCGGTGCGCGAATCGACTGCGTGTGTTATTTTGTAAGCAGCATCTTCCTCACCTGATTAACGCCGGGTGCTGTCAACCGATAGAAATACACGCCGCTTGCCAGTCGCTCGCCGTTGAATTGAGTCGTATGCATTCCTGCACTTTGGATGCCGTTGACCAGTGTAGCCACTTCCCTTCCGAGAATGTCGTATATCCTCAAAGTCACATGGCCGACCGCTGAAAGCTTATAGCTGATAGCTGTTGACGGGTTGAATGGATTAGGATAGTTGCCCAGAACAGCATTTCCCTCCGCCGAATCAGCGACCCCAGCCTGTAAGCCTTTCGCAGCAACGCTCCCTTCGGCACCGTCGCCAAAACCCACGAGCACCCGTTCACCGAGACCGGTTAGTTCATCGTTCGGATAGTCTCTCTTCAGTTGGGCAAAGTACTTCTGGCCTTCCTGGCTGTTGCCCAACAGGTTCTGGTAAATAAAGGCTAAGTTGAACATGGCGCGTTTTTGAATGTCCGCATCCGTGAAATTGTCTTTCAGCGTGATCAGAATATCGGCGGCTTTCTCAAGTTGGCCTTCATCCAGTAAGAATGCGCTTTCCAAGTCCAGTGTCATAGCATACAGCTGGTCGGTTTGAGCAAGGTTAGGGCGCACCTCTTTCTTGAGAAACCGGATAAACGCTTCCGCGGAGATGGCCTTACCGGTCGAAGTGCTGTCCAGCCCCCTGTAACATTCCGCCAGTTGCTCAAGAACATACCTCTTCTTGGTTGTGTTCTTTTCATTCTTAAATTTCTGCTCGAATAGGGGTACTGCCTCCTTGTGCTTCCCTTCTGACAATTTGGCCACGGCAGCCGCGAGTTCCGAATCGAAGAACGTCGTGTCGACCGCTGTGACTGCAGACGGTGCAGTTGAAGTCGCAGGAGCTACGGCTCTTTGAGCGGCATATGTCGGAGAAACTGAACCGGGCGCAGTCTGTCTTCCACTGTTTGGATCCCAACTAAGACCCGGGTAAGGGTTTATGGAGCCACCGTTTTCACTGTGCAGGTCGCCAGACGGAAAATACGGGAAATAAGGAACATTCCACCAGTTATACTGTGCCAGGATCGTACTATGGCCAGCCCACACTTCATACGAAGAGTTGCTATAGATGCTGTTCATTCCGTAATGGGTGTCGGTGCTTCCAAGATAGACATTAGAATAGCTGCCGTAGACGCCATACCTGCCGTTTTGTCTGATGACATTGAGGCCTGGATCGCCGTAATAACTGCCGCAATGAGCCGGGCTGCCATCCTCAGCGTGTATTCCATCCCTTGCATTCCCGTAAATCGTGTTACTCCGCATATAGGGCTGTGAATAATGCATACAGTAAATGGCGTCTCCCCCATTATTTGAAATGGTGTTATACTCAAGATACATCGGTGATGAATTGTAAAGGTAGATGCCATAGCTGTTTGAAGAAATAGTGTTGAAAGCTATGAAGGGACTTGCAACAAGACCGGTGTTGCTGATATTTATGGCCGTGCCGTTTCCGGTAAATGTTGAATTGGTTATGCCTGGCAGGCGGCCACTTGAGTATACTCCCGCTTGTCCGCAGCCGGTGATCGTGCAATGGTTGATTCCTAAATACGAAGCGTTGGTGGCGTAGACGCCGTACGACGCATTTTTAATGTTGCAGTACGAAAACGAACCGCTGGAGCCGCTGCCGAGCTGTATGCCGTTCATACCGTACACATACGGAGCGGTGAAGTCAATCGTGATAGGATTGGCGGCTGTACCGGCGGCGTTTAAAGCGCCGTTAACGGCAAGACGAATGTTGGTGGAGGCGAACCTCAAAGTTGCACCAGGGCTGACGGTCATCGTTGCACCTGATGGGACCGTTTTTGTCCCGCCATAATTGGCGGGGATGACCGCATAGAGTTTGCCTTCTCCCGGGGTAAACGAATCGGTGAAACTTCCGTTGCTAGGAATAATCCATGTGTTCCCGGATGAAACATCCGATATGTCCCAAGTTCCCGGAGGGAGCGAGAGGTTCATCGTTATATTTCTGCTTTCTCCAGACTGTGTTCTTCTATTAACAATCAGGAAATAGTCTCTGCTGGATCCGTCTTTGAATTCTCCTAACTCTACATACCTCTGATCCGAGGGGTCCTGGGTCGTGACAGTGGAGAGGTACGTTCCTGTTGAACCGCCATTCAGCAGATGGATACCAAATCCCTTCTGCCAAGTCAGATTCATCAGCGTCGTACCAAATGGACCCGCAAGCTTTCGATTTAGGGCTTTGATACCATTCCATTTATCTTCATCGTGATAGACGGCATATGACGAACTGCCGTTGATTGGACGCAGGGTACCAGGCTCTACCAAACCTACAAGGTCAAAGTTTGAACCAGATAAATAGGTGAAGTAGTCTATCCCTTTTGCCCCATATGCCAATGCCAGATGGGTCTGCGCGAATATTTCATTTAGATGTGGTTCACGGGTACTCCCCCGCCATTGGCTTGAATTCAAGTGGTACCGCCATGTCTTACTGGGTGTGTAGGCTGAGTTCTGCTGAGCCAGCTTGAACTTGCTAGTCTCAGACTGAAAGGCTGTGTTCTGGCAGAAGCTAGTATAATCGGGGTTAGGAGGATTTGATGGCAAAGGCTCACCGCTGTAAGCGAAACGATTGACCTCCGCTACTAACTCGAATGGAGTTACCTCCTGAACGTAACGGACGTAAGGATCTCCGTTCACCATATCACCGTGGTTTCCTTCATCTTTCTGCGTGTAGCCGAGTCCCTGGCCAGATCCGGGATCAGGCGACGCTACTTTCAAAAGATTACTGACATATGCGGCTGCGAGATATTGCGTTACATAAGGCTCGTCCCTGAGCCAGAATCTGCCAAGCCCGGAATTCGCGTTGAACTTCTGCACGGTTGTTTTGATCGTATTATCATGATAGCCGCCGAACAGCTGCGAAGGGTCAGGACCGTACTGATACGGGCTGTCAACGCGAATGTTGTCCAGCCAAAGCTGGATCCCTGCCGCAGCCGCTTCAGCCCGGTATTTCACTCTAATATCAACAGGCGCAATTGCATAGTTTGTGGAAGCAACGGTTCTACTCGGAGGTATTCCGTCGCCTGCAGATGCAGTGGAGCTAGCACTTGATGATTGGGTGGCCCCGTAGGTGTATGTGTTCGGTGTAAATGGAAGCGCAAATCTACCGTCCGCATAATAAGTATTGTCGTTCGGGAAATCCGATAGCAGTAATGTCCGACTAATGATCATTGATTGCGCGTGCTGGTCATAGACTTCAATATCAACTATGGGCGTACTTGCTGATGGATTGCCGGTCCGTTGAATTTTCAGTCTGAAATGTGCTTGGTAGGATATTGTCGGACCGCTGTGCCACCAGGGGTCTATCGGCGTGTTCACAACGTCCTTGACCATGTAATCGCTAGTAATTGTAGCTTGTAACGCAATTCGGTCGTAATACGGATCTCCTTCCGGTTGGTCAGAATTAGCGTCGTAAGTTACCGGATGATTACCATTGACTGTGCTAAAGTAATTCAAATTGGGAGCCAGATAGAACCGCTCGACCTGCGCATAGCCTTCAAGGAGGGTATTTAGAATAAGTTTGACACTATGTGCCGACGCCGCGTTCAGAAGCGAGTTGATCTGGGCGTCGCTTATGGGTACGGTACCGGATCCGCTGCTCCCGATGAAAGCCAATCCCCAGTTGAATCCGGCATCCTGCATCAGCGGGAGCGTCGTCTGCAATTGGATGTCGTGTGCCGGGTTGCTGGGATCAGCGACTCCGTAAATATAAAACGCACTCACTGGATACTGCTGTGCATATGCTACACCCGTCCAAACGATCCCGGCAATTGTCATGACAAGAAAAGACGAAATCAAGAATACTTTTTTCATGATCAGTTCTCCTCATGAGTTATTGAAGGAATTCTACTTTAGATAGAGAGCTTTTTTTGTTTGCTTACCAGATTCTGTCGTCAGCTGGTAATAATACACGCCGGAACTCACACGCTCTCCTCTATCGTTCGTTCCATCCCACCGGATCGTGTGTGTTCCTGCAGTCTCCTTCTCATTATCTACAAGCGTCATCACCTCCCTCCCCAGTATGTCATATATCATTAATGTCACACGGCTAATCGCTGATAGCTCATAGCTGATTGCTGTTGTCGGATTGAAAGGGTTAGGATAGTTCTGCTTTAATTCCAATCCCTCAGGCTGTGTCACCGATCGCCTTCTTACTGGTGCAATGAGCGATGTATCACCCGAGCAAATGCCGAAATAGCCGTAGTACTTCGGGTAGAACCACCCGCCGCTTCCTACAATGATGTCGTCCACGCCGTCTCCATTTACATCACCGGCATTCTCCGGCACACCTTTCAACTCTATCGTCCGATCCCGCGACCAGACTCTGAAGGCGACATATTGACCGGGATGATTGCCCCCATCAACCATCACGAAGACACCTCCGGTGGTGAAAGGAACTCCACGTTGCGCGGCCACTATAATGTCTTTTATCCCATCCCCGTTGAAGTCCCCGCCGCCGCCGACCCACGGACAGGGACCGAGATAAACGACGCCGCTGTCCGGTGGTGATATGTAGTAGGCCGGAAGAGTATCGAGGTTCGTTCCTCCTTTGAAGATCCGTAGTCCGCTCACCAGTATGTCGGCATATCCATCCCCGTCAGCATCGAAACAAGACACGTTACCGTCATAATCACCAAACCCACCGGGGACATGCCGCGAATCGATGTAGCAATCTCTTTTCATTTGGAAACTTGCATTGCCCGAAAAAATCGAAAGATAAGGATAAGCACAGGGAACATTGTTGCATGATTGATTGAATCCCAGAGCAACAAGTTCATCTTTTCCGTTACCGTGAACGTCTCCGGTTGCCAGGTCAATCCCCAGGCCGGCACGCACCGTGTCGCCTATGATTGTATCCACCGGCGTATCCTTCATATCCGGTCCCCCGGCGTAAATAAATATCCTTCCTCTCATTGTAAGAGAAGTGTCCTGCCACATATTGGCATCCATCGTGACAACCGCTAGATCTTCGTACCCGTTGCCGAAGAAGTCTCCCGACGCCATAACGTAGCCGAAGTAATCCGAAGGCATAGTCAGTACCACATCGGGTATCGTATTCAATCCCTGCGGGCCATTGAAATATACAAACACCGTGTCCCTGCAGTATTTCTCTATCGCAAGATCAATCCAGCCATCTCCCCTGAAATCCCCTGACACAATGTTTCCGCCGCCCTCCAGTATATGTGACGGCGTCTGGCTCATCGACTTACCGCCGTAATAAACATATGTCTTGAACTGGCCCGGAGCACTCACGGCTACATCGGCGTAACCATCCTTGTTCAAATCACCCACTCCCCTGACATAAGCCCCAAGCTGCGCATTGGAGTCCGTGCCGACTACCTCGAAAATAGTGTTCAACTCCTTCGGCGGCTGGCAAAAAGCTAGCTCAACTAGACCCACAAGAATGATCAAGACTTTTATCATTATGCTCCCCCTCTTTTTACCTGACGTACCCCACCTTTTTAGTTCCGCCATCACTTCCTATTGACACCCCCATAGAAGCAGGCCTCGGAACGAGGCTCCGCAGGTTCGCGAAGATCGAAACCTCTCACAAAAACTGTGCTTTTCGGACATTAAAGCCTCCTGTAGCACTTACTGACTATGTAACTTCACTGACACAAGAAGTGCTTGCGCGTCCATTGGAAGGAAAAGGCTCCCCTCTGCTTCCGAATACCCTAACCGATTAGCTTTTCCCTGACAGCCAAATGTTAGCTGTTTCCCAAATCATAGTCAACCATTCGCCACGCTCTCAAGGGCGCGGCGAACAATTCAAGATTCCCCAAAAATAAACCGAGGGAACTATTGACAACAAAGAACCGATTCCTTATACTTTATTTAGGACGAAATGACTGACAATTCAACATACGACTCTGGAAGGACAGCGAACGTTGCTTCGCTGCCCATGAACGACTTTGTCAGTACAGATCTCCTCGGCCTCCTATCCATTATTTCCATTCTAATTCTCCTCCTCCTTAGCGAGGGGAATATCCTACTCGGCATTATTAGCTAAATAGCCGAAGGTTATTCCCCGAAGCACGAACCTAACAAAAATCCACACTAAATCGGCGGGAATGACCTGAAGCCAAAAGCTTTGTCGAGAAGCGCTTGGAGGTCGAACCAGTTTGAGCTTGACAATGTTGATAGATGTAAGCACGTTGCCGGTTCCCTTCGGGGAGCTGCCGGTTTCTATAACAAAAAGAACGGAGACTTGAAGGATGAGCACCAATGATTTGACAGGTTCGGAGATATTTGTCAAGAGCCTGATAGAGGAGAACGTCGAATACATCTTCGGATACCCTGGCGGCGCGGTGATCGGAGTCTACGATGCGATGCACGACATGTCGCACATTCAACATATCCTTACCCGCCACGAGCAGGGCGCCGTACATGCGGCCGAAGGGTACGCGAAAGCCACGGGGAAAGTCGGAGTCGTACTCGTAACCTCCGGACCCGGAGCCACGAACACGGTTACCGGGATCGCCGACGCTTACATGGATTCGGTGCCGCTTGTCGTTTTCACCGGACAGGTGGCGACTCATCTTATCGGGAACGACGCCTTCCAGGAAGCCGACATAATCGGCATAACAAGGTCGATAACCAAGCACAACTTCCTCGTCAAGGACGTCCATCATCTCGCCTGGACGATAAAGGCGGCTTTCCACATCGCGTCTACCGGGAGACCGGGGCCGGTCGTGGTCGATATGCCTAAAGATGTGATGGCGTCAAAAGCTCCCTTCCTGTATCCGAAGGAAGTCAAACTGCGCGGGTATCACCCGTTCTACTTCGGACACATGGGTCAGATAAACAAGGCCGTCGAGATCATCAACGCGTCGCGTAAACCTGTCCTTTACGTCGGAGGCGGCGTGGTGAATTCAAATGCTTCGAACGAACTGCTGAACCTCGCGAAGAAGCTCAAAGCACCGGTCGCCATGACACTAATGGGGCTGGGCGCGTTTCCTGGCGAGGATGAACTGTCGATGGGAATGCTGGGCATGCACGGCACGTGGTACTCGAACGTAGCGGTTGACCAGTGCGATTGCCTGATAGCCATCGGCTCCCGCTTCGACGACCGCGTCACCGGCAACCCCGCGATGTTCTCCCCCAACTCGAAGAAAATCCATATCGACATAGATCCGTCCGCGATCAGCAAGAACGTGAAAGTGGATGTCCCCATTGTCGGCGACGTCCGTCATGTGCTCGAGAGGCTTATCCCGCTTGTGCAGCCGCTGGACACGAAAGACTGGCTGGAACAGATCGCGGAATGGAAGGCCGAGCACCCGCTGCGATATGAGAACGGCGAAGAGATACGCGCCCAGTACGTCATCGAGAAAATATACGAACTGACAAAGGGCGAAGCCGTGGTTACTGCCGACGTCGGACAGAACCAGATGTGGGCCGCGCAATTTTACAAATTCAAGAACCCGAGATCGTGCATCACTTCGGGCGGACTTGGAACCATGGGATTTTCCTTCCCTGCGGCGATGGGCGCGGCTTTCGGCGTGAAAGACAGGCCCATCTTCAGCATAAACGGAGACGGCGGAATCCAGATGAACATACAAGAGATGGCGACCGCAGCCGGCAACAAACTTCCGCTGAAGATCGTGATATTAAACAACGGTTACCTCGGCATGGTAAGACAGTGGCAGGACCTGTTCTA
Organism: uncultured Bacteroidota bacterium; assembly: GCA_963806435.1. Classification (GTDB taxonomy): domain Bacteria; phylum Bacteroidota; class Ignavibacteria; order Kryptoniales; family JAKASW01; genus JAKASW01. The sequence goes on from CAWEBD010000073.1 coordinate 14,145, forward strand.
CAAGAAACGGTACAGCCATGTCACTCTCGGGAACAACCCCGATTTCGTCAAGCTCGCAGAGGCTTTCGGCGGGACCGGCTTCATGACCGAAAAAACCGAGGAGGTCGTCCCGATACTGAAAGAGGCCATGAAAATAAAGGACCGCCCGGTCATCATGGACTTCAGGACTATAAAGGAAGACAACGTTTTCCCGATGATCCCGAGCGGCGGCACGGTCGCACAAATAATAGACTATCCCAAATCAGTTAAGGAGCTGCAAATGGCGAAGGAACACACGGAGGCCGTGAAGTGAAGAAACACACGATCTCCGTCCTTGTTGAAAACAAATTCGGCGCCCTGAACAGAATCGTGGGCCTTTTCAGCGCCCGCGGTTACAATATCGACAGCATCTCCGTCGGGACGAGCGAAGATGACTCCGTCGCACGCGTGACCATAGTCTCCAAGGGTGACGACGACGTCATCGAACAGATAATCAAGCAGCTGAACAAGTTAATCGACGTCACGAAAGTAGTCGACCTGACCTACGACAGCTTCGTCGAGAGAGAGCTGGTCCTCGTTAAGGTGGCGGCCAACCGAAACTCGCGGCCGGAACTGATGCAGATATCCGAGATCTTCCGGTCGAAAATCATCGATATAAGCCAGCGCTCCATCACAATAGAGGCGACCGGCGGCGAGCAGAAAGTGGACGCCATGATAAAAATGCTCTCGCCATTCGGGATCAAGGAAATCGCCCGCACGGGCCGCGTAGCCTTGAAGCGCGAATTCGAGGGAGAGGTCTGATGGAATGCAGG
>CAWEBD010000074.1:0-8102 GCA_963806435.1 uncultured Bacteroidota bacterium
CAGACACGCAACTGGAACGAAGAAACGTGTACAGAGCCACGTATTGCTGATAATGGGGTGCGCTAATCAGGCGGGGGAGGACAACAGGAATGTCGCCCGAATGTCGGCGCTGCTCGCGGGGCTTCCGTACAGTGTGCCGGCATACACCGTCAACCGCCTGTGCGGCTCGAGCCTGGAGGCTGTGAACTCAGCCGCCAGAATGATACAGACCGGTGATGCCGAATGCGTCATAGCCGGCGGGGTCGAGAGCATGTCGCGCGCCCCTTATGCCACCGCGAAGAACTCGACCGGGGAGGCTTCGTTCGGAAATCTGACGGCATATGACACGGCACTCGGCTGGAGGTTTCCGAACCCGAAGCTGGCCGCCCGCTTCCCGCTCGAGAGCATGGGGGAGACCGCTGAGAACCTCGCGGAGAGGTACCATATCCGGCGCGACGAGCAGGATAGTTACGCGCTCGAAAGCCACCGCCGTGCGATCATGGCACAGGACGACGGAAAATTTGCAGACGAGATCGTCCCGGTGAACGTGGTTGAACGGAAGGGCGAAGGGATGAGAATTGCGGTCGACGAAGGCCCGAGGCGCGACACTAACCTTGAAAAGATGTCGAAACTCAAACCAGCATTCAAGAATGCAGGGACAGTCACGGCGGGCAACTCGTCGGGACTCAACGACGGTGCAGCCGCACTGCTCCTCTGCTCCGAGTCTTTCTTGAAAGCGAACGACCTGACGCCGATGGCGGAACTGGTTTCGTCAGGGACGGCCGGGTCGACCCCCGTTACATGGGTATCGGACCGGTGCAGGCGACTCGAAAAGCCCTTGAGAAGGCGAAGCTTAGCCTGGACAATATAGGACTGGTTGAACTGAACGAAGCCTTCGCGGCACAGTCCCTTGCCGTTATGAGCGAGATCGGTTTTGATCGAACAATCACAAACGTAAACGGCGGAGCGATTGCGCTAGGACATCCGCTCGGAGCAAGCGGGGCCAGGATATTGACGACGCTGCTTCATGAGATGAAGAGGCGCAAGACCGGCCTTGGCCTGGCAACGATGTGCATAGGCGTCGGCCAGGGCATATCAACCATAATTAAACTTACATAGTTTGGCGCTTTGAGAAGAACCACTTGAGTAAAGCTCGAAATTCTAAATTCGAAACCGTAACTAAACTTAAAATTCCCGGGTTCCTTAGTGACGCTGCTTGAGTGGCTTTTGAAATTTGAATTTAGAACATTGAAATTCATTTAGAGTTTAGTGCTTAGATATTAGGATTTCTCGTCCTTCATATAAAGAATATGTTACCAAGATCCTTAGAAAGGAGACAATAAATGAATTGGTTCCACGTATCACTTCTATTCCACTTCATAGGGGTGGGAATGATCTTCACGGTTCTCTTCGCCGGCCCAATCATCGAGGCGAATTTCAGATGGGAAAACGACGTAAGGATGAAACAACACGCCGCGAAAATGCTTAGAAGCGTCGGGCTCCTTTCGCCGTTCGGCGCCCTCGTATTGATCCTGAGCGGGATCGGCAACATGATATTCCTGCAGATCACCGTGGGCGACCTCTTCGGCAGCGCGGACTGGCTCGGTCTCAAGCTCCTCTTCTTCGTAGTCCTGCTCGGGATCGGCATGGTGATCAGCCCCAAGACGGCCCGACAGCGCGCGATGCTCCTCGATCAGATGAACCAGATTAATCCGCCTGAAGATGCAAACCAGAAGATGGATTCGATCAACAGCAAGCAGACCATTTTCTTCCTGGCGAATTGGATTCTCGTGATCATAATAGTCCTTCTTAGTTTGTTCAAACCGTAAAGACTCACGCGCACCAAAGCAGGAGAATTCTAATGAGTTCAAAAACGATCGCGTTGATACGCAGATATGAAAACGGCCCCGGGGACCTCATCGCCAGCCTCAATGGGCTTTCAGACAGGGACCTTGACAGAAGACCGGCCCCGAAGAAATGGACGATAAGACAGCAGGTCCATCATCTGACGGATGCCGAGCTCAACCTTGTCGGCAGGATGAAAAGGATTATCGCGGAAGATAACCCGCTCCTGATAGCCTTCGATCAGGACAAGTGGGCCGACAGTTTTCTTTACACGAAAACGGCCGTTGAAAACTCTATCGCGCTCTTCTACACCCTCAGGGCTTCCATGACTCCCGTCCTGAAGAGCCTTAAGGATGCTGACTTCTCCAGGACCGGCATCCATAACGAAAACGGGAAGATGACATTGATGGGAGTCCTTGAGCACACCGTCGAGCATTTCGAGCATCATCTCAAAGCGATAGAGAAGACAAAGAGGAAGTACAAGATCAAATAGCCTTCACACGGAGACGTTAAGCACACGGATGACACGGAATAAAACTGATTTGCACTGATATAGGACTATTTATTAAATCCGTGAGGATCCGTCTTTTCCGTGCCTGCACGCCGAAGTGACGTGTGAGAGCTTCCGGTTTCGGATTGATCGTTTCGGCACGCAGGCGTGAAATCCGCGTTCGATTTGATTTCTCGGGATTTCGGCGGCTCAACTGATGAGGATCTCATGCGCGAATACAAACTCTATATAGATGGGAAATTCGTCGATTCGAAAGGCGGACGTGTGGATGACACACTCAACCCGTACGACGGCTCCGTGGTTGCAAGGTTTGCTGTCGCGTCGCCCGAAGATGTGGATTTGGCGGTCTCGGCGGCGAGGAAGGCTTTCGATTCAGGCGTGTGGCGCGGAATGCCCGCTGCGGATCGCGCGGCTTACATAAAGAAGATAGGCGACAAAATCAGCGAGAACGCGGCGCGCCTCGTCGAGCTCGAAGTTCTCGATTCCGGGTCGACGGTAAAGAAGGCTAAGGAAGATATATTCCTCAGCGCCCGGGCATTCAATATTTTCTCGAGACTCGCGGCGGGGGAAAATGAGCGCGAGATGACAGAGATTTCCAAACCGGGGTTTGCAAGGAATTATGTAAGATATGAACCGGTCGGCGTCGTCGGCGCGATAATACCGTGGAACTTCCCGCTTAAAATGGCGGCGTGGAAACTCGGCCCGGCGCTTGCGGCTGGATGCACGGTTGTCCTCAAGCCGTCGGAGCTCACGCCGGTCACTGCGATGGAGCTGGCAAAAATCATTGACGAGATAGGATTGCCTCCGGGAGTTGTCAACGTAGTCCCGGGCTACGGCCCCGACGCGGGTGAAGCGCTCGTCAGGCATCCACGCGTCGACAAGATCGCGTTCACCGGCTCGACAGCGGTCGGCAAGAAAATAATGGAGCTCGCCGCCAACGATTTCAAGAGGCTCACACTGGAGTGCGGAGGGAAATCGGCGAATATCGTACTTGACGACGCCGACATGGAAATCGCGATTGACGGAAGCCTCTACGGGATGTTTTACCATTCCGGCCAATGCTGCGAGGCTGCGACCAGGCTTCTGGTTCATGAGAAAGTGTATGACAGCTTCGTGTCGACATTAGTCGAGAAGGCTAAAAGAATGAAGATCGGCAACCCGATGGATGAATCGACAGACATCGGACCGCTTATTTCGAAGAAGCAGGAGGGCAGGGTGCTCGGTTACATCGAGAGCGGGAAGAAGGACGGGTTCAAAGTCGCTTTGGGTGGCGCCGCGTCTCGTTTGCCGGAACTCTCAAAGGGTAATTTCATTGAGCCGACGATCTTTCTCGACGTCGATAACCGCTCAAAGATCGCACAGGAAGAAATCTTCGGACCTGTCCTGGTGGTTAGCAAGTTCTCAACGGACGAAGAAGCTGTCGCGTTGGCGAACGATGTCGCGTACGGACTTGCGGCGGGTGTCTGGAGCAGGAATCCCGAGCGTGCGAGAACAATCGCCGAAAAACTGAAAGCCGGCACAGTCTGGATAAACGAATGGCACCTGCTAAACGAGCGAGCGCCGTTCGGTGGTTACAAGCAGAGCGGGATCGGAAGGGAGTTCGGCCGGATCGGAGTCGAAGAGTATATGGAAATCAAGCATATACATGTCGACGACGGCGTCCCGAGGCAGAAGCGGGCGTGGTACGATACGGTGGTACCGAAGGAATAGGGGAAGAGGAGACGGAATCGGGGCTCCGGAAGGCACAAGGGACCGTTTAGAACTGTGGACGAAATGTTTTAAGTTGTACTGAAATGATAAAGGACCCGGAATATTGGGAGGAGTTCGAGCGTGAGCTGGAGAGGAAGACTCCTGTAAACGTCGCGGAGAACTTCAGGTTATTCGATGCGATGTATGAGGAAGCGAGGATACTCGGGGTTTTTCCACTAAAAGATCCGTTAGACGGTATTGAAGATGACATCAGACTCGCAGGGATACTCAACAAAGTTCACAAGGCTCCTTGAGCAATTAGCGTCTGCGCTGGATGAACTGTCGATCCGATACATGATTATCGGGGGTCAAGCCGTTCTGATTTACGGGGAACCTCGATTGACGAAAGACATTGATGTTACTCTCGCGCTTGACTCGAATGGTCTGACATCTCTCATGCCCGTCGTTGACAAGCTCAAATTGACAGTGCTCGTGGAGCAGCCGCAAGAATTCGTGAAAAGGACTTCCGTGCTCCCCGTTCGCGATATCGAGACGGGGATCAGGATAGATTTCATCTTCTCGTTTACGCCATATGAGAGGCAGGCCATAGGGCATGCACGAAAGGTAAGACTGGGGGAAGTGGATGTCGCCTTCGCTACTCTGGAGGATGTTATAGTTCACAAGATATTCTCCGGCCGTCCGCGCGATATCGAAGATGTGCGATCGATAGTGAGGAAAAACAGGGAGCACGATAGAAACTATGTGCGTGAGTGGCTCAAGACCTTCGACGAAAGCCTCAAGAGCAATGGCGTGGAGATATATGCGCACATTCTATCGGAAGAGATTCCCAATGAGAAAATCGATTAGCTGATTGCCGGATCCGCTGACCGGTTAGCTTGGTTCGCATTCCCCTCCCGCAAAGGTGCGATCTGAATACCTCGCCAGGCACCGAAGGCTATTTGCTTTGTCATTCGCGCTTCTACTTCGGGTTCGGTATGTTTAACAGACTCTCACTAAACGGCTCATCTGAATTAAAGACGATCATGTCGAAGCTATCGTTGGCTTTGTACGCGACAAACAGTGTGGGCATAATGCTGACGGATATTCGTTGAGTCTTTAGGATTTGATGCGGAGTCTTTTTTGTTCCATTTGTCAAGCCATTCCTGGCCTTGAAACGCTACTAACCCAGCAGCGCTTTCCACTCCACCCCTTTCGCCCACTCCTTGAACGAATGCCACTTCACCTCGGGGAAGTTCTTGCGCAGGCCGGCAACGTCGGCGGTGTAATCGTTCTGCGCCTGCCACTCCATCATCTTCGCCAGGTCGGGACTCCGGGACTTCAGAACCTCCGGTGAAAACTCCTCGTACGTAATTGGTCTCCCAATCACCTCCGAGAGTATTGCGGCGGTCTGTTCACCGGCGAGCTCGTCTCCGGCGATGTCTATCCGCTTGTTGAGAAAAAACTGCGGGTGCTCGATTGTGAATACCGCGAATGCGCCGATGTCCTCGACGGCAACCAGCTGGACGGGGCGTGAAGCGGGAAGCGCTCTCCGTAATTTGCCTTCCTTCAGGCCCGGGATTGCCTGCGGTTGAATGAAATTTTCCATGAAAGCCGTCGGACCGATGATGGTGTAAGGAATGCCGGATCCGGCGATATGCTGCTCGATCTTGTATTTCGTGTCGAAGTGCGGTATACCGGTATTCTTGTTCGCGCTTGCCACGGAACTAAAGACAATGTGCCGAACACCCGCGGCCTTCGCCGCATCCGTCACGTTTACACCCTGCGCGACTTCACTTCCGTGGTCGCTCTGAAAAGGGGTGCTCATGGCGAAGACAATGTCGACACCTATCATCGCGCCGGCAAGTGAATCGGGAACAGTCATGTCGCCAACAACGATTCTTACTCCTTCGTTGTGAAAAGTTATCGCGGCCCTCGAGGCAGGGTTCCTTGTCAATGCTACTACGCTGTATCCTCTTTTTAGGAGCGCTTTCGTTACGGCCCCGCCCTGTTTACCCGTTGCCCCCGTGACCATGACAGTCATCGTGTTATTCATTAATTATTAATCCCTTAGTAATTGTGCTACAAGTGCTTCTGTATGCTATTAAACAAATTGGCCGGTGAAAAGTTCGCCCGCCGCAAAATTGGTGTTGTTGAGTCGGCCGGATATTTTCAGCGGTCAAAGACCCATTCAGGGGGAATGAGCCGGTCAAGATCGGAAATAAGTTTCTTCGTCAGGTAGGTGAGCCCGACTACATATGATGCATTGGTCCATCCAAAACCCTGCCTTGTTATGAAGGAGAACTTCGTTCCCACATTGCCGTATTCGGCGAACACCTGCGAGGAACGGCTGACCATGTCGTACTTTTCGGCGATCGTGCCGTTGTAGTTGTAGGCGTTGATAGTTATGGTGTAGAGCCACTTGTAAGCCAGTTCGCGCGCGATCCTTCCGAAACCGTAATTCTTCAGCCCGGCCCAGACGAGCATCTGGTGCGGTGCCCAGCCGAACGGGTAGTCCCACTGAGTCTGCGGGTGATCTTTCGTGATCGGCCCGCGCGATGATTCTGTCGAGCCGACGATCCCGCCCGGCATCTCCAGCAGAGGGAGCGCGTTTTTGATGAGGGCATCGGCCTGCTTCTTTGTCGCGACGCTGGCCCACAAAGGATAGAACGTCGTCGCGCTCACATAATCTGTCCGTTTCCGCTCGACATAGTTGTAATCGAAGAACATGCCGCGCTTCTCGTTCCAGAGATACTTCGTCATCAGTTCTTTGCGCTTTTTCGCCTTCTGAATCCATGTCGAGGATCTTTCTGATTTCCCGTTATCAAGCTTCACCTCGCCGCCGAATCCTTCGGAAATAATCTCCGCGATATTGGTTTCCGATTTGTAAAGAAGCGAATTCAGATCGACAGTGACACGTTCGGCGCAATCATACTGAAGTCGGTAACTCGCGTCGTGTCCCGATTCACGCATGCTCCTGTCGTCGGTGAAGAACTTGTTCAGCGCGGGCACCTTCAATTTTCCGGAAAGGTAGTCGGTCTCGAATGTCTTTGGAGCCATGCCGTATTCCTTCGCGTATTCCGCGTAGAGATAGTCGTATCTTCCCGGCTCGACCTCGGGCGGCGGGCCGATTCCGTCGTCGTAGTACCGGCTCAGCCCGGTCCAGGTCAGGTGTTCGGGACCCATCCAGTAGTTGTTGTACTGCTTGATTGCGGCCTCGAGGACTTCTTTCAGCCAGGCAGTCGTCGCCGCATCTCTGGGGAGATATCTGTACACCGCCAGCGCCATAGAAGTGAAGAAAGGAGGCTGGGACCGTGTCAGGTAATATGTCCTGTTGGCATTCAGGATTTTTCCGTAGTTGTCGATCTCGTAAATGAAGTTGTCGACCATCGACTTCGCGAGTGAAATCCTTCCGTCCTGAAGAAGACCGAGGGTTATGAAATAGCTGTCCCATCCGTACATCTCGTTGAATCTCCCGCCCGGGACGACGAACGGCGCGCCTTCGATCTTCCCATCCGGAGATCTGACAAGCTTAAGACTGAGTATACCGGCGCTATCGTTGAGGCTTTCCACATACTGCGGAGTGACTTTTTTCGGCAGCCGGACGACTTTCATTCTTAAATCGGGACGCTGAGCGGCGATGCTGTCGAAGTAATCGTATGCCATCCGGTCATCGTTCGGAACGTAGACGTAATTGTAGCCGTCTATCGTGTGAGTCTTCGTGTCCTTAAAGATCTTTTCGAGCCCGCCCTCGTCAATCCGCCTCGTCAAGCCGTCCCAGTAAAGGTCTTTTATCGATTGCGCGATATGTTCGACGGGCGGCTCGAAAATGTCGGAGCCATTCAGCCAGGCGGTGTCTTTCCCTTCGTCTTCGGCGAGCTTCAGGGACTGCAACAAATTCGAAAGGTAGTAGGTCCCGGCTACTTCGTATTTCTTCCCGGTGAGTGATATGATCCAGAAGCGTTTGTTGCCCCTGTCCGTGCCTGGAATGTGCGGGTCGTCTATCGTGATCTTCTTGTCGCCGTCGGTGTCTTCTTTGGCAATGAGAGAATCGAGTGTGGGGCGGACGAGGACTTCGATA
>CAWEBD010000075.1:0-76819 GCA_963806435.1 uncultured Bacteroidota bacterium
GCCTTCTGCCAGGACCTTCTTCCCGGCTTTCAGCGCCTGGCTCAGGTACAGCGAAGTGTCGGTTATAAACTCATCGAGCTGTTTGTCATACTGAAGATATTTCTCGACGATCTCGTCGACATCGATTTCGGAGGAGTGATAGATCTTGCTGAGTAGCTGATTCTTGTCCTCAATGTTCGACCGGATCTTCCTGACCAGCACTTCCCGGTGAAGGAGGTCGACTATTTTGATTCCCACACGCGCGAACTTGTCTATGTAAGCGGGGCCGATTCCGCGGCCGGTGGTTCCGATCTTCTCGGCACCCTGCTCCTTGAGGGAATCTATGAGTTTGTGATAGGGCATTATAAGGTGCGCGTTGTGGGAGATGAAGAGCCTCCCGCGCACTTTAATGTTCAGAGATTCCAGGAACGCGACCTCATCGAGGAACGCCTGCGGGTCGAGCACTACACCGTTTCCAATGACGCAGACAACGTCGGGATGAAGAATGCCCGATGGTATCAGGTGAAGTACATACGTCTTGTCCCCGACGACCACGGTATGACCGGCATTAGCCCCGCCCTGGTATCGCGCGACGATATCGACGTTCTCGCTGAGTAAATCGACTATTTTCCCCTTGCCTTCATCGCCCCACTGGGCGCCGACAATCACTTTCACCGGCATCAAATCTCTCCTGACTCAAAAGCCGATCCCGGGTCCGCGGACACGGCTATTGCACAAAAAAAGCCCGCACGTGGATTCGCGCGGGCCGGTTAAAAAATCATGAATTAAGCGAGGTTCTTAACTGCCTCGTCGACCGATTCGTACGATTCGAATATCTGGTTGAGCTTTGTGATCTTGAGAAGATCGAGGACACGCGGACTCACGTTCGCGACTTTCAGATCGCCGCCGGCCTGCCGCACCGCGTTCAGGCTTGCTATCAGGATGCCGAGCCCGCTGCTGTTTATATGCCTTACGGATCCCATATCCACTATGAACTTCTTCTTGCCGACTTCCACGAGTTTCCTGACCTCATCGTTGAGGCTCATGGCGTCGGGTCCGCCGACAATATCCCCTTCAATCTCGAAAAGGACTATGCCGCCGTTAAGCTCTTTTTGCCGCAACTTCATACGGTCTCTCGATTTCCAGTACTGGTGACTGTTTCTCTCCCAGCTTGAGGTTCGTCTTTTTCACGTAGACATTGTAGTCAACGACGATTGACGACGCGACATAGATGGAAGAGTATGTTCCTGTTACCACACCGACCAACATGGCAAAGGCAAATCCTCTTGTGACTTCTCCGCCGAAAATTAACAGTACGAGCAGAACGGCGAATGCCGTGCCCGACGTGATAATAGTCCGGCTGAGTGTGTCGTTAATACTCCGGTTCATCACCCTGATCAGATTTTCGCCCTTATAAATCTTCAGATTCTCCCTGATCCTGTCGAAAATAACGACCGTGTCATTCATCGAGTAGCCGACCAGCGTCAGGAACGCGGCCACCATAGTCTGATCTATCTGGAGGTTAAGCCACGGAACCATCCAACCGAACAGCGCGACAGCGCCGAGGGTGATAAGCACATCGTGGAACAAAGCGATTACTGCGCCGACGGCGTAAATGAACTGGAACCTCAGCGAGACGTAAATCAAGATCGCTATCAGGCTGTAGAAGATCGCGACGACGGCATCGCGCCGCAATTCCTGTCCGATTTGGGGACCGATCTTGTTGTCCTGCAGCAAGACGATCTTATTATTTGGGAAGCTCTTTTTAAGCTCCGCCATTATCTGTTGGCTGGTGTTCGCCTGCTGCTCGGAAGCCTTCACGCGGATCAGGAGGTTGCTGGCGGAACCGAACGTCTTAATCTCGGCATCGCCGTGACCGATCGCGTTCAACGACGAACGGACTTCCCCGATTCCGACCTGCGGATTGAAGCCAAGCGTCAGCTCCGTTCCGCCTATGAAATCGATACCGTAATTCAAACCATGGATCGCTACGGTGATAAGGCCTATTAATATGAGGCTCGCCGAAACGGTATACCAGATATGGCGCTTGCCGATGAAGTCGACGTTAGTCCTTGGGAAAAAGCGCATCAAATCTCCAATGTTAAATTTTAAATTCTAAACTTTGAATTACAAACTTAAAATTCATAATTCAAAATTACTTTTTAGCCAAAGTTAATGGTCGTCGCGCCGCGCTCGATCATTATGTCGAAAATGACACGCGTGATGACTATGGCGCTGAACAAGGATGCCACGATACCGATCATCAAAGTAAGGGCGAAACCCTGAACGGGGCCCGTGCCGAACTGGTACAATATCGCGCCGGTGAACAACGAGATTATGTTCGCGTCGAAGATAGCAGTGAACGCCTTGGAATACCCCTGATCGATCGATGCTCTCAGAGTTTTTCCGGTAGTCATTTCTTCGCGGATACGTTCATATATAAGCACGTTCGCGTCAACCGCCACTGCGATTGTCAGGATCATACCCGCTATACCCGGCATGGTCAGCGTTCCGTGGAATGCCGCCAGTACTCCAAGTATGAAGAATATGTTGATCAGCAGCGCGAAATCCGCCATGACGCCACCCAGGTGATAGTAGAATCCCATGAAGAGGATTATCAACGCGAGGCCTATCAGGCCGGAAGTGACGCCGCTTTTGATGGAATCCTCACCGAGCGATGGGCCGACGTTTCTCTCTTCGACTATGTCAACAGGCGCGGGGAGCGCGCCGGCACGCAGAACGATCGCGAGGAGGTTCGCCTCGTCCATGTTCGCCATGCCTTCTATCTGCGAACTTCCGCCGGTAATCTTAGAACGGACGACAGGCGCGGAGTAGACCGCGTTGTCGAGCACGATTGCCACCCTTTTCCCGATGTTGGCACCCGTTATCCGTCCCCAATCGCGCGAACCTGCAGAATTCATCTTCATGGTGACGATGGGGGTATTGGTCGTGGGATCGATCTGAGCCTGCGCGTCGGTGACGACGCTTCCGGTCAGTTCGGCGGTTTTGTTAACTACGTACAGTCCATAATACTTCTGGGCCTGCGCAGTGACCTGTGGCTTCGCGCTGAAAAGAAACTCGAAATCGGACGGAATAACTCGCTTAACGTCGGGGCTGTTGATAATTCGCATGAATTGATCTTTATCCGTCTCCGCGACGTAAGCGTCTCCCGTCTGGGCATTGACTCTCACTATCGCAAAAAACGGGTGTTTCCTGGCAAATTCCGCCGCTGTCATTGTGGAATCTGACGACGATGTGGTATCAGCCTGCGAAAGAGAATCGGGCTTGCCGGCCATGACATTGTCGATGGCCTGAAAAACTTTCACGACGACGTCCTCGGGCTTCAGCAGCTTGAACTCGAGAAGTGCCGTACCCTGCAGAAGTTCCCTTACTTCCGTCTCGTTGCTTACGCCAGGGAGCTCAACGATAAACCTGGTACTGCCTTGTTTCTGTATCGAAGGTTCAGAGACTCCGTACTGGTCGACACGATTTCTGACTATCTCCATCGCGCGGTCGACGGCGGTCTTCGTCTGGTCGGTCAGGTAAGACATGACCTTGGAGTTATCGTCGCGAATATCGCCATAGTACCGGCTGAGGCGGATGCCACGCTGAGTAAACTCCTGCTCCAACACCGTGAGCGGGTTGGCGTCAGTCTGCTTCACCTGGGCGGCTACCTGCTTCATGATGTCATTGAAGGTCTGGTCTTTGTTCTTAGCCATGTCATCAAGCATCTTCACGACGTTGACCTGGAGGACTATATGCATGCCTCCCTGCAAATCGAGACCCAGTTTGATTCGCTTCATCTTTGCGTCGGTGATAGCCTTCGCGTTCGCATCATAATACTGGAGGCTGTCCGCCGAAAATGTTTGGCCCAGGCTGTCGATGTAAGCGTTCTTGAGCGAGTCGGACATCTGCGGGAGCGGGTGGGATTGCAGATATGCATCAAGCTTGGCTTGTCCGGACAATTCTTTTAAATGTTTGTCGTAAGTGCTGCTCTCGTACGTGGGGTATAAATAGTACGACGCCAGTGCAATCGCAGCAATAATGAGGATGATCCTAAAGCGATTCTTTCGCAAAAAATTCCTCCGGAGTTTGAATTTAAAAAATCCCGAACTGGATGTTCTGGAAGCCGAGCATCACAGGAGGTGAAACATTCGGCAAAACCGGTTTCAATATATCAAGCGGGGGGGTGAAAATCAATTTATGGCAACGTGCTGGAGGCGGATCGAGAGCAGTTCCGCGGGATTTTTGGTGGTGTCTCAGTTTGAAATTAAACCACATAGAAACATAGAACACATAGACAGGACGAATTTCTATGCTTTTCTATGTGCCTGCGCACCGAAGTGCTTCGGCACACAGGTGTGCCTATGTGGTTGATTTGAAATGGCTGTTCCATTTAATGTGAAACTGAGACACTACCGGATTTTTGGCCAAATTTCGGGTATAAATCAGGCGGCATCGAGTCCGTGAGGCGCCGTGCGAATTGTTCCAGTAGGATTCTACTCCAGCACTGCGTCTTTCTCTCCGAGTGTCGAACCGTCTTCCTCCGACTGCAACCGTCAATTCGGGCGCCTTCTCATTCCTTTAATGACAAAGACCTCTCTTCATCCCCCCGAGGTACGGATTCACAGACAGCTAGATTCCCGATAGCACATCCATAGACCCAGCCCCTTCCCTCTCACCGCCGGTGAAACTTCCTGCCGACTTACTCCGAAATTCCGTTCAGTTGTTTCAGATGATGCTCCATATGGCGAACATAGTCGGCGATCAGTTCTTCAAGTGTCATGGCCTCTTTGTCCCCGATCCTGCACGGCACCTTCAACCTCTCCGGCGGGATGTTCGCGATCACGTGGGCCAGATGCAGGTTATACGCGCTCCATAGCTCTACCAGAAGCTGCCAGCTTTCATCGGCATAATTCTGTAACTCCACCCATTCCGTCTGCACATAGGGCGGAAATTCAAGTTTATCGGAAAGCTGAGCCCGGACAAATCGCTGGTGATTATTGCTCGCCGAATCCACCAGATGCCCGAGAATTTCTTTCCGACTCCACTTGCCCGGCGAGAGCGGAGTGCTGACATCCTGCTCTTTCATAGCCGATAGCCTGTCATGCTCACGCTCTTCGATGCTTAGAACGATCTCACTGAAATCGAGTGACATAGGCGTTCCTCCGCAAATCTTGGTTGAGAAAGGGTATCCTCCTGGCCGATACCCTTCACAATATTACCGAACTTGTCCCTAATCTCCAACTGAGAGAGGTTTTGAGTAGTGGCTCAATTTGTAAGAAATATCTCGCAAAGACGCAAAGCTCGCAAAGAAAGGGATGAAATTGTTTCCCCTTTGCGGTCGTTGCGGCTTAGCGAGAGAAAAAATCCTCAAACCGAGCCAGTACCGGGTTTGGGGTTATTACTCCTCGCCCGGGAAGATCTCGTCATTTCACTACAAGCGTTCTGGAATCGATGGTGTAAGCCGAGAAATATCCGAGCGCGCCGTTGCTGATATTGGTTGAAGGATTCGACGGAGCAAGTGATGTCGGGCTCCTGTCGGCCTGAATGGTGGTTCTTAAAGTCCGGAGGTACTCGTAGGTGGCTTTGTCGATGGAGAGGAGGTCGACGCCGATGGTGTCCCCGGGTACGATTGTCCCCCCGAGCCTGAATTCATACGACACCTCATTCCCGGTGGTGTACTCGTCGTCGTACAGGAATATGCCGCCGCTGTCACCGAAAAGAGAGTCGGCAGGGATGAAATCCGCGTGAGGGACGATCCGGTAATAATTCCCAAGTTGCGGAGGATCTTTGAACCTGACATAGAATTGATATCCCGACCTGCGTCCAAACGGCCCGTTCGACTTGACGGCATAGAAGGAATCAATTCCCACTTTCTGCGGCATGGAAGATACCGCGCCGTACGCCTTCCCGTTCGCGATTACTTTCATTGTATATGTTCTTCCCGGAACGCCCCGCGGGTTTGGAGAATAGTAAACTCCGGCATCCGCCTCTTTTAAAGTGTCAGTGTTACCGACGTTGTCCGCGATTATGACAGTCGCTCCTGTCACAGCGGGATAATTGAGTGTCGGTGTGAAGTAATCACCGGTCATGTTGACGAGGACCGAATCCATTCCCCCCCGATCCGCCACGAGGCCCACGATCACGATTTGCGGATTCGACTGGTTAAGATCGACAGAAACGACCTTCTGGCAGGAATAGAAACCGGAAGATAGAAGCAAGACCGGCAAGATTTTCCATCGTCGAATCAAAACGAACAACTGTCTCATGAATTCACTCTCACCATCAAAATTTGAAATTGTAAGTGATGGACGGGATGATCGGGAAAATTGTTGTCTGCAGCGCCTCCGTCTGATTCGGGTTGCCGGGGACCGGTTGAAAAGTAATAGCGTATGGATTCATTCTGTCGTATGCATTGTATACCGACAGGTTCAGATTGGAGTGCTCATTGATTTTCCATGTCACCGACAAATCGAGACGGTTGTACGGAGGCATCCTGTAGCCGTTCCTCGACGTGTAATACGGAACGAGGCGTCCGCCAATCATATAGTTGCCGCTAGGAAACGTTATCGCGTTCCCGGTGTAGTAGACCCAGGTCGCGCCGAAGCTCCATCTTGGATCGAGGTCATATACCAGCACGATTGAAACATCGTGAGTCCGGTCCTGCGTCGCGGGGAACGGCTGGCCGTTGTCTATCTGTGCGAACTGCTCTTCGGTTCGCGAGAGTGTATATGCAATCCAGCCGGTCAGCCGCCCGAATTTCTTCTTCAGCATGAACTCGACCCCGTAGCTCCACCCTCTCCCGAACAGCAGCAGAGATTCCACGGTCGGGTTGAGTCGAAGATCCGCGCCGTTTTTATAGTCGATAAGGTTCAGCATGTTCTTGTAATACAGCACGAGCGACGATTCATACTCGTTATCATCTAAGTTCCGGAAATACCCGAGGTCGACCTGGTCGGCGTACTCGGGCGGAACGTTGTTGGTACTCGGGACCCACAGGTCGCTCGGATTGGTGGAAGTGGAATTCGAGAGTAGATGCAGGTATTGGACCGTCCTCGTGTACGATGACTTTATGGAGCTCAAGTCGTTTAGAACCAGAGTCGCCGTGAGGCGCGGCTCAAAACTGAAATAGGTCTTGATGAATTTGCCCGAACCATAGTCCATCGTATCGGCAGGATTCCCTTCACTGTTGTATGTGAAGACGCTCCCCGGCCCAAGCAGACTGAATGAAGACAAGCGCAAACCGTAATTTAGCTTGAACTCCGGCAGCAGAGTCGCGTCGTCCGATGCGTACAGTGCGTTCTCCAGCCCGAATTTCTTCTCGACCGACACGTCATTCAGTGTTATGCCGGGCCCGCCGGTTATCGAGCCGGGTAGAAATGTGTGATAGATGAAATCGGCCCCGAACCGGATAGTATTTCCGGGATTCATGAAGTATTGGAAATCACTCTTGAGGTTCACGTCCCGGATTCCCGACGTTATCTCAAACTGGTTCGGGCTTGCTCCAACGTCGTTCGCGTAGGCATAGTCACTGTAAATGAGAGCTGTGTTGGAGAAGAACTTGTCGCCGAATATATGATTCCATCTCAGCGTGCCTGTCGCATTCCCCCAGCTGAAACCGAACACGTTCGGGTAACTGAAATTGTCCCGGCCGAAGTAGCCGGAGAGATAGAGGCGGTCATGCTCTCCGAAGCTGTAGTTCACTTTGGCGTTCAGGTCGTAGAAATAGAGCCTTACGCGGTTGATCGTCGTGTCGCTGGAAAGCCTGAGGAAAAGGTCGGCATATGTCCGCCTGCCGGAAACGATGAACGATCCTTTGTCTTTCACTATCGGGCCGTCGATCGTCAACCTCGAATCCAGAAGCCCTATTCCGCCCGTGGCACCGAAGGTCTTGTCGCTTCCGTCGTCGGTCCTGATATCGACGACAGACGACAGCCGTCCGCCATATTCGGCGGGTATTCCGCCCGTCATTACGCTCACGTCCTTGATCGCATCGGAATTGAAGATGGAAAGGTATCCCAGGACATGGGACGGGTTGTAGACAGGCGCCTCGTCCAGAAGGATCAGGTTCTGATCGGCTCCGCCGCCACGCGCGTAGAAACCGGTGCTCCCCTCGCCGGCAGCCATTATCCCTGGAAGGAGCTGGATGGTCTTCATGACGTCCTTCTCGCCGAGGAGGACGGGAATCGATTTGAGCTGACGCACCTGAAGATCGTTCGCGCTTATCTTCGTAGAGGTAACGTTGGCATTGGCATGTTCACCCGATACAACGACCTCTCGTTCCGTTAGAGGTTCGGGGGTCAGCTCGAAATTCTTCACCATGTCGCGGTCGAGATCGACTGTGTCTGTAAGAAATTTGTAACCGAGATACTGAACGCGGAAGGTATGGACGCCTTCCGGAATCGTGATAGAATAAAAACCGTAAGCGTTTGAAGAAGCGCCGACGGATTTCAAATCGGTGACTATAACGGTCGCCCCGATCAGCACTTCTCCACTCTCGGAGTTTTCGATCGTCCCGCTGATCGTGTAGGTCTTCTTAACCTGAGTGGAGCCGGTCATGGCAGTTGATAACGTGAGAATTGCTGCGATCAGCAAAGATGAGAACTTCATATATCCGTATGAACGTTTACGCAATGAATTCAGTTTCCCTTGTGAAATACTACACGATTGGCGACGACATTCCCGGGAACTATTCAAGGATCCCGCTATATTCCATCCGAGGCACCAGAGAATATTCCCTTGCGCGATTGCTTGAGTCAAGGTGGACACTAAATACCTGTCGCCACTATGGCATTGGATGCGGCGTAGTTACGTTCGGTTTGATTTCCGGGGAGAATTGAACGGGATTCCGTTTCGATCCGTCCTGCGTGGGAATTTCCTTCTGGATTGACGGTGCAACGTCGAGAGAAGTGACACTTGCAAGACTTGCCGCAAATTCGGAAGGATGTCTTCCAGAGGCGACGGGGCGGCGCTCAGAGCTTCACTTCAAAAAACTCCGACAGGACTCTCACCGCCTCATCGAACATTTCCGACTTGATGAGGAGGTAATCCGTGTCGTACGTCGAGACTGAAAACACGCTTATCCCGGACGCGGCGAGCGGCCCGGTCATAGAGGAGATGATTCCGGTCATGGAAAGGTCGAGCGGCCCTTCCACCTTGAAAGCCCTCCAACCTCTCGACGCCGGAACGTCCGGCGGTATCGCGCTTCCGTCGCAGACTATAGAAAGCTCCTCGTTCGTAATGGTAATGGAGACGAAAGCGGATCTCTCCGTAGCCCACGCCGGGATTTTGACACCTTTCTCCAGCCTGCAAATCGCCAGTTCCCACGGGAGGACGGAGAGCTTCAGTTTAGCCGCAGCCAACCGTCCTCCTCAATAGATGTTCGAATATGTCGTCGCCTCTTAGCCATTCACTCTCATTCTGCCAACGTCTTAATAGCGCTTTCGGTTCCGGCAAAAAGCGCCTCTGGACTTACCGGCGAACCGGTCGCGTGCTTCATCCATAGGTCCGGCGCGACCCGGCCGTAAGTCGCCATCCGCTCAAACTCAACTCCGATGCTGCCTGCTTTCTTCATCTGGTCCTCGATCTGGTACGCAATAATATGGCCGATGGGATAATCCGGAAGATACAGAAAGCTGTCGATCATGTGGGAGTATACCGCGAGGAGGACGACATCCCTGACCTTGAAGACGGGCGCGTAGTATTTGTTCCAGGTATCTCTCGCGATCTGAAGAGTGGCCTCCCTGAGCTCACGTGGTGTCGCATCGGGGTGGTCATACATCCAATGCCAGACCGCCATATCGACGAGCGCCACTCCGGAAATCTCGTATGTACCCCAGAAATCGTTCAGGACTTTGAGTGCCTCTGCATTCGGATCGTCGCTCTTCAGGCCGAGGAGTTCCAGGTCGTGTCCCTGGAAGACAAACGCGAATGCCTCCGTGAAGGCGGTATTCGGTACTCCTTGCAGGAGCGTGTGGTCGACGTAGTTCAGAGAAAAGGTCTGCTCGACATTGTGCCCCATCTCGTGCACGGCGATGTTGTATCCTTTATAGTTCATACCCGACTTCTCGACACGAGTCCTTAGGTGCGCTTTCGCGGATCTCATCGCCGAACCCCACGCGTGTCCGGATCCGCGCGCCGGATCGACTATTATATTGTCCGCCAGGGCAACCGCCCGTTCCCTGCTGAATCCAAGCCTCATGAGGTTACCGGGAATGCTGTCATTGTAAGCCTGGGCTGTCGGGTACCTTGCTGAGACGATGGAATCCAGCTCGGCCTGCGAATATTCGCTCCGCTGCCTGAACCCATTGAACCAGATGTCGAACGGCTCAAGCGGGCGTCCAAGCCTTTTTTCAATGAGCTCGCCCACACGCCCGACAAGGGGTGAGGAGACCACTTGTTCCAGCATTGCTTTCACCTCAGCCTCTGGGATCTCCCTCCCTTCATCAAAACGGCGGGCTAT
The DNA here is from genome assembly GCA_963806435.1 of uncultured Bacteroidota bacterium. Lineage (GTDB taxonomy): Bacteria > Bacteroidota > Ignavibacteria > Kryptoniales > JAKASW01 > JAKASW01. Next base: position 10,445 of record CAWEBD010000075.1, read on the forward strand.
CAGGCTCGGCGCGGTGGGGAAATAAGGATCCACGAGACGCGAAGCCTGAAACGTCCGGAGGAGCATTTCATACCTGGTATCGGGTTCCCTGTCGCGGCTTATTCTTTCGTCCTTCAGCGCCGATTCCTCGAAATCCCTCACAGCCGAAGAAGTCACTTCGCCCGTGAAGGGGTTCCAGTCCACTCCCGGATTGTCGATGACAGCTGCCGGGATCGTTTGCGTCACTATATTTTCCATCACGCGCTGGATGAAGCGCTGCTTCTCAAGCCCTCGAACCGGATCGGCGTAATCCGCCTTTATCTCGTCGCGAAGGTTCCAGTGCGAAAGGAGCCTTAGCTTCGCCGGGAATATCCGCTCACCATTATCGTTCACCAGATGATGCATCCAGATGTTGTAACCGGATATATATTGTTCCGATCTGGCCGCCGCGCCGGCGACGGCGAGATTGACTTCCGCCGGGACACGCGAAGAAAACCCCTGTGCCAGACGGGCCTCAGCCCATTGACGCCGGGACCAATTCGCGCCGTCAGTAACCCGCTCTTCGAGCGTCGTCATCGGAAAATTGAGTAGGACGACAAAAGCGAGTTTATTGCCGAAGAAGTCGTCCGCTATATGCGCAGCCGGGTCGTAAGCGAAGAAGATGTCATCGAAAGGATATGTCGTCCCCAGGTCAAGATCAGCCTGCGTCCTGAACTCGCGGCTGATTTCCAGCATGTGACCCGACAGCTTTTCCAGCAGATCCTCATACCGCTCGAACATAGCGTCGTGCGTCTTTCCATCGGGAGCAAAATTTGATTTCACGAATTCGACAAAAGCGGACGAGTCTCCATCCTGAGCCCGCCAGAAGTCGGCAACCTGTTCGATGCCCCGGTCCAGCCGCGACCGCGCGCCGGCCTCGAGTTTCGGGCCGAGGTCGGACTTAATGACGGAAGATGCCGCCGCCATCCAGGGCACCCGCTCCTGCGCGCGCGCTGGAGAGACTGCGGGAGATGCAATCAACACAATTGACAAATAAATGAACAGGCGTTTCATGACTCTTTCCCTTTCATGCGAAGTAAAGAACTTCGGCCCAAGCCGGATTCAACTTGCGAGATGAGGGCGATGTACAATGATGGTCAATAAATAAGGAGGGTGCTGCGCGACTAGATGCCCTGCTGACGACCGAATTTATTCTGCGCGGCGTGGAAATGCAAGCGTCTCGCTTTGAGTCACGGAGAGAAAAGAATAGAGGACGAAAGATTGGTCACTCGTCCAATCCGATGGACGATTTACTTAAACGAAAAGATTAGCTTTGCGTCACGCGCGCAAACCGCTTGCACTGCACCGGCATTATGTTGAGCCCGCCGGGAGATTTGCATATCCATGGAGAATTTCCGCCGAAAGAAAGCCGGCGGAGATAAAAAGAGCGCAGGCGGCCCGATATACAGGCCGCCTGCTTTCAGAAGATTAAAACCTTCTACGACCGCCGCCGCCGCCGAAGCCGCCGCCGCCGCCACTACCGCCGCGACGCGGGCCGCCTCTGCCGCCGCCGCCGCCGCCACCGCGACTGTCATCAGTCCGCGGGCGTGCTTCGTTGACGTTGAGAGCTCTTCCCTTGAGTTCCCTTCCGTTCAGCCCGGAGATCGCCGCTTCCGCTTCTTCCTTAACTGGCATTTCAACAAAGGCAAAGCCACGGTACTCCCCCGTGAACTTGTCCTTTATTATGTTAACACTCGAAACCTGTCCGAAGGCTGCAAACGCGTCGCGCAACTCATCCTCACTCAGGTCCCTCGAGATGTTGCCGATGTAAATGTTCATCTTTACTCCTCAAAGTTGTTAAATGATAATTTGACTGTCCCATGCGTCCGATTGGGAATAATAAGGGCTAACGAGAAATGAGAATGACCAGTCATAGGAGGTCGGCGCGAAGAAGACTCATTTGAAGTGAATTCGCTCATGCAACGTGACGCCTCTAGAAGGGCGCTTTTCGACTGATCTCATATTCGATCCTTACGTTTATGATAAACAATTTTAATTCAACTAACAAATGTTTTTCTTGCCGGAACGATTTTCGGCTACCACCAGGAATGTGGCCCGAGCTAACAATTTGGCTTAAATTTCTCGTTTTTTGACGCTAAATTGGGACATGAAGAAAAAACCTCTCATACTTGTATCAAATGACGACGGCATAGACGCGCCGGGGCTGTACACTCTTGTCAGGGCATTGAAAAGATTCACAAGAGTCGCAGTCGTTGCTCCGAGCATCCAGCAGAGTGCCGTCGGCCACGCCATCACAGTCAGGACACCACTCCGTGCTTACAGGTTTCACAGAAACGGGACTCTATTCGGCTATGCAGTCGACGGCACCCCCGCCGACTGCGTGAAGCTCGGCATCAGAACTCTTCTGAAGGAAACCCCCGCACTGGTCATCTCAGGGATCAACGACGGCCTTAACACCGCCGTGAACGTGATCTACTCCGGTACCGTCAGCGCCGCGACCGAAGGAACAATCCTGGGCATTCCCTCAATTTCTGTTTCTCTGGAGTACACTAAGAACCCCAACTTCGATACCGCGGCGAAGGTCGCGGTAACGTTCGCCAAGTTTGTCCTTCAGAACGGTCTGCCCGAAGACACGATACTGAATATTAACGTGCCGGCAATACCGGCGGGCAAGATTAAAGGGATCAGGTACACACGACAGGGCCGCTCGCGATGGGATGACGAATTCTACCAGAGAAAAGACCCGAAGAACAAAGATTATTTCTGGCTGGCGGGAAAAATGCGCATCCTCGACCGCGGCGAGGATGTTGACCAGATCGCTTTGAAGTCAGGGTACGTATCGGTCACGCCGATACACTTCGACCTGACCCATTATCAGTTCCTGGAAATGATGCGCATTGAGTGGGACGGCAAGTTCAAGCTCAAACTTTGAACGGGCAGTCCGGCTGTTGTTGTTCGGATTGGGGATACTGTAAGGCAAACTCTAGCTGTGCACAAACCCTTCAAGCGGTGAGGGAGTTGCACTCCCGAACCCCCGGGGCGCCCAAGCTGTGAGGGAGTTACACTCCCGAACCCTCTCAAGCGGTGAGGGAGTTGCACTCCCGAACCTTGGGGCCCTCTACTCGACTATTCTTATCTCGTATGTAATCTTTGCCTTGAGCGATGCCGCGACAGAACAGTACTTCTCATGGGACAACGATACGGCGTGTTCCGCGTCGGCCTGCGTTACATTTCCGTGCACGTTGTAGACGATGTGTATATCGGTAAACACCTTCGGGTGTTCCTTCGCCCTCTCGCCGGTGACCTCAAGATCGAGCCTCCGCATGTCGGCTCGTTTCTTCCTCAGGATGGACTCGACGTCCATCGCGGTGCAGCCGGCCAATCCGATAAGGACAAGCTCCATTGGCCCCGTCCCCGCCGCACTGCCGTCGTCGTTCAGCGACGCGTCGACCGGCACCCAGTGGTTCGATTCACCCTTGCCTACGTAAGTGTTTCCGTTAACCTGTTTAAGTTCTATCTTCATTCAACTACTCCGGGTCGTTCTTATTTTCCGCCGGTCGCGAGCATGATGCCGAGAACCGCGAAAAAGATCGCGCTCATTTTGGGATTACATAAGATCGGGCAGGCACCGATGGTTTTCGATTCGAAGAATCTCCCTATGAGAAAACCCGCCGCCGCTCCACCGATGCCGCCTATTGCCGCGAGAAGATATACGTTCATGGCTTAATGTAGACGAATCCTTCGTTCTCAAGCTCCGCGATGTCGATTATGCCCGCCGGCACAACCTTGCAGCTACCGAGTACATCCTGTGGCTTGTACCCGAACGCCTTAAGGCTTGTTCCGCAGACATGAAACTCAACATCACCGGTCGAGACGAGATCCTTTATTTCACTTGATAACTTCGCGTCGCCCTTCTTCAGGAAAAATTTCACTGCCGGTCCGTTCGCGACGACAACCATCTTGATGTTCCCTTTCCCCGCGTGCATTTCGGCGCTGTGGGCGTTGTGAAATGCCATCTCCAGCCGCTCCGATTGGGGGGAATCCACGTGAAAAAGTATTTTGAGCTGCGGCTTGGGCCCGGCTACCGCTGCGGCAGCCATTAACAAGAAAACCGAAAAAGAAACGAAGAAGCGGCTTTTCGTCACTTCTCGCTCGTCAACTGCTGTATCAGCTTTTCAAATACCGATGCCGGCCGGTATCCCTCGAATGAGGCCCTGATCTTGCCCTCTTTGTCGATGACAAAAGTAGTCGGTATTCCACGGATGCCGCCGTACGCGGCCACCACCTGGTTGTCACCCATCATGATCGGGTAGTTGATCCCGTAATCTTTCATGAACGGCTTAACATCGCTCAGGCCCCCCTGGTCGAGTGAAATGCCGAGCATCTGAAAGCCGTCATCCTTGTACTGCGAATAAAGCTTGATGAAATCAGGTATTTCGGCTTTGCACGGCGGACACCACGTCGCCCAGAAATCGACGACGACCACCTTGCCCTTGAAATCCGAAAGCTTGATCGTCTTCCCATCCGTGGAAGTGAGAGAGAAATCCGGAGCAACCTTGCCTTCGCCGGGCGTCTGCATGGCCGCGTTCTCAGCGGGGATATCCTGCGCCGAAGCCGTGTTGTCCCTGCTCGGCTTGTTCAGATAGACCGCGCCGACTATAAGAGCCACCGCGGCAATCACGATAAAGTGGATGTTCTTTTCGATAAAGCTTCTTTGTTTTGCCTTGCGAGCCATCTTACTTCACCTCGTCGATTATTTTCCTTATGACTTTTTCCACCTCTTCCGGCGCGTTGCCGAGGGAGGCGTGCGGGAAGAACTCCGAGATCAACGTCGGCAGCATCCCGGCGACATACTTTTTGCCGTCGCGCTCGTAAACGTTAATCTTGCACGGTATCATCAGCCCGATGTTCCTGTCGGCCTGCAAAACCGCGTGGGCCAGCTTCGCGTTGCACACTTCAATTATCTTATAGCCCGGGAAAGTAAAACCTTTATCCTGGAGGGTCTTCTGAACGTCGTGGACGTACAGGACCTTAAACCCGTTCTCGGCGGTTTTCTTCTGCACATCCTCTACGAGTTCATCGAACCCGCGGTTACTCTCGACTACATAAGCTAGATTCATTACTTCTGTTTCCTCCTCCATACTCACCCTTTAGCTCAGGACTTTTCTCAGTTTATCTTCAGTCTTCGCGCCGACGAGAAATTCGACAATCTCGTTACCGCTGAGAACGACCGTCGTCGGTGTCGCCATGACGCCGAATTTTCTTGCTGTGGCCATGTCGCGCGAGATGTCGACTTTCTGAATCTTGTGACCGTCGGAAATCAGCCGGTCGATAACCGGTGTCTGGTACTTGCATGCACGGCAGGATGGCGAGTAGAAATATACCATCGCCTTCTCTCCCATCAGCATCATCTTTCCGATTTTGCCGCCGACCTGTTCGACGCGTTTTCCCTTGTTTCTCTTGCTTCGCAGAATCATCAAGTATTGCATCCCCATAAATGCGATAAAAATTCCGAGAAGGATATATACCAGGATCAACATTCTTCAGTCCTCTTTAACCATTCCGAGAGTGAACCCCATGAGCCCGCCGTACATTGTACTTATATACGGGTTGCTCGAGATGGGGCACGTCCCCGTTGAGCATCCTATGAAATGATAATAAGCGTATCCCGCTGCCGCGCCGACGGCGACAAACAGTATCTTAGTCAGGTTTTTCTTGAGTGCTGGATTTTTTAATTCCACTGTTCTCTAGACCTTCTTCGCAACGACCGCGTAATATCGTGAATTGAGAATGACCGCCTTACCGGGCTTCAGCTTGCTCTTCGCTACAAAAGCCTTCACTTCAGCCGGTGTCAGTCGCTCTTCCACCGGCGGACCATACCGCAGCGAATCTACTCTCCAATCGATGATAAGGAGCGTCGCTTCCGGCTTCATTATCCTGCGTATTTCTTTGAGAAATTTCACCGGCTCGTTTTCATGGAGGATCGCGCTTGCGATCACAAAATCGACCGAATTTGTTTCGATTCCGAAGGAATAGCCATCCTTTGTGTGAACGGGGACGACGTTCGTCGGTGGCTTCTTGCTCTTCACAACCGCGAGCATATCTTTCGATGCGTCCACTGCGTACGCCGCGGCTTCCTTGCCAACGATCCGTGCGGCAGGGATCAGGAAATAACCGGAACCGGTGCCGATATCCGCAACGACCATCCCTCGCTTCAGGCCAAACCTCTTGAGAGTGGTGGACGGCGGAAGGATTCTTCTCCTGTATGCCGAGTCCAGCCTCTTATGGTGCTTCGCTTCAAATCTATGTCTATGCATTTCCTACTTTCGATTTATCGTATTCTTCCACCATCGCCGCCACCGCCTTGTCGGTCAGCGCCATAATGTTGCCGCAGGCTTCGCAGTTGAAATAGAAGATGCTTCCGCAGCATCCCATCTGCGGCTTCAGCAATGCGCCGCATCTCTTGCACTTTTGGCTGCGCAGTGGATGGTTTGGGTCAAACTCCAAATCAGTTCACCGCCTTGAGTAATTCTTCGACAAAATACTGCTCCGGCATCGCGCCCTCGAAGTGGTGTTCTTCGTTGACGACGATCCTCGGCACTCCGCGGACGTTATACTGCATCGCCAACTCCGGAAACTCCGTAGCCTCCACGGCATCGGCGGTCACGAGGTCGCTCGCCATCGCAAACTGGTGGGATAGAGTGACGGCATTCGGACAGTACGGGCAGGAAGGCGTCACGAAAACCTGTATATGCACGGGCTTCGTAAGCTTCGAGAGCTGTTCCACTGTTTCGGGCGCAAGCTCGTGATTGCTCGAGCCGACCATTCTGACGGCGCTCAGCAGAGCGACAAATTCGTAGCCGGCTGGCAAGCCGTAATAACGGATGCCGTGATCCTTCTCTCCCATGATAACAATCGCCGGGGCGCGCTTCACGTCGTACTTCTTCGCGATGTCAGCGTTCAATTCGATATCGTACTTTTCGAGCTTAACCTTGTCGATGATCTCCGCGAACTCTTCCAGGATCGCCTGGACTTCGCCGCAATATTGACAATTGTCGCTCTGCGTGAAAGCAAGGATCCGGACCTCGCTGGTCAGTTCGCCTATCTGCGCCTTGATCTCCGCCTTGTCTGATTCCTGAATGAATGCCATCTAAATTCCTTAGTTTGATTTCGTTTCGGCCGCGTTCGAGAAAGTCTTCGCCATTTTCTCGACAATGACCTTCTTGGGGACGGCCCCGATAATCCTGTCCACCATCTGACCGCCCTTGAAAAAACCGAGCGTCGGGATGCTCAGGATGTTGTACTTTATCGCGATATCCATATTCTCGTCGGTGTTTAGCTTCATCACCTTCACTTTGCCTTCATATTCCTTCGCGACCTCTTCAACTATCGGCGCGACCATTCTGCAAGGCCCGCACCAGGGAGCCCAAAAATCTATCAAAACCGGATCGGTTGATTTCAGGACTTCGCTCTCGAAAGTCCCTGTTGTAGCGTCTTTTATGTTAGCCATTCTAGATTCCTTTCGTTCTGTCTGTTAGATGAAGAAGAAGTGGTTTGGTTTCGACTTATCATCAAGAAAAAAACGCCTATTTTTGGGACGCAACCTGCTTGAAAAACTGAGTCAGGAGCCTGACTCCGACGCCTGAACTCCCCCGTGCCGAGTACTCGGTGGGCTCCTCAAGCATTGCCGTCCCGGCAATATCGAGGTGAACCCAGGGATTGTCTCCGACAAATTTCTTAAGGAAGAGCGCTGCGGTAATGGCCCCGGCCCAGCGCCCCCCGACGTTCTTCACGTCGGCTATTTCGCTCTTTATCTGCTTTTCGTATTCCTCGAAAATGGGGAGCTGCCATACACGTTCGAATGTCTTTTCCCCGGCCTCCTTCAGCTGGGTCATGACATCCTCGCTCGTTCCGAGCATGCCGGTGGCGTGGTGACCGAGCGCAACAACACACGCGCCAGTCAGTGTGGCCAGGTCGATTATCGCCTTCGGTTTGTACCGCTTGGCGTAATGGAGAGCGTCCGATAGGATTATTCTTCCCTCCGCGTCGGTATTGTCCACCTCGATGGTTATGCCGGACATCGTGGTCACCACATCGCCGGGTTTGTATGCCCGGCCGCCGGGGAGGTTTTCCGTCGAGGGGGCGATGCCCACCACGTTCACCGGAATTTTCAATGATGCCAGCGCCTGGATTGTCCCGATCACCGCGGCCGCGCCGGACATGTCCATCTTCATTTCGGCCATCCCGGCGGAGGGCTTCAGCGATATTCCGCCGCTGTCGAATGTGATCCCTTTTCCGACGATGGCGTACCAGTTCCGGTTGCGCGGGTTACCTTTGTACTCAAGCGTGATGAAGCGGGGCGGTCTCGCGCTTCCTGAATTTACCGCAAGAAGTCCGCCCATCTTCAGTTTGCGGATCTGCTTCTCGTCGAGAATTCTGGCGCGGACGTGGAACTTCCTGGCCATCTTCGCGGCGACTCCCGCCAGCACTTCCGGATACACTTCGTTCGCCGGGGCATTACAAAGGTCGCGCGTCAGATAGACCGCCTCGCAAGTCAGCCGGGCATCCCTTGCAGCCTGCCTTCCTATCGGGGCATCGATGCCTGAAAGGGCAGCCGTGATCGATTCCACCTTAGAGTTTTTGCGGTCGATAGTGAAATACTTGTCATATTTGTATGCACCGAGGATGGCGCCCTCAAGCAAGGAATGCACAACTTCGTAATGGCTCGTCCCCTCAAGCACGGAGTCCAACGCGGCCACCACGACTGAGGCAGCTTTCGCCGACTGTGCCGCCCTGATGCCGGCCGCCGCCGCTCTCCGAAGCCGCTCGTTCGTCAGCTGAGATTCATCTCCCGCGCCTGCGAGAAACACGATGCCGTACTTGGCCAGCGAATAGACGGTTACCTGCTCGCCCTTCTCTCCGGTGAACCGGCTTCCCGCAACAGCGCGCTCCAGAAGAGATTTGTCCGCGGGAAAACTCGACAATAGCCTGCTGGCTTTGGCTGTTTTCTTATCGACCCCGATATCCTCTTTCGTAAGCACGAGTACAAGGGCGTCGGCTTTGATCGCGGTGAAATCTCTTTGTACAAATTCTACTTTCATTTATCCTCCAATGTGAAGATTTATATCTTAAGAATTGTGCCGGCGTCGGATACTACCTTCCGGACCGTTTCGGCGAGCTTAACGCCGGTCAGCCTCGCGCCGGAGGCGTTTTTGTGTCCGCCGCCGCCGTACATCTTCGCGAGTTCGTTTACCGGTATGTCTCCCTTAGACCTGAAGCTTATCTTGACGCCATCTTCCATTTCAAGGAAGAAGAGCGTCACCACGACGCCTGCTATGGCGCCCGCCTGGTTGACAAAGTTGTCAACGTCATCCGGTACGACGCTGTTCCTTTTCAATTGTTCCAGCGTTATCACGGCCTGCGAGACTCTGCCGTCGTAAGCCAGCTCAACGTTTGAGAGCATCTCCCCGAGAAGTCTCGTTCTCCCGAGCGAGTTCTCCTCGTACAGATTATGGTAAACATAGAAAGGGTCGACGCCCAGGTCAAGGAGATGCGCCGTAATGCGATGCACGTCTCCGTCGGTACGAGGGAAGCGGAACGACCCGGTGTCCGTCATTATGCCGGCATATAATGCTTCCGCAATTCCTTTGTCGATAAGTTTCGGATCATAAGCCGATAGACACCTGTAAACAATCTCCGCAGTAGCCGGGGAGTCGAGGTCTATCAGCTGGTAGTCGACAAAATCCTGAGCTTCGAGATGATGGTCGATAATGACCTTCTTCGCCTTGCTCCCAAGGAAATACTTCTCGAGGCTTTTGAGCCGACCGGGGTTATTCATGTCAAGCGCCATCAACACATCCGCGTCCCGGAGTAGATTGGCATCTCTTTCCGGAACGAACTGTTTTATTTCATTATTATAGTCCAAAAAGGCGTGGTTCGAAGGGGTTTCGCTGTGATTCAGGATGGCGGATTGCTTACCGATTCTGTTAAGATACCTGTTCAAAGCGAGCTCCGAGCCGAGCCCGTCTCCGTCAGGATTAACGTGCGTGGTTAACACGAACTTCCGATTTGCATCAACCAACTCCCGGAAAAGTCCGGCAAGTTCCCGATGCTCCATTTGTACCTCCTCTTAAATCTGCAGGGTTGACAGACATTCTTGAATTAGCGCCTGTAAAAAAATACAAACCTTAAGCCCTAAATTCTAAATAATATTCAGAGCCTGGCACGTGAAATTTAGGGCGAAATTATCCTGTCGATTCGAATTCGCGTCAGATGGACTTGTCCAGAGAATGAAGCTCCGGCTTCGAAGCATCAACTCTGTCAACCGTCCACGAATCCGGGTAGCGGCGACTCCGCATGGAAAAGAAAAGGGCGGCCTCAAGACCGCCCCTTTTCCAACGGGAAATTCTCAGTGGCTAATTCGCCGAAACGACCCAGGTGTTTCCGGACTTCAGGAGCTTGTCGAGATCGCCCACGCCACGTTTCTTCGTGACTTCCTGTATCTGAGACACCATCATATCTTCGTAGGTCTTTCTCTCCGTGGCGAAGAAAATGCCGATCGGAGTTGGAAACCCAACGCGGTCGCTGAAAGTCGCGAGGAGTACCGCCATGTCGAACGATTTTTCGTCGTAGACGGGAAGGTCGTTCACGCTTATCTTGCCGTCCTTCAACGAAACGACTTCAGGTGTGAAGCCGTTGAGCCTGATGCCCTTGTCATTCTCTTTTCCGAACACGAGAGGCTTGCCGTGCTCGAGATACAAAACGTTATCAGGCTTGGTCTCTTTCTCGGTCAACAGAAGAAAGGCGCCGTCGTTGAACACGTTGCAGTTCTGATATATCTCGATGAACGCAGTTCCTTTATGCCTGGCGGCCCTAAGGAGAATCTGCTGAAGGTGTTTCGGATCTCTGTCCAAAGAGCGGGCGACAAACGTCCCTTCCGCGCCGAGCGCAAGCTGGACGGGATTGAACGGATAGTCTATCGTGCCGAACGGAGTAGACTTCGTCTTCTTGCCGAGTTCGGAGGTGGGCGAGTATTGCCCTTTCGTCAGGCCGTAGATGCGGTTGTTGAACATCAGTATCTTCAATCCGATGTTGCGCCTCAACGTGTGGATGAGGTGATTACCGCCGATCGAAAGAGCGTCGCCGTCTCCGGAAGCCACCCAGACCGTCAGGTCGGGATTAGCCGTCTTCACGCCGCTGGCAATCGCGGGGGCGCGCCCGTGAATACCGTGGACGCCGTAAGCGTCCATGTAATAGGGGAACCGGCTAGAGCATCCGATACCGGATATGAACACGTGTTTCTCTTTCGGCGTGTCGAGCTCCGGGAGAATTCTCTGGACCTGCGCGAGTATGGAATAATCGCCGCAACCCGGACACCATCTTACGTCCTGGTCCGACGCGAAATCCTTCGCGGTATATTTCTTTGTCTGAACTTCACCATTTCCGTTTGTCGTACCCATCACTTAACACCTCCCAATGCATCTTTGATCGCTTCTTCGAGTTCAGCCGACCGGAGTGGCAGGCCTCTGACTTTGTTGAACTGGACGACTGGAATCAGGTATTCGGTCCTCAGGAGCTTCGCGAGCTGGCCGAGGTTGATCTCCGGGACGAGGATAGTCTTGAAATTCTTCAGAACATCTCCGAGGTTTCTCGGAAACGGGATCAGGTAGCGGAGATGAGCATGGGATATTTTGTATCCGTTCTTCCGCATTCTTTCAACCGTCGATCTCACCGATCCGAAAGTGCCGCCCCAGCTCACCACGAGCAAGTCGCCGCTCTGTTCCCCATAGACATCCTGAAGAGGAATATCCTTCTCGATTCCCTTCACTTTCTCGGCTCTGAGATGAACCATGAAATCGTGATTATCCGGGTCATAGCTGACGTTGCCGGTAATGTTCGCTTTCTCGAGACCACCGATCCGGTGTTCGAGCCCCGGAGTTCCGGGAAGCGCCCACGGCCGGACGTTGTTCTCGTTCCGCGAGTAGGGATTGAAATTCTCGGGGTCGGTCCTGAAGTGGACTGGAATCGCGGGAAGATCCTTCGCGTCGGGCACAAGCCACGGCTCGCTTCCGTTGGCCAGGTAACCGTCGGTCAGCAGGTAAACCGGTGTCATATACTTCACCGCTATTCTCGCCGCCTCGTAGGCCATTTGGAAGCAGTCTGCCGGAGTGGCAGCCGCAATCACGGGAGCTGGCGCCTCGCCGTGACGCCCGTACGTGACGAACATCAGGTCCGATTGCTCGGTCTTTGTCGGCAGACCCGTCGACGGGCCGCCGCGCTGAACGTCGACTATGACGAGCGGAAGCTCAAGCATTATTCCGAGACTGATTGTCTCCGATTTAAGTGCCGCGCCGGGACCGCTCGTTCCGGTAACGGCAAGATTTCCGGCGTAAGATGCGCCGACCGCGGCGCCCGCCGCCGCGATTTCGTCTTCCGCCTGGTAGGTCTTCACGTTGAAGCTCTTATACGCGGATAAATTGTGTAGTATATCGCTGGCGGGAGTGATGGGATAGCTGGCATAATAAAGGGGGATGCCCGCCTTCTGCGCTGCGGCGACGACGCCGAGTGCCGTTGCCTCGTTCCCGGTGATGTTCCTGTAAAGGCCGGGCTTGAGCTGCGCGGGTTTTACTTCGAAGCGGGCGGCGAACGCCTCTGTCGACTCGCCGTAATAATAGCCCGCCTTCATTGCCTTATCGTTGGCTTCGGCAATCTTCGGCTCTTTCCCGAACTTCTCCTTTATCCATTCTTCGGTTGTCTCCAACGGTCTCGAGTACATCCAGTACATCAGCCCCAGGGCGAAGAAGTTCTTGCTGCGAACCATCTCCTTCTGTGATAACCCGCTTCCCTGAAGCGCGTTCAATGTAAGCTTCGTCACAGGTACTTCAAACACTTGATAGTTACTAAGTGACTCGTCCCCCAGAGGGCTGGTTTCATATCCGGCGAGGGTCAGGTTTTTGTCGTCAAACGCGTCGATGTTGGCGATTATCACGCCGCCTTTTTTCAGGTCTTTGAGATGGACCTTCAACGCGGCAGGATTCATCGCCACCAGAATGTCCGGTTGATCTCCCGGCGTCAGGATATCCCAGCTTGAGAAGTGGAGCTGAAAACTCGACACCCCGAACAGGGTTCCGGCAGGAGCCCTTATCTCCGCGGGGTAATCCGGAAGCGTGCTCAGGTCGTTCCCGAGCATAGCCGTCGTGTTAGTGAACTGCATGCCCGTAAGCTGCATACCGTCACCAGAATCGCCGGCGAACCGTATCACCACATCATCTAGAGTTTCAATCGTCTTACTCATTCATATTTCCTCTGGTTAGTTGCTTTCATGACAGTTGGTTAAGGAACGGGAACCACTTCGCAAAGTAACCCGAAAGCACGGTTAGATTGTTAGTCATAATCAGTATCCCGACGATGATCAGCAGAACTCCTCCTGTGACCTCCACCCATCTGATATATTTACTGAACCTCCTGAAGAACGCGAGAAACGCGTTTATGCTCAGGCTCGTCACCAGAAACGGTATGCCGAGTCCGAGAGAGTACACCGATAAAAGAATTATACCTTTACCGACCGTGCTCTGCTGTGCCGCGATAGTGAGAATCGCCGCGAGCACAGGCCCGATGCACGGGGTCCATCCGAACGCGAAGGCCAGTCCGGCCACGAATGAACCGAGCGGCCCGATCTTCTTGTCGCTGTGAAATTTCTTTTCGTAGTTAAGAAACTTGATCTTGAAAATCCCCGTCATGTGAAGCCCGAAGATGATTATTATCACCCCGGCGATTTTCGAGAACAGGTCTAGCTTCTCGACGAGAAATTGTCCCACAACTGTGGCAGACGCGCCGAGCGCGACGAATATCACGGAGAAACCGAGTATGAAGAGTATAGAATTGAGGGTCACCCTTTTGAAGAGGTCGGCGCGGGAGCTGCTCACCAGTTCCTCGAAGCTGTAACCGCTTATGAAGGAGAGGTACCCCGGGACTATTGGCAAGACGCAGGGCGAGATAAAAGATATTATCCCGAACAAAAACGCCGTCAATATGCTAACATTTTCCACCGCTATCTCCTCGAAAAATAACTCAGAAACGCCGCCTAAACAAGATCAGTCGGCACAAGTGAGATGAAAATAACGTGCCGAAGGGTTCCGCTTCTACTGAAGAATTCTGCACTCTAAAAAGCAACTAGCTTCCCTGCTGGGGCAACTTCTCCCGATGCCTGGACGAGAAGCCACAAACCGAATCCGCCGTGCAACCCGCTCAATCGGTATACATATTCGTATCGGAGGGAATCTGAAAGCCGAAGATATCGGCAAGAGCGAACGGCGGGGCAGCCGAGCCCCACCGTCGACTCTCATCACTCGGGTTGCTTCACCACCGACACGCTAATCTCGGCAGAAACCTGCTGATGAAGTTTCACCGGGATCTTGTAGCTCCCCAGCGCTTTGATCGGCTCGGCAAGTTCAATTCTCCGGCGATCTACTTCGAAGCCCTTTTCGGTAAGCTTGTCCGCGATCATCTGCGAGGTCACGGAGCCGAAAAGCTTGTCCTCTTCGCCCGCCTGGACTTCCATCGTGATCTCGACACCGTTAAGCTTCTGGGCAAGGGTTTCCGCGTCATGGACTTCGCGGTTCAATTTTGCCTGGTAAGCCTTCTTTTCATTCTCTATCATCTTGAGGTAGCCGGGCGAGTAAGGGTACGCGACTTTCTGCGGGATGAGGAAATTCCTCGCATACCCATCGCGAACGTCGACGACCTTACCGATCTCGCCAAGGCCCTCTTGATTCTTTCTTAGTATGACTTTCATATCAACTCCTTGTTAAAAGCAGTAATTAGTAAGAAGTAAGTAGTAAACAGCAAGGACCGGCATAATCCAGTATTCACCGCCGGCTGCATACTTCCTACTGCTTGCTGACTTCTATCTTATTATGTCAGAGACGAACGGCAGCAGCGCGAGATGACGCGCGCGCTTTATCGCGAGGGCGAGCTGGCGCTGATGCTTCGCGCAGGTCCCGGTAACGCGGCGGGGAATTATCTTCCCTTGCTCGGAAGTAAACTTCACGAGGCGCTTCTCATCCTTGTAATCGATGTAGATATCGCCGCTCTCGCAGAACCTGCAAGTTTTTCTCTTCTTTATTTCTTTTACTGGTAACAATTCATTTACTCGCTGATTTTGTGTCCGTTGTTTTTAAGCAAATCGGATTCTTCGTTGGTCAGGAATCTGTCGAACGAATCGTCCGTGAAAGTTGATGGCTCCTCTTCAGTAACCTGTTCGGTAGCAATGTCTGCCACACGCCCGCGCTTGTTCAGGAACTGTATCCGCCTCGCCTTGATCTCCACTATCGAGCGGTTGTGACCGTCATCGGTTTTCCAATTGCGGCTCTGGAGCTCGCCGTCAATAAGAACGGCGCTCCCCTTTTTCAACCTGTCGCGGCAGCTGTCGGCCAGCTTGTTCCATGCAACGATGCCGACGTAGCAAACATCTTCCTGCCACTGGTTTCCGCTGTCCCGGAATTTCCTGTTCGAGGCAACAGTGAAGTTAACGACGGGGGTACCGTTCGTCGTCTGCCGAAATATCGGGTCCTTTGTCAGGTTACCCGCAAGAACGACGCTATTCATTTCGGGCATCTTTAGGTCAGCCATGCTTCCTCCATCAATGATTTAGCCTAACTATGTGTTTTCATTTCTCATCACGGTCTTTCCCGGCCACGGCGTAACTCCGCCCGCCCGACGGACGCGTTTCATCCGACTGATTGGACGGCTCAGCCTGTTCGGTTCTCGAAACACGCTGGCGGCGACGTCTCTTCATTCCGGCCCGGGCTTTCAGCATATTCTTGTCAACAACGACTGTGAGATGACGAATCACGTCCTCATCGAGCTTGAAGGTGCGCTCGAGCTTCGATACGATGTCCGTCGGAGATTTGTGAAGCACCTGCACGTAGAACCCGGCGTTCTTTTTCCTTATGGTGTACGCTAGGCGCCTTCTCCCCCAACGATCGATCGTGGTCACTTCGCCGCCGTTCTTCGTTACGAATTCCTGGTAGCGCGTGATTATGGCCTCGACCTGACCGTCTTCCAGATTGGAGTTGATAATAAATGTGGTCTCGTACTCTCGCTGAATGATATTCAGTTTAATTCACCTCCTTTGGTCATTTTGGCTGGCCGCCGGTGAAAGTCCCGCCATATTTTTCTATGCCGGGATGGCGCCAGAGGCGCACACGGTCAGCAGTTTAGGCGCCGCACGACAGCTCGCCGCGGCGCGGTTTTTTATCAGTTAAATCTGTTCATGGCAGCCTGAATTCCCGAGTTGACGAAAACAAACACCGCATCGGCGGCGTCCTTGACCATTTTCTCAACCTCCGGGCTCTCGTCCGCCTGAAACTTCGAAAGAACAAAATCCGCCATATCTCTCCCCGGCACAACCTCTTCAGTTCCGATACCGCATCGCATCCTGGGAAAGCCATCATCGTTCAAATGATAGATTATGGAATAAACTCCGTTATGCCCGCCATCGCTCCCGCCCTTACGCAGGCGAAGTTGTCCTAACGGGATGTTAAAATCGTCGTATACAACGAGCAGGTCGACGAAGTCGATACCGAACTTCTCAACCGCGTCTTTGACAGCAACGCCGCTGTTGTTCATGAAGGTCGTAGGCTTGAGCAGCAACACATCTTCCCCGGCATGGCGGAATTCAGACAAGAAATACTCGCCCTTCCCCGCCTGGAACGGTTTCTTCGCCTTCGACGCGAGAAGGTCGACGACCATGAAGCCCACGTTGTGCCGTGTAGCTTCATATTCGCGCCCCACGTTCCCAAGACCGACGATCATCTTCCTGCCCAATCCACCGAGTCCTTCAGAGAAATCATCACGTTCGGCAAAAGATCAGTCAGCCTTCTTCTTTCCCTTCTCTTCCGGCTGACCGGCTTCGGGTTCTTCCTCAGTCTTCTTCGCCTTTCCGATGACTTCGGGTTCCGCAGGCTGTTCAGTCGCGGCCAGGGCAGCGGTTTCAGGAGTCTCTTCCTTAATTGTCGGAGGAGGCACGACCGTCACAATCGCCGATTCCAGATTGTCGAGTATCTTTACCCCTTCCATCTTGAGGTCTTTTATATGAACCGAATCGGATATGCCAAGTTCCGAAACGTCAACCATTGCGTGCTCGGGGACGTTATCAGGATCGCACTGGATCCTGATTCTATGTATAGAGTGCTGAAGAATACCGCCATCCTTGATCCCTTTCGCGGTTCCGACCAGCTGGACCGGTATCTGCAGGGTAACCTTCTCTCCCTCCCGTATGCCGTGAAGGTCGAAGTGAAGTATATGTCCAACGACGGGGTCGTATTGAACTTCGTTCAGAATAGCCCGCCGCTCGGTTCCGTCCTGAAATTTCACCTTGATAACGTGAGTGGTGTGTGAACCCGCCAGCTTGCGCACCGGAACCTCGTCCGCCTGCAGAGCGACGTTTTCGCTTCCCATGTAAAACACGCCCGGGATTTTCTTCTCAGCTTGAAGCCTCTTCGCTTTCTTGCCCACCAACGACCTTTTCTCAACATTCAAAACAACGTCTTCCATTTTATCCTCTTACTTAATTTCGAATAATGAACTAATTGATTCGTTCTGGTAGGTTCTCCGGATCGCTTCCGCGAACAGCCTTGCTACCGACTCCACTTCAATCTTATCGGACTTGCGCCTGAGCGGCACCGTGTCGCTGACAATAAGTTTTTTCAGGGCGCTGCTTTCGATTTTCTCGAAGGCTGTACCGCTAAAAATCGGATGCGTGCACGCGCCGTAAATTTCATTCACTCCCGCCGCCCTGAGAGCGTTCACTCCCGCGAGAAAAGTGCCGGCAGTATCTATCAGGTCGTCGACGATCAAGACGTTTTTACCCTTCACATCTCCGATTATATTGACGACCTCAGCTATGTTCGCCTTCGGGCGCCGCTTGTCTATCAGGACGAGGTCCGCTTCGAGACGTGTCGCGTAGGCACGGGCGAACTTTATGCCCCCCACATCCGGGGAGACAACTATAAGGTTCGGTATCTTCAGGTCTTTGATCTTCCTGACGAATACGGCCGAAGAATACAAGTGGTCCACGGGGATGTCGAAGAACCCCTGGATCTGAGCGGCGTGAAGATCCATCGTGAGTATCCGTTCCGCTCCAGCTTTTGTCAGGAGGTTCGCCACAAGCTTCGAGGAGATAGCGACGCGCGGCTGATCCTTCCTGTCCTGGCGGGCATAACCGAAATACGGGATCACCGCCGTTACTCTTGAGGCAGATGCCCGCTTTGCTGCGTCTATCATTATAAGAAGCTCCATGAGGTTCTCGGCGGGCGGGAAAGTGCTCTGTATTATGAAAACGTCCGCCCCGCGAATATTGTCCGAGTACTTCACCCAGATTTCGCCGTCGCTGAAATTGACGATCTCCCTTTCACCAAGGGGTTCACCAATCTCATGGGCAATCTTCTCCGCCAGGGCGAGATTGCTCCTACCTGAAAATATTTTTATGCCGTCCATCAGTCACTTTTAACTTTCGCCGGTACACAAGGATCCTCCGGAGGAGGTGGATTTGGATTTCCCTCGAAAGGGAGACCTCGCTACTCAGCATTTTAAAAGATATGTCTAATCTTCAAGCCGTCTGACTTGCGTCGGGCGGCATTCCGACAACGGTCAAGCATTGTCGGGAGAACCTACGTGTGTCCCGACTGCACGGCGTGCAGTCGGGATGCGTGCCTCTTGGCTACGCCAACCAGTTCCAGAAACTTCGCGGTCCCTTTGAAGCTCTTGAGCTCTCGCTCACGCCTGCGTGCTGAAGCACTTCGGTGCGCAGGCACGCTCCATAGCTTCCGCTCGCGTCTCATATTTCTCAAAGTACACCATCGACCACGGCGCGTACGCCTTCGTCGACTTCACTCTGCCTTCGTTGTGCCTTCTGAGCCTGTCGGCCAGATCGTTCGTCTGCCCAACATAGAACCTTCTCGTCTTCAAGCTCATCAGTACATACACAAAGAAGCTCATCTACGCTGGGGCGGCAGGATTCGAACCTACGTGTGGCGGCTCCAAAGGCCGCTGCCTTACCACTTGGCTACGCCCCAATAGAACTTTCACTAAATGACGCTGCCACAGGGGCTGCCGCGCACCATTTCACAAGTGCAGCGGCATAAAATATAGCTTTCCGGCGCCGTAAAATCAAAGGAGAAAGGTGATATACCTACCCGCCGGGCGCTTCGCGTGGAGGGCCCCCAAATTTCACCTGAAATCGTGGACCGCTTCAGCCTTAACGTCTGTCAGCACAGCAATGTAGGTCAGCCACTTCATAGCGCGCCTCCTCCATCGTCTTGAACGACAGCCGTGAAATTGCGCCGCCTCTTTGCGGTTCTTTGCCAACACAGCGGGAGCAGATTACCTCAATTTCCCGCGACCGGCTGTCCAATCCGCTGATCAGAAGGAATCTATCCGCCAACCTGACAAAAATCAACTTCGAGACACCGTGACACCACCGCGCCGGCACCACGGTAAAATCCCGAGACTCTCAACGAGTCCCTTCCGACTTGAGTATCCTGATGCTGCCGTTCACCGTCTCGACTCTCACGGACGCACCGCCTTTCCCGATCTTCCCGTGAATCGAGTCACCCATCTTGACGTAAACGTCCTCATCGCTCTCCCGCGAGGATTGGAGCCCGAAATCGTTTGTGATATGCCCCATCGTCGTGCTGGCTTCCAGGTTTGCATCCGAGTTGGCGGGCATGCTGATAACAACAGCACCGTTCACCGATTTCAATCTCGCCAACGATTCAGCTGCCATCGCCCCGAATTCCGCTTCGACCTCGCCGTTTATGGTCTTCAGATCACATCCACCCACAAGGTTCTCGGCGTGAATCGCGCCGTTCACGGTCGATGCGGCAACGGTTCCGGTTACGCCGGAGATATCGATCTTCCCGTTGATGAGGTCGACCTTGTCAAGCTTTGCGCCTTTGGGAATCGTGAGCGTGTATTCAACTTCATAACCGTGACCATGATGCTCATCCCGTTCCTCCGGGTACCTGGTATGGATCGCGACGATATCATTTGACGCATCGACCTCAATCTTCAGATTGTCGAGATCATTTTTATCGTCAGCGTATTTCACGGCTTCGATCTTCACCTCATTCTTGTCCCAGGTTGTTATCTTCACGTTGCCGTTGATGTTTTGCAGACTGACCGTACCACCTGCACTCAGCGCGTAGGATTGCTGGAACTTTTCACTGGCGCCGTTGGACTTTGCAAGCAGGGGCCCCACGGAGAACAGGAAAACGACAAATCCAATTGCAAGAATTCCGAAGCGTCTCATACGACTCTCCTTCCCGTTTATCTTGTTGACGCAGTCAACTTTTTAATGTAAATGTTGCCGGAGGAGGTATGGAGGTAGACTTCCTGCCCCCCGCCATTGAGCGTGCACTCCACCCGGCGACTTCCGGAATCGCCGGATGATTTGTAGGTTACCGGGAAATCGGTGACTATCTGGTCGTCATCCCCGCCCGATATGTCGGCCTTAATGGTGACTTTAGCATCAGTTGGAAGATAGAGATAGACATCTCCGCCACTCGAAGTTATCCTACTCGCCTGACCGCCTGCGGGGGTCAGCCCGACCTTGACAGTTCCACCGGAAGACGAGACATTTGCCGAACCCACGACATTGGTAATGCTAACGTCGCCGCCGGATGTATTGGCGCTGATTTTTCCTTTACCCGAGGTCAGAGTTATGTCGCCGCCAGAAGTCGAAAGCGAGACGTTCCCGCCGACATTACCGACCGTCACATCGCCGCTCGAGGTTGAGGCAGATAAGTTGCCACCGACCTTAGCGATATTCATGTCTCCACCCGAAGTCGTGGCGGAGAGGTTTTCGTCGACCGTTCCGACAGATATGTCACCCCCGGAAGTCGATATTTTAAGATCCTTCGCGGCATGATCGACGTGTATATCTCCGCCGGCGGTGGCAAGGTCAGCCACTCCTTCGATATCCCTCACGGTTATGTCGCCACCCGAGGTTTTTCCGTTCACTCCTCCGCTTACGCCGTCCAGCGTCAGGTCGCCGCCTGATGTATGCATGGCCGCATCTCCCTGGAGCGCGCCGTCAATCCTGACATCGCCTCCCGACGTCGTGAGATCGACGTTAAAATCTTTCGGAACATAAAACTCGAACCTCAAGTCCCTGCTGGAGCCGGTCCATCCCCAATCAGACCGGTATTCTACCCTGACGGTATTGCCATCCTGGCTGGTCTTGAGGCGATCGGCATCGTCCCCGATGTTCCGGGCGGTCATCTGTACCTGCATTTTGTCCCATACTCTTACCTGTATATCACCTCCACCGACGGAGACGATAAGCTTTCCTCCCTTCTCGACATTGAAATTCTTCTGCACGTCGGCAGAAGCCTTTTCCATGCCGGCACACATAGCCACCATGAAGAGAACGAGAGAAGCGGATAACGCGATAGTATTTTTCATTTCAGAGCTCCTTGAATTGTTTCAGCATGTCTGCTGCTTTTAGTCTGACATATCTGTTTTGGTCCGAAGACGAACTCTCCTTGAGCACGTCGAGTATTCTCGGGTCGATCCCTTTTCCTTCCACCGCGCGCATGCCCTCATTAGACTCTTTGCCGGAGAGGAAATTGACGGCCGCAACCCTCATACCCGGATTTTTGTCGTGCTGCAGGATAAAGAGCAGTACATCCTTCGTTGTGTTGTCAAAGGGGAACCTCATCAACGACAGAAGCGCTTCCCGGCGCACGCCGGCATTTTCATCGGTCTTCACGGCTTTCACCAGAGCGTCCACGATCTGCTTATCCGGTTTGACCGACACCGATGAGCCGAGCACGCCTACCGTTCTAAGACGAACTCCAGGGTTGTCCGAATTTGCCAGCGCGAAGGCAAGTATCTTCTGTACATGCTCATCATCAAGCGACCCCTTCATTTCATATCTCCGGATCAGGT
This sequence comes from uncultured Bacteroidota bacterium, assembly GCA_963806435.1. Lineage (GTDB taxonomy): Bacteria > Bacteroidota > Ignavibacteria > Kryptoniales > JAKASW01 > JAKASW01. Next base: position 32,375 of record CAWEBD010000075.1, read on the forward strand.
TGAAAGAGAAGTCGACTTCGCCGGATTTTTCACCGGTGGAGACAAAGCGCACGTCGCTGATGGCCGCGTTGCCTGCGTTTTTCGAAGAAAGCTCAGACAGGACCTCGCGCGATCCATTGTTCGCGACATTCCCGTGCGCGAACAGGATATAGCCGGAAATGAAACCGACGGAAAGCATGGCGAAAGCCACAACCGCTGCCACATACACGGGAACCGCGCGCCATCGGGGCTGAAGCTGCAATCTGACGACCCTCTGTCTTCCGGACGGTCCCTCATTCTCCGCGAACAGCGCCTGCCGGAATTTCGCTCTGGCTTCAACAATGTCCTTCTCGGGAACCGCACCGGCCCGGCCCCTTTTCTCAGGGAGAATATCCGCCAATTTTTCGTTGAAGGCGCTGCAACGGCGGCACGACTTCAAATGCCTTTCCAATGCTTCCTTTTCATTGGGCGATATCTCGTCGTAGTACGACAGGACGACTAAACCTTCGTATCTCTTGTGTCTCATGATCGTAATCTCCTACTCGTAGACCTCTTCAAGTTCGTTCTGTAAACGGCGGACCGCTTCGAACAGGTATTTCTTTATTGTCCCCTCGGCGCAATTCGTAATAGACGCGATCTCCCGTAATTTGTAGCCCTCGTAATGTTTCATGGTGAAAACGAGCCTCTGCATCGGAGAGAGTTTGTCGAGCGCACGTTCTATCTGCCTGCCCAACTCGGCGCGCATGAACTCTCCTTCAGCCGACTCGGTGGAACGAGGTTCCGGGGCCGGGTCATATGCGCGCTCCGGATCAAGCCGCTGGTTTACAGTCCCGAACACTTCCGCGTATCTTCTCTGACTGGATTTGAAGCTTATGCACACATTCGTGGCGATCCTGTACAGCCATGTCGAGAACTCGCTTCTCATCTCGAATTTCCTAATCGACCTGTAGGCACGAATAAGCGTCTCCTGGTAAATGTCCTTGGCATCATCCGAGTTCCGCGCGCACGAGAATGCGAGTGACAGGACATGACGGTCATACTTCTGTACAAGCTCCCCGAACGCGTCCAGGTCACCTCCCTGAGCGCTTAAAATCAGCTCCGTGTCACCGACATATCCTGGAATGGATGCTTGCGCCGACAAATATTCCTCTTTTTCTTCCCTTTTTGGCGTTTTCATATATTTCGACTCCTGATGCCTGGAAAAAGTTGGGGGCGGAAAACCGCCTGTCAGCGGATATTTAGGATTTATTCTTACCGGACTACGCCCGGGGGTAGGTCAAGTGTACAGCTACGTATCCCGGTAAAGACGGCCGGGGCGTAAGGTTACAAACGCACCAGCACTTTGAGGGAGGTAAACAGGAAATAGAAAGAAAGGACGACAAGCACGACACCCAGCCCGTAGTTTACTTTTTTCATCATTTCGTTTGATATAAATTTCTTTGCCCAATGAAGAGTATTTGCCAGAGTGAGGAGATACGATGCTAGCCCGATTGCACCCGAGGCGAGAAACATCAGGGAAGCGTTGGAGTCAAAGTCAGTGACCAGTCCCAGGTCCTTGATTATCTTCACGCCGATGAGCCACCACACTATCATCATCGGGTTTGTTACTGCCAGCGAAAATCCGGTGAAGTAAGACAGCTTCTTGCTTTTCAGGGTTGCGTGACTGAGCTCCAGCATATTTGCCTTGGTGCCGTCGCGGAAAGTGAAGAAGGCCAGCAGCCACAGGATAGCCGTCGCGACCAACCCGAAGATCGCTACGACAATCTGGCTCTTTAAGAAAGGCGCGACGCCAAAAAGAGCGATCGCCCCGTACATCATATCGGAGCTCACGGATCCAAACGCGACCATGTAGGCTGCACGAAGGTGATTATTGAGTGAGCGCTTGGCAATTTCGATTTGCGTCGCTCCAATGGGGATCGCTGTTAGAAAGCCCAGGAAATAAGTGATAATCAGGAACAAAAAAGTATCCATCACACCTTATAGAATTTGTTCCAACAAATATAGGGCTTTACTTCACAAGAATCCGCACCCGATCCCGATGAAATGTCTTCCGTGCCGCCTCCACGTATTTCGAAGCTTCAAGGACGACATCTTCGGGATCGAGAGACCCGAAACAACGAACCTCTTTGCATGTCTTCGCCATTTTGTTGATACAGGTGATGTTCCTGCATTGGGCCTCCGCTACGAAAGCCCTCGAAGGCGCTTCCTGGTTCGCCGGGAAAAATCCCGGAGCTTTCGAATCGTATCCGTAAATACGTGAGGGGGTGCCGCCGAAAACGGAGAGAACGGCGGTTATGTTCCTGAGGCTTCTGCCCGAACTTCGGGCAAACTTTCTGGCGGCTGCCAGGTGGAGGGGACCAGTGTCACCGCTGATGAATACATCCGAGAGATCGATCAATGCGGCATACACGTCGAGGGAGGTTGATGCCGGGATTATCGTGATCTTTCTTCTGTGCTCCGGAGATAGTGAATACAGGAGCTCGTGCTCAATAAATTTCTCCACATGCCCGGATCCAAGAAGCACCGAGTATCCCTTCTCGGCGAGTTTTCTAAGCAGCCTGCGCTGAAAATCGAACGGCATCCTTGTAAACCTTGCTGAGGCGTCCGGGTTGACCATGACTATCGGATCGTCTTGAGAAACCCCCGCGACCAGCAGAAAATCATTCGCGGCGCTGATAGCTTCGTCGGAAAGGTACACGCCGGCGCCTTTAAAATCCCGACCGAAGCCCTGCGGGAGCCTGTCACGGAATAATGTGCCTATAAAATTGTAGGACTGGTAGACCACGTTGTTCACGCCGGAATTGGGATGGCTCTCATTCCTGATGAGTTCGGCCGCCATCATGGAATAGTTGACGACATTCTTCTGTCCGAAAGTTCTGTCGTCTACCATCGGGCTGAAGTTTATCACGATGTCATAATTTCCGCCGTCCGCGATGCGTGCAAGTCCGGCCAGATCACTTTCTTCGGGAAAAGGGGCACCTTCGTACAAGGGATAAAGTGTCGATATTTCGGGGTTGCCTTCGATAAGGTCTCTGGCGGATTTCTTTACGACGCAATCGATTGTTGCACCGGGAAAAATCTCTCTGGCTGCCGCCACGGCGCCTTGCCCGATGATCGCGTCGCCGATATTAAGATCCGCAGCGATAAGGATCCGGTTGATCCTCTTTGCCTTCGCGAGCTGCTTCCTTGCCTGACGTTCAACCGTCTTGAGAACGAAGATATTCCCCAGGAGATATCTGACCGCCACGTCGAGGAGACGCGAGCCGTGTCGCGGGAAAACATCTGTTACCAGACTCGTGAATTGAAAAATTTTCTTGAACTGTGTTTCTTTGTCCATCTGGAACGGTTCCTTCTGATGCCCCTTGACATGGCTACGGAACCCGCGGTACGGTGAAACTCGTGATCTTTCCTGCTCTCTCGGTCTGCCCAACTCAACTCCTGCAAGTTCGAGAAGACTTGCGGCAGAAAGGTTTAAGAGATTTGCCGAATAAAATGTACCTGTTCAATATGAAATCAAGATGAATGTTCCGCTAACATTCTGACAAAAGACGGGTTACGCGGCCCGGCGAAACGGGTTCCCGCCCGGTTCGGGGCAGCGTGGGCTGCGAGGCGATCACAGCCTTGCAGCCCGGGTCCGGCGTCGGCCGGCTATTGGAACTTAACGCAGAGCTGCGTTATGTCGTCGCTCTGGGGGGCATCCGCCACAAAGGAGGCGACCTCCTTACGGATGGTCTCGAGTATTTCATCCGCATCCAATCCGGCATTCAGCCTGAGCAGCTCGTCGATCCTTTCCTCCGTGAACTGCTCACCGTCCGGGTTAAGAGCTTCGTTAACTCCGTCCGTAAACATGTAAAGGAAATCCCCGCTCTCGATTCTCTCAAAACCGGTCTGGTACTTCACGTTCGGCAAGACGCCAAGCATAAGTCCGCCCTGGTCCAATCTTCTCACGCTTCCGCCAGCCTTCATAAGATAAGGATAGTTATGTCCCGCGTTAATGTAGATAAGATGCTTTTCGGAGGAATTGTAAATCGCCGCGAAGAATGTGATGAACCTGTCGCTTTCGGTGTTGTCATACACGATGTTATTGAGCCGCTCAGTTATCTGATCGAGTCTCAGCTCGGTCGCCATCAAGGCCCTGAATGCCGACTGTAGATTGGCCATGAGCAGCGCAGCGGGAAATCCTTTACCGGATACGTCGGCTATCGCCACGCATATCTTCTCCTCACTCAGCTTTATCACATCGAAATAGTCGCCGCCGACCTGTTTGGTAGGAATGTGGAAGGTGCCGACGACACACCCGGCGAAGCCAGGCATCACTCTTGGAAGAAGCTTCTCCTGGATCGTGTGAGCGAGACTGAGTTCTTCTTCAAGCCTCTGTTTCGCGAGGGACTCCTCGAAGAGCCTGGCGTTATCGATCGCCATCGCGGCCAGGTTGCACAAGGAAGAGATGAAGCTTATTTCAGAATCGGTATACTTTGCGCGCGATACTCTTTCGCCGAGAATCAGGAGTCCGTCGACTTTACTCTGAAGCTGGAAGGGCACGACCAGTTCCGCTCCCTTTTCGAGGAGCTTTGCCGCGATGGGCATTTCACTAGCGAGGTCCGCGAGCCTCATGGGCGATTCGGATGAGCAGAGAGGATGAAGATCGGATTCCTCGAGTCCCGGAATCCTGTTAACCACGATGCGTCCCTTTGAATCGTGCACGAGACAAATTGCGTATTTTCTCGCGCCGGTCTGACCCATGACCGCGAATTCGAGTGTCCGGATGGCACGGGCTTCATCTATCAACAGGTTGAATTCCTTGCTCAGCTCGAAGAGGGTCTGCAGTTCCTGCACCCTCCGTTGAAGTTCGAAGTTGGAGTCCTTGTACTGCCGGAACACAATGGCGTTCTCGATTGCGGCGGCGGCGATATTGCAGAGGGTAGAGACGAACTCTATCTCCGACGGGATAAATTCGTCGCCGATAAGTTTCCGACCGATGAACAGGTAGCCGAAGAGCCGGTGAGACGTCCTTATCGCGAAGAGCCTTTCGACGCCCGCCCCCGCAAGTCTAGCTCCCAACGAATTACCGACGTCGGCTGCGGCCACCGAGCCCTCCAGATCGAGCACGAACAGTTCCGCCATGATCTCGTCATTCAGAACGATCCCCTTGCCGATCTTGACGAACTCTTCTTTTCCCCGGCCCGTTCCCGAGGCCGAGCGTACCACCGCGCCTGATTTGGACACTGCGAGCTTCCCCATTGACGCGAGCATTATGTGGTTAAGTATGAATTGGTAATCGAGAGATGAATTGAGGATCTTCGCCGTCTCGATCAGGGAGGTGAGTTCGACAAATTGGTCGCTGCCGCGGCCCGCGGGCCGTTTGCCGGGCGTCGACTTAAGACTTTTGCTCATTTCTCAGGTTACGGACAAGCCTCACTTCGTTTGAAGCATCCTGGCCACGATATTCCACTGTGTCCATGAGTTTCCTCATGAGGAAAATTCCGAGCCCTCCGGCTTTATGCTTTTTGACTTTATCCTTGATGTTAGGAAGAGGTACTTCTTCAGGCTTGAAGCTGGCGCCCCAGTCGCGCACCACAACCTGAAATTCCGTTCCGCTTGCCAATATCCTGACTTCAAATTCGGCGTCGGGGTTCCCCTTGTATGCGTGTTTAATAACGTTTGTGCAGGCTTCGTCGACAGCGAGTGTTATTTCGGAGACTTCCTTGTCTCCGAACCCGAACCTCACGGCGCATCCGTCTACGAACTCACGCACGTCGGCAAGCGCATTGGTCGTGCTCTTGAAAACTCTTGAATCCTCTATTTTATCTGAGCTTTTCACAATTCCTTCGGAATGTTATCAACCTAACCGGTCAACTATTGTTGAACTTGTTTAACGCCTCGTCCTGGTCTTTATAGATTTCATAAAGGAACGGAAATCCCAGGAGATCGAACACGTTGAAGACCTTCTGCTGCATAGCCGCGAGCTTAATGTCCCCCCGGTTGTTTCTCACCTCGTCGATATACGCCATGAATACTCCCAGGCCTGCACTCGATATATAATTGAGCCCGTTGAAGTTGACCACAATATTGTACTTGCCCTTTGCTATGAGTTCCGAAAATGTCTTTTCAAGGTCGGGCGCGGTATGAGCATCCAGGAATCCGTGAAGCTCCATGATAACGGCTTTCCCCGAGTCTCGAGTCAGCACCTTAAACTCATTCATTACTTCCTCCAGCTTTCATGGTATGGTCCCGCCCGCCGGTCATCCGGAAAGGAACGGGGAGCCATCGATCGTCTTTCAAAATCATCTCCATTTTAAAACCAGAACGGTCGTGTCGTCGACCGCGTCTGTGCCCTGTGAAAATTCAGCAAGAGCGCGGATGATGCCTCCTTTGATCTCCGTCGGTGATCCGCCGCTCGTCTCTTTTAACAAATCGTAAAAACGCTGTTCTCCGAACTCCTGGCCGCCGGGGTCCCTTTGATCGGTAACGCCGTCGGTGTAAAACACGAGAGTATCGCCGTGACCAAGAACAAATTTTTCCTCTCCCAGGTGCCGTCCGAAATCGCCCGATTGCTCGAGCCCCAGGCCTGCACCTGTCGGCCGTATCAGCCTGCAGTGCTTCTCTCCGCTTCCTGCGTTGGAGCTAATCAGCACAGCCGGAGTATGTCCGGCACGCACTATGGAAATATCTCCTGTATCGCCGTCGAGCACTGCGTAAATCAGCGTAATGAAGAAATTCTTTTGGAGCGTGCTTCCGACCGCTTCGTTCGCTGCCATCATGAATTCGAGAGGCGACTTCGCTGAAGCCGAGAGCGACTGGAAAATTCCCTTCATGTAAGCCATGTAAAACGCGGCCGATGTCCCTTTGCCGGACACGTCGCCGACGACAAACGCGTATCTCCTGTCGTCGATTCGAGAATAATCAATATAGTCACCACCGACCTCGAATGCAGGGAATGAGAGGAAATCGGTCTCGAATTTATCCGAGCTCGGCAGAGAAGTCGGGAGGAGCTTCAACTGCATATCGTGGGCTATACGCAGCTCGTGCTGAAGGCGCTCATTCTCGATAGACTTCGTGAAGAGGAGCGAATTCTGTATCGCAACGGCCGCGGTGTCGGCAAAAGCGCTTACGGTCGAGATCTCTTCGTCGTCGAACGCGTACGGCATCTCGTGAGCCGCGTAGAGCATCCCGATAAAATCATCGTGAGCAGTAAGCGGGACGGCGAGGAGCGATTTGGCCGGGAAGTTCTTCAGGTTCAGATTCACGAATTCGTCGGCGTCTTGAACTATCACCCGCTTGTCCGTCCGCACCGCCTTCCTCACGGCATCGAAATCGAATGCGGAAAGCTCGTACTGGCTGGTCCTGTGCGTTGCGGAGATCTTGTATTCGTCCCCGGAATCGCCGTCGCCCTCGTATCTCAGCTCGATCCAGACCTTGTTTGCCTGAGTCACGGCTCCGACAACGGCGACGGTGTTGTTCAGGACCTCCGACGTGTCCAGCACATTCGTGATGACTTTGCTGAGGTTCTGGTACGAGTCGAGCTCGCGCTTCTTTTTCTCGAACACCCCGCTCGTCGGGATATGAAACATCGTCACGATGAATGCAAGCGAGAAATAAATCGTCAGGAACAGGAAAACGATTTTCGAGAACTCCTCCATCGGCTGGCTGTAGAAACTCAGGACTCCCCCCGCAAGATTTGCCGGGCCGATGGAGGCGTATGAATATCCGAACAGGACCATCAGAACGAACGAATGGACAAGGGATTTGTATTTTTCCTTCTTGGTAAGGAAGACTATCCAGTTCATGCTGACGATGTGGAGAACCGCAATGATAATCGCGATTACGAAGGCGATTTCGCGCAGAGCCGACAGGAAAGAGGAGCCGTTGAAAATGCTCAGGAAAGCCGCCACCAGCGCGAAAATTATGAAGAGTTGAAATCTCCTCCTGACTTTCCTGTCCGGCTTAATGTAGATCATGTCGCTCATCGTCATCAGCAGGATAATGACGAAGCCGGCGATCCCGAACGCGAACGCGGTTGTCGCCAGCAGCTGCATGATATTGCCGGGGACAAAACTTCCAGACGAGCTTCCTTTACTCTCGAGAATTATCCCCCAGGTCGAAATGATTGCCGCTGAGAAGAAGCCGTATGCCACAAGCCTCCGAAGGATTTCCAGAGGCTTGGGGGATTTCTTGTTGCGGAAGAGCCCCATTGCCGCGTAGAGAAAAATGAAAGCCGCGACGGTGAACAAGTTCCGGAAGCCGTTCAGGACCGGATCTTCCAGATTGATTGAAATCCTGATCCAGTCAAAAACAAGCAATACCGTCGCAATTGATCCCGCTGCTACGAAATACAGACTGTTTCTGAAGTTAAGTCGCATGTGCTTTAATCTAATTCTACTATTCGCATTCTGCAATCTTTTGTTACAGAAGCCTGCGGAAAGCGCGGTTTCACGGTATCAGTCCGACAAGGAGTGATGTAACCCTTGAATAGAATAAGATGCCGGCTTCGCTGCTCCTTGTGAGCGCATCGGTCCGCATACCCGAACCGTTTCTATCTGCATAGCTCGCCGGAGACAATTCCCCGGCTCAATACTTCATTTCACCCGCTTCGATTGGAGCATCCAGATGATTCTCCTGCGGCACTATCGGGCAGCTGTAATTGTGGTTGTAGGCACAGTAAGGATTGTAAGCGTAGTTGAAATCGAGAACGTATTCTCCCGATTCATTCTGATTCAAGTCGATGTATCTCCCGCCGGAATACGAAGTCTTTCCGCATGTCTCGTCCGTAAATGGGACGAAGAGCTCGTTTGAATCATCCCCCGTCATCTTATAGACGTAGAGGCTTAGTTTCTTGCCGGCTGCATCGAACTCAAACCTGCCGTATTCGACTGCGGCTCGCGTCTCGCCACCCGTCGCCTGTATGCCAATCTGTTTCGGGGAGCCCTCTTTCAGGAGCTTCACCCTGAAGATGAGATCGAAATTCGGCGGATAGTAATCGAGCTGGCGGAACGCAACTCTCTGGGCGTGGGTAAGCGGTGAGGACAAATTCGAGCGGAAGAATAGATCTTTTCTCTCTCTGAAACGGTCGAGCTGTTCCAGGTAGGACCGCCTCTCGGCGGAGCTGAAAGTCACCCTTTTATAGTTGCCCGAGCATGCGGCGAGGCTCAGTGCGAGGAGAAGAAGGAGCGGGATGCGGACTTTAGTTGCCGTTTTCAAGAATAAGTTCGAGCGAGATCCGGTGAGTGTCACCCAGAGAACCGGAATATGCGAAGCGCGCAAAAGAATAATCGATTTCAAGCTTGGGCAGGTGAATCCCGGCCCCGACCGTAAACTGTTTCACCTCGTTGTAACCCGCGCGTATGGCGATGACATTCTTATAGCTCACCTCGGTACCCGCACGGACATCAGCGCTGAGTGGGCCCAGGTGAACCGTTGAGGAGGCTCCCAGATTGTCGGCGTTAAAAAGGAGATCCAACGCCGGAGTCACATCCACAGGCCCGATCGACAAATTATAGCTGGCTCCTGTGGCGAGTGTCGGAGGCGAAACCTCGGTTGTACCGGTTGTCCAGGCTACGACCGTTGTCGTAGCATTCTGCAGGTTCGCACCGAGATTGAAATTTCTGAAAGGCGTGTAAAGCGCTCCCACGTCGAATCCGATGCCCGTTCCGTAAGTCGAGCCTATGCTGCGGCGAATGAACTTGACATTCGCGCCGTAAGAGAAATTGTCGCTTGCCCGCTTCGCGTAACTCCCGATAAGGGCAATGTCCGTCGCACTGAAGAAAGTTATTTTGGAATAATCGAGCCGATCCCCGGAATCGAAGATCCCGTTGTGGTTGTAGTCGATGAGAGCGTTGAGAGTGTTCGGTATACCGCTGACATTCAAAACGATCAGGCTTAGACCGACGGTCTCCGTCTTGGAGAGAGACATAGCCCCTGCGCCGTAATTGAAGCTGACCGCGTCGGCGTAGCGTTGGTCGTGCATCAGCATAATCTCGGGAAACTTGATTCTTGCAAGGCCGGCAGGGTTCCAGTAACCGGCCGTTACGTCGTTCGCGACTGCCGTGTACGCGCTCCCCATACCGAGCGCTCTTCCCCCGACTCCAATATCGAGGAAGTCGTTCGCGTATTTGGCGAGCGTGAGTCCCTGCGCAAGCACATCGGCGGGCTTCGCAAGTCCGATCGACGCGAGAAACGCAACCACCAGGAAGAGCCAACGATTACGATTCAAGCGGCTCAGCACCGAATTCATCCTTCAAATATTTTACCAGCGGATCGTTGCTATCGGTATCGACAGGCTGTTCGGTATTGACTATGGTAAAGTCGATCGCCACTCGCGCTCCGAGCGTTTTAAGGATAGCGTCCTGTATATACGTCTTATAAGGCTTCGTCATTCCAATTACGACTTCGTTCGGCGCGCCGAGCATAAGCCAGCCGTTTTGCACTCCGAGAGGCTTCAGGTTAATCAGCTGCGACCAAACACCGATCCTCTCGCCGCGCACGGCGAGCAGGAACTCATCCCACCGCACGTTGATCTCCTGAAAAGAGGACTCGCTGGTAACGTGTGACGGCCGCTCCTCCGCGTTCCTGACGGCGGGACGGGGCACGGGCCGGCTCGGTACAGCGACTGGTGGGGACTTCCGTTCGGGATACGCGGGACGGGTTTCTTTCAACGAAGGACCGGGAATCCCTCCGTCCGCGACCGGACGGGGCGCTTGTGGCGCCGTGAGTGAGCCTTTATGGCCGATCAAGTTTTTTTTTAGCTCGTCTACCTGTTGAAGAAGCTCGCGCAGTTTGACGGCGCGCTCCATGTTGACAAGCTGCAGAAGCGTCATTTCCAGCTTAATCCTTGGCTGCGACACGTATTTTATCTGCTGAATGGCTTCGCTGATTAACTTCAGCATGCGAAGCAGGTCAAGCTTGTCGAACCTGGCCGCCGTCTCGAGATATCTCTTCCTGTAATCCTCCGAAGCTTCGACGAGATCCGCTTTACCGGTTGTCGAGGCTATAAGCAGATTCCTAACGTGCTCGGACAGACCTTCGAGAAAATCGACGGAATCGTAGCCACGCGACATTATCTGCGCCGCCAGCTCGACAGCACCTTTCGAATCGTTCTTTTCGATAAGCTCAGTTGTCTTGAAAAACAGCTCGCTGTCCACCAGGCTGAGGGCGTTGACGACGATTTCATGCTTGATGTCGTTTCCGCAGAACGCCGCGACCTGGTCGAAAATGCTCAGCGCATCCCGCATCGAGCCGTCGCCCTTTTTCGCGATCGTGACGAACGATTCTTCATCGACCGCTATCTGCTCCTTCTCGGCGATGGTGCGAAGCCGCTCAATTATCTTCTCGATCTCAATCCTCTTGAAATCGAATCTCTGGCAGCGGGTGAGAATCGTGGGAATGACTTTGTGCGGCTCGGTCGTGGCGAGCACGAATATCGCGTACGCCGGCGGCTCTTCAAGCGTCTTCAGAAGCGCGTTGAAGGCCTCCTTCGTGAGCATATGCACTTCGTCTATTATATAGACCTTGTATTTGAGTCTCGAAGGGGAATAACGGACCGATTCGCGCAGGTCCCTAATCTCGTCGATGCCGCGGTTGGAGGCGCCGTCTATTTCTATGACGTCCAGGCTTCTCCCGTCGGTGATCTCCTTGCAGACGTCGCACTCGTTGCAGGGTTCGCCATCCTTGACGTTCTGGCAGTTGATCGCCTTCGCGAAAATGCGCGCCGTCGTCGTTTTGCCGACGCCGCTCGGGCCGCTGAACAGATACGCATGTGCTATCCGGTTGCGGACGATCGCGTTCTTCATTGTGACGGTGACGTGCTCCTGAGCCGTCACGTCGTCGAATCGCATGGGGCGCCACTTGCGCGCCGTTACGAGATATGTCATCCCTTTTTCCGCGCGGCCTTATGGCCTCTGGGTTCGCCGTCGAAGACATGCTTTATCGCGTCTTCTATTTTCTCTATCGGTACTACCGTAATTCCTTCCTTCAGCTTGTCGGGTATCTCGCTAAGGTCTTTCAGGTTGTCCTTCGGTATGAGGACTTTCTTGATTCCGTACCTCTTCGCGGCAAGCATCTTTTCCATCAATCCGCCGATCGGCAGGACTTCGCCGTTCAGGTTGATCTCTCCGGTCATCGCCACATCCGATCTAACCGGTTTCTTTCCAGCGGCAGAGATAAGCGCGACCGACATAGTGATTCCCGCGGAAGGTCCGTCCTTGGGAGTCGCTCCTTCCGGAACATGGATATGGATTTCTTTCCCTTTATAGAAATTCCTCGGGATACCAAAGCGCGTGGCGTTCGCCCGAACGTAAGTAAGTGCAGCTCGCGCCGACTCCTGCATTACATTACCGAGACGTCCCGTCAACTGCAATCTGTCTGGCCCTTCCATTAATATCGCTTCGACGCTAAGAATATCGCCACCTCCACTTGTCCACGCAAGCCCAAGAGCTACACCCAGACGATTTTTCTTTCCGATCTGTTTCGAGTGGAATTTGGGAACGCCGAGAAACTCTTCCACCTTTGCCTCGTCCACGACAATCGCGGCAATCTTGCTCTTCTTCCCGTTCCTCTGGATGACTATCTCTTTCGCGATTTTCCGGCAGACGCCGGCGATGGAACGCTCAAGATTCCTAACCCCTGCTTCCCAGGTGTATTCCCTGATGATCTTCATAAGTGCCGCGTCGTCGCACTTCACGTATTTTTCGTCGATTCCATGCAGCTTCAGTTGTTTCGGGATGATGTGACGCCTGGCAATTTCTATTTTGTCATAGTCGAGATAGCCGGGTAGCTCTATTACTTCCATCCTGTCTTCCAACGGCTCCGGTATGCTATCACGTACGTTCGCAGTGGTAATGAAAAGGACTTTCGAAAGATCATATTCAACTTCCAGATAATGATCCTGAAAAGAATGGTTTTGCTCGGGATCGAGAACCTCCAGGAGGGCGGCGGCGGGATCACCGTGAAAATCGAACGCGAGCTTGTCGACTTCGTCGAGAAGCATCACGGGATTCACGACCCCGGCTTTCTTCATTGCCTGGATGATCCGGCCGGGGAGCGAGCCGACATAAGTGCGACGGTGCCCTCTTATTTCCGCCTCATCCCTGATTCCTCCGAGCGACAGCCTGACAAAATTTCTCCCCAAAGCGCGGGCTATCGACTTCGCGAGCGAAGTTTTTCCGACTCCCGGAGGGCCGACGAAACAGATGATCTGGGACCGCATCTCCTTCACGAGGTTCAGAACGGCCATCTGCTCGACGATGCGCTCCTTCGGCTTATCGAGTCCGTAGTGGTCCTCGTCGAGAATCTCCCTGACATGCTTGATGTCCAGATCGTCCTTCGTCTGCTTGCGCCAGGGCACGTCGAGCAGCCAGTCGAGGTAATTGCGGATGACGGTCGCCTCCGGCGAAAACGCCTGCGTCCGCCTCAGCTTGTCCAGCTCGTCAAGCGCTTTCGTCTTCGCGGCCTCCGCCATCCGCGCCTTCTCAATCTTCTCCTTCAACTGGGCAAACTCCCCCGTCGGGTTATCATCGCCCAGCTCGTCCTGCATTATCCTCACCTGCTCCTGCAGATAATATTTCCGTTGGTTCTTCTGTATGCTGTCCTGAACCTTGTCGTCGATCTCCTGCTCGATCTTCAGGATGTTTATTTCACCCATGAGAATCTTTATCAGCGCTTCGTACTGCTCCTGGAGGGTCTTCAGACTGAATATATCGATCTTGTCGGGGACGGAGAGCTCCATGTTTGCGAGTATATAGTAAAACTTCCGGTCCGGTTCCTCCATGTTGTCGAACGACATGATAGTCTCGGGCGGAATATCCCTGCTATTCCTGACGTAGTCCCGGAACAATTGCGCCGCGTGTTTGACGTGCGCATCGAGCGAGGCATCTTTTTTCGGAGGTTTCGTGTTGGCGGCGTACTCCGCGTGGAGGAGCCCCTTTTCGAAGTAAAATTTCTTCACGAATGACTGCGCAACGCCATCGACGAGAACTTTTAGAAGCCCGTTGGGGAGTTTCAACACCTGCAAGATCCGCGCGACAGTGCCGACCTTATAAAGCTCATCTTTTGCCGGGTCCTCCAGAGTACTGTCCTTCTGAGCAATCAGTAAGATGAACTTATTCGATTTTGCCGCCAATTCCACCGCCTCCACCGACTGTTCACGGCCGACGAGGATAGGGAAAAGCATGTATGGAAGAATCAGAGAATCCCTCAACGGCAGAACCGGGAGACGGGTCGGTATATCTTCGACCTTCTTTATATCGTCAGCTTCGTCTATTTCGTCAAAATCCTTCAAAGTTATCTCCGGCTAATAGGAAAGTTAATTGGGATTAGGTTTCAAAAAAATATAGCAGAGTACATAGGGTTAAACAAGGTTGACTCTGATCGGGCATCCGCACGAGCGAACCTCCCAAACATCTGCTTTGAACTTTGAAGGACAGCTGAGTAACTTTTCGACAGGACAAGAATAAGATTACGAGCGCCCCGCCAAAAGCGAGACGTCCGGGCATGTCCCGACGGCTGTCGGGGTCCTTTGGACGAGTTCTAAATAAGGAGTATCAAATGAAAATTCGTGTTGAAGATGCTCTTCAATACCACTCAACTGGAAGAAGAGGAAAAGTCGAAGTTGTGCCCACAAAACCGTGTGTGACACAGCGTGATCTCTCCCTGGCGTACACGCCGGGAGTAGCAGAAGTGTGCAGAGCCATCGACAAGAATCCCGACGCGGTATACGAATACACCTCGAAAGGGAACCTTGTCGCAGTGCTTTCGAACGGAACGGCTGTTCTCGGGCTGGGAAACATAGGGCCTCTCGCGGGAAAACCCGTCATGGAGGGAAAAGGAGTTCTATTCAAAAGGTTCGCGGATATCGACGTGTTCGACATCGAGATCAATGCCAAGACGCCGGAAGAAATAATCGCGGTCGCCAAAGCGCTCGAACCGACGTTTGGCGGGATCAACCTGGAAGACATCAAGGCACCCGACTGCTTTACCGTGGAGGAAACGCTGAAAGAGTCGATGAACATTCCGGTCTTTCACGACGACCAGCACGGTACTGCAATAATCAGTTCGGCCGCGCTTTTGAACGCGCTTGAAATCGCAAAGAAAGATATCTCGAAAGTGAAGATAGTGGTAAACGGCGCCGGCGCTGCCGCGATTGCATGCACGAAACTTTACCTCAAACTCGGCGCGAAGCTTGAGAACGTGACCATGTGCGATTCGAAGGGGGTCATCTATAAAGGCAGGCCGAACGACATGAACCGGTACAAGGAGCAATTCGCTCAGGATACCAAGGCCCGCACGCTCAGCCAGGCGTTCGCCGGAGCCGATGTATTTGTTGGACTATCAGTGGCTAACGTGGTAACGAAGGATATGGTCCGCTCGATGGCGCCTGACCCGATCATTTTCGCGATGGCGAACCCTGACCCGGAGATAGCGTACGAAGATGCCGTTGAAGCACGCCCCGACGCAATCATGGCGACAGGCCGAAGCGACTACCCGAACCAGGTCAACAACGTCCTCGGCTTCCCTTTCATATTCAGAGGAGCGCTTGATGTCCGCGCCCGCAACATAAACGACGAAATGAAAATAGCGGCGGTCAACGCCCTGGCCCGTCTGGCGAAGGAGCAGGTTCCCGATTCGGTCAAAGTCGCCTACGGCGGCGTCGACCTCCGGTTCGGCAAGGATTATATCATACCGAAACCATTCGACCCCAGAGTGATAACATGGGTCGCGCCGGCCGTAGCCAAAGCTGCTATCGAGACGAAAGTCGCCCGTGTTCAGATCGAGGACTGGGATAAGTACGTGTTCCAGCTCGAAGAGAGAATGGGAATCACCCGCAGTGTCGTCAGGACCGCGATAACCAAGTCTCAGGGGAGCGGGATGAGGATAGTGTTCCCCGAAGGAGAAGAGGCAAAGATCCTTCAAGCGGCACAAATCATTATAGATGAAGAGATAGCAAAGCCGGTGCTGCTCGGCAGGCGGGCGCAAATCGAGTTGAAAGCGCACGAGATGAAGATTGATATGGAAGGGATCGAAGTCATCGACCCGACCAAGTGCGAAAAGCGCGAAGAGTACGTCGATGCATTCTTCAAGATGCGCCAGCGGAAGGGCCTAACACGCGCGGAAGCCGCCAGGAATATCGAGCGGCCCAATTATCTCGGTGCCATGATGGTACATGTCGGCGACGCCGATGGGCTGGTTTCCGGATTGACACAGTCTTACCCCAACACTATCAGGCCCGCGCTTCAGGTCATCGGTATGGCAGAGAAGAGGACGCGCGTGGCAGGGCTCTACATAGTGATGACGAAACGCGACACCTTTTTCTTTGCCGATACCACAGTCAACGTCGACCCCACGGCAGAAGACCTCGCAGAGATTGCGATCATGACCTCGGAAGTCGTCAAGCGCTTCAACATCGTTCCGAGGGTCGCGATGCTTTCCTTCAGTAATTTTGGGAACACTCGGCTTCCCCAGTCTATCAAAGTCCAGCAAGCCGTCATGATCGCACGCAGGCTCGATCCGACGCTCGTCATCGACGGCGAAGTCCAGGCTGACGTCGCGCTCTCGCCCGATGTGCTCGAGGAAGTCTACCCATTCTCGAACCTGAAAAACGGCGCCAATACGCTGATTTTCCCCGATTTGAACGCAGGCAATATTGCCTACAAGCTGATGGGAAAAATCGGCGGTGCGGCTTTGCTCGGGCCGATATTGATGGGAATGAAGAAACCGGTCCACGTCCTGCAGCAGGGATGCGATGTAAACGCTATTGTGAACATTGCAGCCGTGTGCGCGGTGGAAGCAATAGACAGAATCAAGAACGGTTCCCGCTGATTGGATACTTGTCCCCCCGGGTTTCGCGGAAGTTACTTCTTCGCGCTTGCGACCGCTGGTCTTCTCGCGATGGCGTTTCCGTGGAACCCGGGTGGCGACGGACCGCCCGACTACGATAAGGCCGGCATCGAGGCGGCGCGGCTGGTCAATATTGACAGTATGAAATCCGCTGTCGACTATCTCGCGTCAGATTCACTCGATGGGAGGGAGACCAGCGAACCCGGGCAGATGAAGGCCGCCGAATACATCGCGGGTCAGTTCAGGCTATTCGGACTCAAGCCGCTCGGCGACAGCGGGACCTATTTCCAGCATTTCTTCGTCGACATAAGCCGCATCAGCGACTCGTCCTATCTGCGTTCGGGTGGCAAGTACTTCTGGGGCTCAAAAGATTTCCTCGTAATGCCATTCACAGCGGCCGACACAAACGTCACAGCCCAGATCGTCTGCGCCGGGTACGGCTATGAGGACGGATCTTACTCCGATTACAAAGGCATAGATGTTACGGGAAAGATCGTCATGCTGCTGGGAGGGAACCCGAAGTTTGCCGACACGAACGACGTCATGGTTAGAACCGGCCTATACAAGATGACGAACGCGGTAAGCAACGGCGCAGCCGCAGTCATAATGACAATCAACGACGGGGATGAAGGTTTCGCCCAGCTCCGGAAATCATTCAACGCGATAGACGGCGTTAAACAGATGTCGCTCGCTTCGGACATCGGAACGCCTGCGCAGTTCAAACCGGTCCAGCTTATCTATATCAGGGAAAGCGTCGCCGACTCAATTCTTCTGTCACGACACTTCACTTCCGCCCAGCTGGCCCGTACAATTGACTCGCTTAAGGTCCCGGTTTCGCTTCAATTGGGAAAAGCGACAGTCAGGGTGAGAATAGACCGCGAGAGACGGGAAACCGAAAACGTCGTCGCCGTGCTTGGCGGAACGGACTCTCTTCTTGACAACCAATATGTGGTATACTCCGCCCATTACGATCACCTGGGCGTGACGCCTGATGGTGCAGTCTTTCACGGCGCCGACGACAACGCATCCGGTACGGCCACCGTCCTGGGGATCGCACGCGCTTACGCCCTCTCCTCTGTGAAGCCGAGGAGGAGCGTGGTATTCCTGACTGTCACAGGCGAAGAGGAAGGCCTCCTGGGCTCGAAGTATTTCACCTTTCATTCCCCTATTCCCCTCGACAGCATAGTCGCGGACATCAACACGGACATGGACGGCAGAATCGATCCGGCTCACGAAGAGCGCGACAGCAACTACATTTACGTCATCGGTAGCAAGAGGCTCAGCAATGAGCTCGATTCTCTCCTCGTCGCGGCAGACAGCGAATCGGTGAAGCTCAGCCTCGATTACAGGTATGATGCCGAGAACGACCCGAACAGGTTCTATTATCGCAGCGACAGCTATAGTTTCGCGAGGCATAAGGTACCGACAATATTCTTCTGCAATGGGGTTCACGCCGACTATCATAAGCCTTCCGATACGAGCGACAAGATTGCGTTCTCTGCCATGTATAAGAGGGCAATCCTCATACTCCTCACAGGCTGGAAAGCGGCCAACCTCAGCTGGCGCTTAATGCCGAACTAGACATCTTCCCCTCGCTTCAAGGCAGCGGACCTCAAACCACCTCAGCAACTTCTTCTGCCCGGTACTTGACATGTATTCAGACTTCGGTTATATTAAGACTAAAACATCCGATATATATGCAAGCTCAATATACAGGCGATGCAGCATGATTTCTGAGGACGTGTCGTATTTTTTTGTGGATATTTCAGATAAAATAGTCCGAAATTCTGAGAACGATCAAAATTACGCCGGCGACGCAATCCCAATGCAGTTTGGGCGTACCACCGGTGAGGAGAACTCGAAATGAAGTTGAAATTCAAACGGTTGACCCTTGTTTCCGCAGCCCTGATGGTCGGCCTGATCTCGGCGTGGACCTTCATCTATTCAGGCTGCGACACAGGCTATTCAAATGAAATAAAGGGATCGGAAGAGGCCATACTAACAACCGCGCCGAACGTTCCGCCCCCGATAACGCGGGACCACCCCACGAAGGTCATCGTCCGCCTTTTCACGAAGGAAAAGATCGGGAGGCTTGCCGACGGAGTCCAGTACGTATTCTGGACGTTCAATGGAACCGTTCCGGGGCCGATGATCCGGGTTCGTCAGGGCGATCTTGTAGAGATCCATTTAAGCAACGACCCTTCAAACATGATGGCGCACAACATCGACCTCCACGCGGCAATCGGACCCGGAGGCGGTGCCGCCTCCTCCGTCACTCTCCCAGGACATACGTCTGTATTCTCTTTCAGGGCTCTACACGCGGGCCTGTTCATCTATCATTGTGCTACCCCACCCGTGCCAATGCATATCGCGAACGGCATGTATGGGTTGATTCTCGTTCAGCCAAAGGAGGGATTTCCGCCGGCTGACAAAGAGTACTACATAATGCAGAGCGAATTCTACACGACCGGAAATTACGGCGACCCCGGACTCCAGCAGTTCGACCTTCAGAAAGGACTCGATGAAGATCCTACCTACGTCGTCTTTAACGGTTCGGTCGGGGCGCTCACGGGCCAAAACGCGCTTACAGCCGAAGAAGGACAGCGAGTCCGGCTTTATGTCGGGAATATAGGACCCAACCTCATTTCCTCTTTCCACGTCATCGGAGAAATGTTCGATAACGTCTACGGAGAGGGAGGTTCAACGGTCACCGCCCATGATATCCAGACAACATTGATCCCTGCAGGTGGAGCGGCGATTGTTGAGTTCAAAGCAGAAGTCCCCGGCACGTACACGCTGGTCGACCATTCCATCTTCCGCGCGTTCAACAAAGGAGCCATCGGACAGCTTGTCGTCAACGGACCGCCGAACCCGTATATTTTTTCGGGTAAGGAGACCGACGAGATCTACCTCGGCGAGCAATCGTTCATGCAGGAGCCTTCGGGCAACTTAAGCGAAGAGGAGGAGAACAGCCAGCACGAGATGATGAGTCATCCCGCTGGCCAGATGCAGGTTGCGACATCCGCGGACCCGAACGAAACCGGCGACCACATATTCGGAAGGACCTGCATCGCTTGCCACCAGGCCAATGCAAAGGGGATTCCAAACGTTTTCCCGCCCCTGTCCGGCTCGGATTTTCTTGCGGCCAATAAATCCGGAGCGATCGATTTCGTCATACACGGCCATTCGGGCGTGATCCAAGTCAACGGAAAGACTTTCAACAATACAATGCCTCCTCAGCCGCTTACCGATGAGCAAATCGCAAAGGTACTTTCGTATGTGCGGACCCACTTTGGAAATAAAATGAGCCCAGTGACGGCGAAGGAAGTCGAGATGGTCAGGCAGGAGCAGATGATTACTGCCAGTAAAGCAAACTAGAGGCAGTCCCAATGTTCTTCCAGACAAGAATCAATCACAAAGCATTCGCGGCCGTACTCCTTCTGGCAGGCATCGTCCTGGGCCAGCCGCGATTTAACAGCCCGGAAGCGCATAGCACAACAATGACTCTGATCAAGGGCGGATTGTATGTCCCGTTCGCTAAGGAGGACGGGCACGCGGTCAAAGTGAGGATCAGGTCGTTCTACACGGACCTCCACCCCGTCACCAACCTCGAGTATCTGGAATTCGTTAAGGCGAATCCGGAATGGAGACGTTCGCTTGTGAAGCCTATATTCGCGGACGGAAACTACCTCAGAAACTGGAGCGGTGATCTGGCCCTCGGGATGGATGCCCCTCCCAACGATCCGGTGGTCTACGTGTCGTGGTACGCTGCACGCGCCTATTGTGCCTGGCGCGGCAAAAGGCTCCCCACCATAGATGAATGGGATTACGCGGCGAGGAGGATGACTCGACATGAAAGCGACGAGAACCTTCTGAACATAGAGCTGAACCGGTGGTACGGCGCGAAGGCCCGGAAAGAACACCGGCCTGCCCCACGGACAGACGGCGGGAGCGAATTGGTCGCGCCCTCGGGAAGATACTGGGAATGGGTCGAAGATTTCGGGAGTCTACTTCTCGGCGGTGTGTCCGACGGTTCATCGGAACTTTTCTCGTGTGGCGGCGCATCGGCAGGTTTCAGCGATCCGACGAACTACTCCGCCTTCTTGAGGTACGCGTTCCTGAGCGGCCTCAAGCCGAACTACTCCCTGCCCAATCTGAGTTTCAGGCCCGTGAGGGATCTAAACCATAATATGGAGGAAAGAAAATGAAATTGGCCGTCTTGTCTATATCCGTCGCCGCATTTGTGGTTTCAGTTGCCGGGGCAACATGGCTGCTTCAAACAGGCGCCGCGAAGAATCACGCGCTCACTCCGAGCCGGTATTCCGGGGATTTGGATGTAAGTCCCGGGGACACTTGCTGTACATCCGGAATGCCAGGGGGGACCAGCGACGCCTCTCTCTACCTGCTTAATTCCAAATGGACAAATCAGAACGGTGAGCGGATAAGCCTCTCGGAGCTCGGTGGAAAAATACGAGTTGTCGCAATGTTTTACTCGCGCTGCACGTACGCATGTCCCATGACAATAAACGACATGAAGAAAATCGAAGCCTCTATCCCATCCGATCTCCGGAAGCACGTAGGGTTTGTTCTAGTATCCTTCGACCCCGCGCACGACACGCCGAAGGCTCTACGAGAGATGGCGGACAGGCTGGGGCTTGACGGGGGAAGATGGACCCTACTCACCGGGAGTACCCACGATGACAGGACACTGGCAGCTTTGCTCGGCGTGGAGTTCGAGAAGAAGGCTGACGGTACATTTACGCATTCGACTCAAATAACCGTGTTGAATTCGACCGGAGGGATAGTCTACAAACACTTCGGATTGAACCAACCCATCAACGATGTTGTTCAAGCGGTAGTAGGCTCTTCTGGACAACGGTAGGAATTAAGAAACTCAAGTTCACGTTTCGACCAAATCAGACAAAGGAGCAGACATGACACCGACCGAAAAGCTACACGCACACCACGAAAAGCTGATAGGTACTATAAGAGCACTTGCCGAACGCACGAAGAAAGACCCCGCCGAAGCATCGCTCTTAGTTGCCTATTGCAACGAATATCTTCTTTCCCACGCCGAAGCCGAAGAGGTAACGCTCTACGCTGCCGACGACGATGCTGAATTCGTCAACAACATGATCCGCGAGCACAAAGAGATCAGACACAGCCTCGACCTCATTGACAGTTCGTTTTCAAGGGGAGATCCCGACACCCTGATCAAAGAGGTGAATACATTTATCGAGCTCCTCAACAAACACTTTGACGAGGAAGAAAACGTTTTGATGCCCAGGCTAAGCGGCAAAATGTCGACGCAGGAACTCGAGTCACTGATCACCGACGCACATCAGATTGAAGCCGAGAAAAAGAAAGCCGACCTCTGGGCATTGTTTGAAAGCGACCACAAGAGAATCGATATGAATATAACACGCCTTCGCAACTCTGCCGGAGAATCCGGGAAAGCAAAGGGATATTACTCAAAAGCCAGAAAACAGCTTCTCAAGCACATCGAGATGGAGGAGACCGTCCTATTTGCGGCATTCGGTGAGCATGCATCTCCCGGACAGATGGGTCCCGTCCAGGTTATGATCGCAGAACATCGGGAAATTACGTCGTTGATTTCAAAACCGCCGGAGAGCATAGATGAGAGGACATTACCGGCGCAAATCGACTTGTTGATTGAAAGGTTAGCGGTCCACAATAAAAAGGAGGAGCTCATCCTCTATCCGCTAATCAACCGCACTCTCCCGCGCGGAGATCGCGACAAAGTATTCAGGGAATGTTACGAAGGATTGTCGATGGTGTGATTGTCGAGAATAAGGGGCGGTCAGTCTTCTCTTGAGCGGAGGAGTATAGCTTTCAAATCCGCTATCTCTCGCTCCTGATTCTCAAGTTGGCTGTACAGATCCACAAGATGCTCGTACAATTGGTTCTCAAGGATTCTGGATTGCGACACGTCCTCGAATTGGAGGACAATCTCGCTGTCGCGGTTCTCCAGGTAATAGGCTTTGACCTTGTAATACTTGTCGATTCCCTTTTGCTTGAGCGTGCCGATGCTTTCTCCATTCTGCTTGCAGTCGGAGACCATCCGTTCAAACGCGATCGAGTCTTCATGTTGAAGGAAACCATCTATCTCAAGCTTCTTCCCTTTCTCCAGCCTCAGCGGGAGCACCTCCCGCGAGAAGCGGTTGGCGTAAATCAGAAGAAGGTTTGAATCTGTCAGAACGAACGGGATTCTGACCGTTTCAAAGACTTTCAGGAAATCCGATGTAACTAAGCTCTCTTCCATTACATCATAACCTGCATGATTCATGCCACTCAACGCCCTGAAAACAGGCGCCTTTTGAGGGATTTGACGGATTGTCTTTGGAAATGTGTTACAGTTAGGTAAGATCAGATTACAGAATTTTCACGGGGCCTGACCCCGCCAGGTGCTCCAGGTAGGGATTAGCTCCCCAGATAGTCTATCTCCACGCTGGAAACCCCGCTCAACTCTTTTGCCGTGAATGTCCTGACCTGTCCCTGCTCGAAATTGAAGCTCGAACCGGGCAGATTCTTGGAGTTGAGCTTTACCATAACGTTGCTGGAGCTTTGGAAAGTCATCCCGGCATTCCCGGATATTTCCGGGTGAGTTAAGGCGGCAGAACCCGTACCCACCTTTGGGGCGGGAGTGAAATTCATACCTGGGGCGGCAATAACTGTCAGCGTGACTGTTGCAGTAGCCGTAACCTGGGCCTGCGATGCAGAAGCCATGAGCATCACTCCGACGAGGGCCAGAAGAAGTGATATGTATTTTGAGTTTTTCATTGCTTACGAGCATTATATGTACGAAGGCAATGCCAAAGTCTTCTTCACTGAAGAAACTCTCGGTGATTGGTGTAAGCATCAAGATTAGTGTTGGTTAGACCGACTCGTCATAAAGCACAGACTGCCGAAGCATCGCGGTGAGCGGTAACTATTACCGATTTATCGGAAGGAAGTACTTGATTTGATGAGGCTTAGACGAAATGGCTTTACGGAGGTAAGACCCCACTCAGTGGATTGGAACTACCCGGGCGGAGCCATAGCTCCCAAACGATTTGATCTTCTCGAGGAATGCGACCGCCTCTCCGCTGGTTCTGAAGCTCGGAGTAAACACGTCGAACTCCATCTTCTCAGAGTTAAAACCGACAAATGCGATCAGGCCGGTTCGCCATCGGAAGGAATTCGCGAACCAGTCCGCCTGGTATTCACTCGCAAACTTTCCGAGCGTGATAGTGTACATGGACTGGGTTTCGACCTGTCCGTCGATAAACACGAAGGCATTGCGGCAATCCCACCTCTTCTTCAATCGATTCATCACCGCCTCCGATTCCGGCTCCGACCTGTAAGGTCCAACCATGACAGAGAACAAACGAGTGGATCTCTTAAACTGGGTTACCGTTGAATATCCTGTTTCTCGTTTTAACCTGGCCGCGAACCGGGTTGCCTGGCGCACCGACTGGAATGCCGCGAGCTGAACGGAGAAGAGGTAGTGTGAACTGGTATCGAGTGTCGAGCAGACGAATGAATCGAAGAATCCGAACTTGTTCATGAAAACATCCAATCTCTCCAAAGCGGTTTTCTTCGCAGCGAAAGTATCCGTCTGCACGACGTATAAATGCGATCTCGAATTGAATCTCGCTTCCAGTATCTGGCCGGTCCTTATCCTGGCCCACCTGGCCAATTTCGCGGCGCGGTCTGCCGTTGTGAAAGCACCCACCTGGACGACGTACTTCTCGGGTTCTCTCGCAGTAGTCGACGCAACGGGCTCGGTCTTTTGAGGAGGCGGTTCAACACTGGCCGGGGCTCCGGATGCCTGCTTGCTCTTCAATACTATTCCAAGTCCTTCGACAAAGTCACCCTCCTTGGTCGGCTTGACGGTAAAATCCAGGACGCGCGGCTCGGAGTACACTCCCAACACTGAGAGCTGGGCGGAGTCAACCTGTGCTTCATACTGTCCGGGAGGCAATCCCATATAGTAGAAACTGCCGTCATTAAATACCGTCACGCTTCTCTTCACTCCGTTGGAAAGGGATTCGATAACGAGTGTCAACCCGGCGATCGCACTTGACCTGCCGGCGTGCTGGCGGAGGACTGTACCTTCGACGATCCCTCCCACATAGAAAGGCACGTCAATCCGCTTGTAGGAGTTCGGGTCGGTAACGAAGGAGAACGACTTCTCTTTAGGTATCCAGAGAGGATTGCGGATTGAACTCAGGTCGACGTCCGCGCTGTATTGCGTATATGGTAGGAGATTCCAGTCCCGAATAACGCCATCAGAGGATGTTTGTGATTCCGCCGCCTGCCTGAGGGTGATCTGTCCGTTCTTGATGACCTCCTCCCCGTCGTCGTATTTTCCATTGCCGTTCGCGTCGACGAACATCCTCATGGAAGCCGCTGAATGTCCGACCCACTCGAGATCGTTGAAGAGGAAGCGTTTGTAGTTGCTATCGAAACCAATGGACCCACTTATGTTTTCCGAGTACGATTGCGCGCCGTTCTGGACCTGGGCGGTCGTAGTCGATCGGGTGAAAGGTAGATCGGCGACGATCTGCAAGTTGAAAGTCGTCGCTTTGTTGATATAATCTCTCTCTGCTGAAACGCCGATCCTAATGTACCGCTGGATATTCTTGGAAAGCTGCAACGAAATATCGTCGAGCGAGTTTTTCAGCACCCCATATCTCGCCGTCACATCCACGAGTGTCCCATTGAGGAAATCGAGAGCTCCCTGATCGAAAAAGAGAGAGTAGAGCAATGATCCCGTGTAAGCGTAGCTCCGGATAGCTCCTCCGCCGCCGTAGTCGATGATAGATCCGAGGTATCCGACGGAGGCGTTGAACTGGGACAGACTCGAGGACAAATACCCGGAGTAGCTGTACGCGGTTTGGCCGCCGACGTAGTCCTGAGCACTCCCCGCCATCCTTACGTTAAAGCCACTGTTCCCAATCGAGAAGGGCATATAGGCGTCGGCTTCCGCATCCTCGATCTTCATACCCGGGTTGTAAAGGAGGTTCTGGCTGTAGTGCGCGTACGACAGGTCAAAGGCCGCCTGCGAGGCATATAGCGCGTTGAAGGTCGACCTGTAAAAGGCGGATGGCGCCGCATCGATACTCAACATATATTCGGGCCCGAAACGCATCGAAAGCGAGTTATAAAGCAGGGGCTTCGAAAAGAGCGGGTTATCCACGTAATCCATGCCGATCTTGTCGCTCATCCAGTCAGTAAGGCCGAAGATGACGTTTGCCGAGAGGAAATTGTAGTCCGTATTGTTAAGCTTGCCGCCGCTGACGGTGTAGTTCACCTGGCCGGCTGGCACGAAGGTGAAGGGTATCTGAAGCCTTCTGTCGCTTTCGCGAAACTCACCATTGGGGCCGTAGTACTTCAGCTGGACGTATGAGGTGCCGTAAACCAGCGGGATCGAAAACTCCGCGTGCCCCTGGGCATCCGCCCTCCTGTATCCGACGAGCTGACCGTTCAGATAAAGTTCGACATCCCAGTTGGGACTTGTATTCGCGTCCACGACATACTTACCGAAAACGGTCCGCAACGTCAGAGGCTGATTCGATACCTGAACACCGCGGTAACCGTACTGAGTCAATCCGTCGGAATACAAGTTGCCCAGCCCCGCGTAAGAGATGTAATCCGTGGAGTCGAATGTGTATTTCCAGCTGAACGTGCTGGAGTAGAGGCTGGGACTGCCGCTTGACACAGTGCCGAGAAGGGATCCTTCAGTCTCACCGCCGAGAATCTCGGCACCGCCTGTCAGCCCGTAGTTGTAATTCGATTGTCCACCGCTGCTGTAGGCGGACAGAGAGTAATCAAGGACGCCACCGTTCAACATGAAGTGCTGCCGCGGGAACTCAAGAGGGGCCTGGATAAGATTGGCCTGCGGAGCGACAATCATGTAATTCCTCCGCGTCTCTCTCCGGTAGTCTTCAATGATAGGCAATTCCTGATTCGTGTTGAGGACCAGCGAGAGTGAATTGAAGTCGACGCTCACATCAAGACCAAAGAGTTTCTTGAACAAAGAAGGGAGAACGTAGAAATCGACCTGCCCGATAATCACGCTTGAGGTGTCGAATTGGATTTCCCGTCCGCCGAGAATGGCAACACCGGTGGCAAAGTTAATTTCATATTTGTCTGAAGGCTTTATATAAAAGCCTGTGAGCGTCTTCGAGCGCATGTTTACCGATTGGTTAACCCGCAGCTGACTGAGAACGGTGCCGACGGGTACGTAGACGGAGTCATTGTAATAGAGTGCTGAAACGACGGTGTTGACCAGCCCGCCGAAGTTGAAGGAGAGATAGATATCCTGCGTTTCCGCCTTTCCGGAAACGTCCTGCGCCTCCGCTCTGTTAGATACGGCCAGAAGCGCGAAGAGAAGCCCTACCCGTAAATATCCTCGTGCGCAGATTTGTTACTCCCGTGTGTTTCTTTCTACAAGCTTCTGATTGACATACCGCAAAGATGATTGATGGAAAGTGCGACGAAACGTTACTGAACCTCGAAAGTCAAACCCTTTTCCTGAGTCGGGACTTTCAGCAGATCTTCGCCCGGAATATCGTTCCGGTCGGAATCCAGAGTCACCTCCGCGGAGTATTTTCCACTGCGTAAGTTCGACAGGGGGACCGCAAATTTCACATACATACTGTTCGGGTAGATCGCGAGGATTTCCTGACTTGTATAAACTGTGTTCCCTGCCGCGTCTTTGACGGCGACCGACATCTTCCCGAAGAAGGGTGAATTCCCCCCGCGGGCGACCCGAGCCACTAGGTTCATCGAAGAGGAATCCCGAGAGGCGCGGAATTCAGGAATGTCCACGGTCGTGTTGGCATACCCCTTCTTGTAGACGACAGTCGTCACCTGCTGAAGCACGAAAGTTATGTTCGCCGTTATGCCGGTCCTTACCGTATCGATGGTCTTTGCCTGCGGAGTCGAGCTGGTGATGAGCCTCGTCCAGTATTCGCCATCCGGAATGCTCTGCGGCGCGCTGACAAGGAGACGTACGACCTGCTGTTGGCCCGGATTGACGATAAATTTCTGGGGAAACCCTCTCAACCAGGGATCGCAGGAATGGTCTCTCGCCATCAGGCTGTCGTCATATTGCATCCTGATGTTCCCGGCGGAGTCAGTCTCCGGGAAGCCAAACCTGAAAGAAATAGAGATCTCCTGCGGCGTGTTTGACCGGTTCATCACTATGAAAGTGCCGAAGCGCGACTGGTCGCTCATAAAGAGGATCGTCGGCGCCACGATGACCTGTGCCCGAACCAGGGTAACGGACAACAATACGAGGAGTACGGTTAGTGTCTTTTTCATAGCCCTAATTTAACAAATCTAAAGTTTCATCCCAATCATTCAACGTACCACGGTAAGAACGAAGGCTCCGGTGTAACTGCCCGGAGGCTGCCCGCTTGGAACCGCACTCAGAGACCCGCCAAGCCAAAAGTAATAATTATGATTAGTGTTTTTCCCGGTATTTAGCGTCGATCCGGAGGTAATTGGCACAGACCCGACTTGATTATTCGTTCCCGAGCCGTATACACTTGGTGTAAAACTCAGAGTATTTCCATTCACATCGTTCAAAGTCGTAGTAGCGGAGAACGTTACAATACTTCTGTTGTTCCTTACGCCGGTGGCGACGAATTGGGGCGCGCCGCCCGCCAGAGCACTCAGGGAAGGCGGAGTCGTCCCCGCCACGACAAAGCCGAAATCGAGAGTCCCCGTAGCGGAGAGAGACACGTTCCCGAGTAATGTTGCCGTGACCGTTATAGTCTGCGTCGCTGAGTAGTTCTGCGCGCCGATGGTAACATTTACTGACACTGTCACTATACCGGAGTAGTTTGACGCGGCGAAATTATTCCCGGCGGCGTGACGGTTCCACCAAGCCAGAAATAATCTGTATGGGCAGCTTGCCCCAGCGTTCCGCTCAAACCGGCGTTAGGATCAAACGTAGTCGCCCCGGTCGTACTGTTCACATCAACGTGGTATGCGGCTGAATTAGTCGCAAAGCTAATTGGCAGGTTATTGCCGGCTACGTCCGTGAGGTCTGACGGCAAAATAAATGTAAACGAAACAGTTCCCGCTTGACTATAAGTTGGAAATTGAACCTGAAAGTGCGCGGCTGCCGCGTTATTGTAAGCTATAGTCTTGGTCGTGGTTGTACTTCCGAAGGAAAGGTCACTCAGGATCGTCACGGCAGGATTCTGCGCCATCGCCTGGTTAGCTCTGAGCGCCAGCATCAACAACAAACCTATCTGAACCAGTCTTTTCATACTTGGCATCTTAAATCCCATCGGGTAAACAAGCAACTCTTGAGGTGATTCATCTCTACTCTCAGCACCCTCACGGAAGGGGCCTGGCCGAACTACCGCGGTCGCGTTTCCCACGGCCGCATCCGAACGCTCCAACCATCTTCTCCTCGGTTGGGGACGCAAAAATATTTGCGAACAAAAAAAGGAGAAGGCTCAGCATTTCTGCTGAGCCTTCGGTCATACCCATCATATTTTCTATATGGTGGCAAATCACTGGAGACGCCACAAATCCTCAGTACCCGGCGTAAGTAACAGTCAGCGTGAAAGTGCCCGAGTATGCACCGACAGTTTGAAGAGCTGGAATAGCCGCGACACTACCACCCAGCCAGACAAAATAATTACCATTCACAGCATCCAAAGGAACGAGGTTCGTGTTTCCTGAATTGACTGTTGTCGCGCCGGATTGATTGCCGGTAACGTTGGATCCGACAAGATTAGGTGTAAACGTCAAAGGTGTGCCCGGGCCAGTGAGCGAAAGGCTGCTGCCGAATGTAAAATACACCTGAGCACTTGGAGCTCCGGTTACGGTGAATAGCGGAACGCTTGGTGCTGAATTGGGGTTGATCGGGGTCGGTGTTGAGTTGACCGCGATGTTGCCAAAGTCCAACGTTCCACTCTCTAGGATTCCCACGGCCATCACGACATTCCCTTTTACAAGGGCACCCGTGTTGGCTGTTTCACCTTGTGCGAACGACATTCCGGCAAAGCCGAGAACCATCGCCGTTACCAACATTAACTTTTTCATTGTAAGCCTCCTGTAATGTTCTTTGTTTTGAGAATCGTTTCGCGTTTCCCCCTGAATGGAGAAGGTCTTCAAAAACCCTATGTTCAAATTCTTTTTCATGGTCACTCTACTATGGTCAATAGCCATGCCAGAAAAAGGGGCCATTCTACGCTAGAAAACGAGTCCTGATAGAAGAAAAACAAGGCTCATTACAAAAAGGTAACTATACCTAACGTAGATGTAACACTTTTAAAGATGGGCACTTGTGAGGATTCCCCCCTCGGGAAGATCGAACTCTTGACGCATGCGCAACGCATCGGCGGATGTCGCGTGCGCCCGTCTCAATTTTTTATGCCTCTGAATTTTGAACGCCGCTCCGTTTCTCGACAATGAAGAGTAACACTTCGCTGACGGCTTATTCATAAAGGCGCCGTGATGAGTGAGTCGTTCGCCGACGTCGGGAGATCGAATCTCGCGTCACTCCACCCGGATTGTGCTTATCGACGCGTCAAACGGGAATGTGATCTGAACAAGATTCCCGGTTCGCGTGATAACACCGTCCATTTTACGTCCGCCGCGAGTCTGAGCGACGGCACTGTGGATTGACAACTTGCCGGTCTCTGCCAGGCGCAAAGTCATTTCTTTGTAGCCGGGGCTGAATCGCCCCTCCGATGTGAAATTAAATTCCGCAGCGGCTCCGCTCGTTCCGAACGTCACCTTCATTTTTAGGAAATCCCCGTTCCGATACGCAAGAGTCTCTCCGTCGTCAAAATACGCATTGCCTTCCGCTGACTTGTCGCCGTAGACACGTAGGTAGAGCGTGTCTGCCTGCTCACTGGTGGATTGGATCAGACTCTGCATGAACAGGATTGTCCCTCCCTTAACAAAGACCGGCGTCATCCCGAGCGGCGCGACTATCTCGTGTCTCCCGGCGGGAACGTCAGTCCCGTCGTAAAAGCTTTGCCAGTTTCCCCGGGGTAAATACACATCTCTCTTGACGACACCCGAATCCAGTACCGGAGCCACAAGGATATTGTCGCCGAACATGAACTCATCATAAATCTTGTAAGCCTCCGGATCATTCGGGTAATCGAGATAGAGAGGCCTTACGATCGGCATGCCATTCTCGTGGGCAGCTCTGAATGCCGTATAGATCTCCGGGAGCATCTCATATCTTCTGTCGATGATCTTACGGTTGATCCGTGTGTATTCCTCGCCGAAGGCCCACGGCTCGCGGGGTTTGGAATCCTTGACGCTGTGGGTCCTGAAGAACGGAGTGAAAGCACCGAGTTCCAGCCAGCGCGTAAAGAGATCCGCGCTCGGGTTACCGACGAACCCTCCCACATCGCTTCCCACAAAAGGCTGGCCGCTTACTCCAATGTTCAGAAACATAGCGAGAGCGAGTTTCAGATGTGCGAAGCTCGCGAAATTGTCGCCCGTCCACATGGCAGCATAGCGCTGTCCCCCCGCGTAGTTCGCGCGCGTCAGGACAAACGGACGCTTGTCGGGCTGGAGCTTCTCGAGGCCTTCACGCGTGGCGCGCGCCATCTGCATGCCGTATGCGTTGTGAAGCTCATAGTGCATAACAGCGACGTCATCAAGATCGTGTACCGCGTCAGGAGGAAAAGTCTTGTTCGGAGTATCGAATACGCTGGGCTCGTTCATGTCATTCCAGAAGCCGTCTACACCGTAACCGAGAAGAAACTTATACTGTTCGCCCCACCATGCTCTCGCCTTCTTGTCGAAGAAATCCGGGAATACACAATCGCCAGGCCACACCCTGCCGACGAAGTACTTGCCGCTCGGCATCTTGACAAAGACATCCTTCTTCATCCCGCTGTCATAGACTCCGTAACCCTTCTGGTTCTTTATGCCCGGGTCGATGATGGTCACAACTTTGAATCCGAGGCTGTGAAGCGTATCGAGCATCTTCTTCGGAGTCGGGAAGTTGGTCGGGCTCCACGTGAAGCACCTGAAACCGTCCATATAATCGATATCGAGGTAGATAACGTCGCACGGGACCTTGTTATCCCGAAACCCATGCGCGAGATCCAGCACCTTCGATTCCGGATAGTAGCTCCATCTCGACTGCTGGTACCCGAGCGACCACATCGGAGGCATATGCATTTTTCCCGTCAAGTCGGCGAATTTGCGGACGACATCGGCCGCGTTCTTGCCTGTAATAACATACAGCTCAAAAGCCCCGGCCCTGGCGGTATAGGTCAGCCTGTCGCCTTTTGTCGCACCGACGTCGAATGTTGAGCGTGACGTGTTGTCAAAAAACAGTCCGTACGCGCCGCTGGTGTCGGCCTTGAGAAGAAACGGGACGGTTTCGTACAGCGGATCGAACTTCACACCGTACGCCGGGAAATCGGAATTCCACATCGTCCAGCGGCTGCCGTACTTGTTGTAAGGGAGTGTCTTTTCCCCAAGGCCGTAGAAGTTTCTTGCCTTGTGGATATCAAATCCGGCCGTCATCCCGGTATCGCTGTACGCGATGGAGTCAAGATCGAGCAAATCGGCTCCATCCTTTGAAAGAAGCCTCAGGCCCATCGTTTTGGGCGAGAATCGGACGGTGCCATCGGCAAAACTGACGCTGACTATATCCCCGCCGACATTCACTTCGTGGCCGGACAATTCCTCGGGAGTCTCGACGACGGCCAACGATTTTCTCCCGTCATCACCCCTCTCAAGAGTTAAATGAAGTATTCCGGATTTGAAGAGCTGGAGCTTAGCTTTCCCCGACTCATACTCCGAGACCACTTCGTTTTGTGTCTTTTCCGTCTTCACCAACTTGCCTAGTGCTTCCATTTTCCCCGTTCTATTGTTATTGAATCCCGATTGGGCAGCGAGCAGCAGAATCAGACCGTATATGAACATATCAGATCACCTTCAAATGAAGTTCCATTAATTGTTCCCGGCTAACCTCGTTCGGCGCTTCGTCCATCAGCGACATAGCGCTGCTTGTCTTCGGGAACGCGATGACATCCCGGATCGATTTACTTCCCGTGAACAGCATAACGAGCCTGTCGAAGCCGAAAGCGATGCCGCCGTGCGGAGGAGCTCCGTATTTGAACGCTTCCAGGAGGAAGCCGAACTTCTTCTGCGCCTCCTCTTCGGAAATTCCGAGGCAGTTAAACATTTTCTGTTGCAGGGCCGATTGAAATATCCTTATGCTCCCGCCCGCAATTTCATTCCCGTTCCAGACAAGGTCATACGCCCTCGCGTGGGCCTTCCCTACCGGGTTATCGGAAGTCCATCTCTTTTTTCTCTTATGTTCCGAGAGGCCTTCATCGAGTATGGCAACATCCTCGTCTTTCGGCGACGTGAACGGGTGGTGCATCGCCGCGAATCGCTTTTCGTCTTCCGACCACTCAAGCAGCGGAAACTCAGTGACCCACAGGAGCGAATTCTTCTCCTGATCAACGAGGTCGAATTTCTTCGCTGCCTCGAGGCGGAACTGGCCGAGAGTCCCGTAGATCTGTTTAGCGGGCTGCGTCACGAGAAGTATAAGGTCACCCGTTTGGGCGGCGAACGCTTCACGCAGGCTCTTCAGCTGTTCCTGAGAAAAGAATTTTGCAGTCGGCGAATCGAGGGATTCCGGAGTCGCTTTGAAGTAGACCAGTCCGGCGGCGCCGCAGGCCTTCGCGAGATCGGTCAGCTCGTCGACCTGTTTTCTGCTCAGTCCGGCATGTCCCTTCAGATTAATTCCGCAAATCAAGCTCCCGCTCTGAATGGCGGATTCAAATACCTTGAACTGGGACCCCTTCAGAAGCTCGGTAACGTCCTCTATCTCGAGCCCGAAACGCAGATCGGGTTTATCGCTTCCGTATTTCTTCATCGCTTCGTCATAACTCAGCCGCGGCAGCGGAGTCTTTATCTCGAGCCCTTTCACTTCCTTGAAGAGTGTCTTCACGAGTCCTTCCGCCATCTGGTAGATATCTTCTTCGAGGACGAAGGACATTTCGATGTCGATCTGCGTGAACTCGGGTTGGCGGTCCGCCCGCAGGTCTTCGTCGCGGAAGCACTTCACTATCTGAAAGTACCTGTCATACCCGGAGACCATCAATATTTGTTTGTAAGTCTGCGGGGACTGCGGGAGCGCGTAGAATTTCCCGTGATGTATGCGGCTCGGAACCAGGTAATCGCGTGCCCCCTCCGGCGTGCTCCTCATGAGGAAGGGCGTCTCGATCTCCAGGAAATTCAGTGAATCCATATATCGCCGCACCGTCTGCGCCATCCTGTGCCGAACGGCCAGGTTGCTCTGCATCTGGTGGCGCCTCAGATCGAGGAAGCGGTACTTCAGGCGCAGCTCTTCGCTCGTGTCGATGACATCTTCGATCGGGAACGGCGGGGTTTCTGCCTCGCTCAGGATTACGAGGTCGTCCCCAAGCACTTCTATTTCACCGGTCGGCAGGCTCTTGTTCCGCGTGCCCTCGGGACGGCGTTCAACTTTGCCCACGACGGCCAGCACGTCTTCGCTTCTTAACTGCTTCGCGGTTTGATAAACGGATTCATTATGTTGAGGTGCGAAAACGACCTGGGTCTTTCCGTAACGGTCCCGGAGGTCGATAAAAATGACCCCGCCAAGGTCCCGCCGGCCGTCGACCCAACCATTCAGAGTAACGACATCGTTAATATTGTTCGCTCTAAGCTCACCACAAGTATGAGTTCTTTTCTTGCCACGCAATGATACTGTCTCGGACATACTCTATATCAGTTCGTTAATTGAGAATAGTGAAATTTAATATAAGAAAGGGGGAAAACAGGTTCAAATTTGAGGGATTTCGGTGGTGGGCTACTTTAAGATTTTTGCACACAGAGTACACTGAAAGAGGCACGGATTTTCACTGATACATCGATTAATAATAATTTGATCCGTGGTTATCTTGTTCTATCCCGTGTTATCTGTGTGCTAATGTTTCGATTCAAAATAGCCCACTACCGGATTTCGGGGAGAACGAAGCCTCGCGGAGAGTCCTGTCAGATCCTTCCGAATTTCTTATCCAATTCCAAAAGCGGAATCTTCACGAGCACCGGCCTGCCGTGAGGGCAGACGTACGGGACTTCGGCTTCAAAGAGTTGATCGATGAGTGATTCCATCTCTTCTATCGTGAGATAATCTCCCGCCTTCACCGCCGCCTTGCACGCGTACGTCTTGCAGAGTTTTTCCCGCGGGGTGAGGCGCAGGTCATTGTCCCGTTTGTAATCTTCGATTATTTCGGTGAGTATCGTGCTCTCTCTTCCGGGCTTCAGATCGACCGGTACGCCGTCGAGGACCACCGTCGAGCCGCTGAAGGTCTTTAAACTGAATCCCATAAGGTTCAAGTCTGGGATCGTCTCCTCGACCACCGTGAAGTCGGCGGGATCCAGGTTGATGCTGATCGGGAAAAGGAGCTGCTGGGTATTCTGGCCATGCTCGCTAAACCGTTTCAGCGTTCTCTCATAGATCACGCGCTCGTGCGCGGCGTGCTGGTCGATGACGAGAAGACCTGTAGAGATCTGTGAAATTATATACTTGTTGTGAAGCTGGTAAATGATGCTGCCGGTATCTTCCAGCGAGCCGCCTTCCGAGCCCGCCGATTCGGCGGAGGTGGACCTGTTCTGCGGGAATCGCAAAGAGAATAACGGATCGACGGCGTCCGCTATGCGCTCGTCATCGATGTACCGGCCGGAGGATCCTCCGTGCTGGCCAGGATTCGAGTTGAACGAGACGGGGACGATCCCGCCGCGTGACGACTCCGTCGTGGGACGGCTGACAAAGCGACCGGAGTCGGGTGCGATCGCCATCTCGGGCACAAGGTCGCTTTTCACCAGCGCGCTTCGCGTCGCCGAGCGGATCGCGCCGTAAATGCTCCGTTCGTCCCGGAATTTGACTTCCAGTTTCGACGGGTGGACATTGACATCCACTTCATTGGGCGGCATTTCAATGAAGATCGCGAAGAACGGGAAATCGCCTTTGTCGATGAGATTCTCGTACGCGGAAAACGCCGCGTGATTTATCGCCTTGCTGAGCACATATCTTTTATTGAGGAAGAGGAACTGCTCGCCGCGGGTGCGCTTAGTATATTCCGGCTTGCCGAGGAAACCGCTGACCTTGAGATGATCGTAATCTTCCTCGAACGCGACCAGCGAATCGGTGAACCGCTCGCCGAAGACCTCATCGAGCCTCCCGCGGACCGTGTCTGATTTCGCTCGCAGGACAACCTCGTCGCCCGATTGCAGCCTGAACTCGATCTCCGGGAACGCTATGGCGTATCTTGAAACAGTCTGGTAAATATGACGGAACTCAGTGGGGTTAGCCTTCATGAAGTTTCTTCTGGCAGGCGTATTGTAGAAGAGGTTTTTCACAATGACTGTGGTTCCGGTCCCGTGGGCCGTCCTGGAAACTTCTTCCTGCCGTCCTCCGTCGACTCGCAGATACACGGCGGCATCCTCCGCGGCGGTCTTCGTCTTCAGTTCAATCTGTGAGACGGCTGCGATCGAGTAGAGCGCTTCTCCACGGAACCCGAGCGTCGCGACATTTTCCAGATCCTGGTATGTCTCTATTTTACTTGTCGCATGGCGTTCGAACGCGAGGAGGGCGTCTTCTTCGTTCATCCCGGCACCGTCGTCCGTAATCCTGATGAAACTCTTTCCGGCATCCTTCACTTCGACGTCGATCGACCTTGCGCCGGCATCTATTGAGTTTTCAATCAGCTCTTTTACTACCGACTCCGGGCGTTGGACGACCTCGCCTGCCGCAATTTTACTCGCGATTTCTTCGGAAAGGACTTTAATTTTTGCCATCAAGCTCCCTTTGCTGCGGATCCCTGGATGTGATTCTCCTCTTCGGCTTCAGAAAACAACGCGTCGACAAAAGTGGTGCGGTCGAACGGCTGCAGGTCATCTATCCCCTCGCCGACGCCGATATACTTCACAGGTAATTTAAGCTCCTGGCTGATAGCAATCACAATGCCTCCCTTGGCGGTACCGTCGAGCTTGGTCAAGACTATTCCCGTGACCCCCGCGGACTGAAGGAACTGTTTCGCCTGCACGAGCCCGTTCTGGCCGGTAACTGCGTCGAGCACAAGATAGACTTCATGCGGAGCGCCCGGAATTACTTTCCCGATCACCCTCGTGATCTTCCTGAGTTCTTCCATCAGATTCGTCTTGGTATGGAGCCGTCCCGCGGTATCGATCAGAACGACATCCACGCCGCGAGCCTTTGCCGCGCTTACCGCGTCATAAGCGACGGCACCGGGATCTGTGCCCGGTTCCTGCTGGATTATCTCCACGCCTGCCCGATCGGCCCATATTTGGAGCTGTTCGTTGGCAGCCGCGCGGAATGTGTCAGCTGCGGCGATCAGGACCTTCTTCCCTTCGTTCCTGAAATTGTAGGAAAGCTTACCGACAGTCGTCGTCTTCCCGACGCCGTTCACTCCGACGATCATTATGACCCGCGGTTTTTCGATGACCGCCGCGCTTCCGTCAGGCTCCATCAAATACTTCGCGATTTCTTCCTTCAGAAGGCTCTTCAACATAGAAGAATCTTCAAAACCCTCGGCTTTAACACGGGCCCTTATGTCTCCGATAATCTTCCCGGTGGCGTCAAAGCCGACGTCGCTCGAGAGCAACGTCTCTTCGATCTCGTCGATTAGTTCGTCGTCGATCTTCGTCTTCCTGGATATGACTTTCGTGATCCGATCGGCGAAGGTCGAACGCGTTCTCGACAGTCCGTCTTTTACTTTCTTGAATCGATCAAGTAATCCCATTAGCACTGAAATCCTCTGTTAGGCTGAACCGGGATATGCATCGGGGTACAGATGTCAGCCATTCGCCGCCATGTGTTTCCGATATATCATTATATATACGCCGAGTGAAGCGAAGAGCGCAAATGTGCTGAGGTAAAGAAAAAAGAGTTTGACCGTAAAAAGGGAATCAATCCTTAACGTGGCAAGCAACAGATAAACCGCCAGGATAGTCACGGTCCACTTCCCCGCCCAGACCGACTGAACGACAACCTTTCTACGGCGGATTATAAAAGAACTTCCGGCGACGATGAGTATATCGCGCAGGGCGACGAGTGCCGCGAACCATAAGGGTACATCACCCACAATAACAAGCGCCGCGGAAATAGTAATGAGACATATCTTGTCCGTCACCGGGTCGAGCAGCCTGCCGAAATCGGTAACCTGGTTCAGCTTTCTCGCGAGGAGCCCGTCAAGGAAATCGGTGGATGCCGCCAGAAGCATCAGCACAATAACCGCCATCCGGTACCCGCTTCCGGGCTTGAGGATGAGGATTACAATCGGCACGAGGAAGAAGACGCGACTCAGGCTGAGAATATTGGATACGGTCCACCGCTTCTCCACCTTCAATATTTCACTTCCGCTCGACGCTCCTGTCAACCGAGGATCACTCCCAATTTTCGGAAAAGTCTTTCGTTATCTCCTGCATCCCAGCCGGCGTCTGCACAACCGCAGACGAAAAGGAGGCACCTAAACCTTCGCCTCATGTATATTCGCCTCAAACTCCTCCTTGCTGTTTCCCTCCACCTCAGTCGGATACTCGCCGCTGAAACACGCCGTGCAGTAGCCTTTGCGCTCGGTAACCGGGACCGAATCGAGCAGCTTCTCCAGCGACAGGTAAGCGAGCGAATCGACGTTCAGCTCCTTCCGCATGAGTTCTATGTTCCCATCGAACTGGTTCGCGAACAATTCGCGTTCA
This sequence comes from uncultured Bacteroidota bacterium, assembly GCA_963806435.1. Lineage (GTDB taxonomy): Bacteria > Bacteroidota > Ignavibacteria > Kryptoniales > JAKASW01 > JAKASW01. The sequence goes on from CAWEBD010000075.1 coordinate 70,940, forward strand.
GAGGGAAAATCCATTCCGTAGTAGCAGGGATGCATTATCGGAGGCGAACTCACGCGGAAATGGACTTCCGCCGGCTCCGCCTCCCGGATCAGCTTCACCAGCTGCTTGCTCGTCGTCCCGCGAACTATTGAATCGTCCACGATCACGACCTTTCGCCCCTTCAGTACCCCTTTGACGGTGTTAAACTTTATTTTCACTTTCAGGTCGCGCGAATACTGGTTGGGCTGTATAAATGTCCTTCCGATGTAGTGGCTCCTGATGAGGCCGATTTCAAATTTCGCCTTGATTCCCATTTTCGTGCTCTGGGAGACATAACCGAGCGTAGCCGTATTCGAAGAGTCGGGGACGCTTATCACGACGAGCTTCTCATCCTCGTCGTTTTCGACCGGAGATTCTTCCGCCAATCCCTTGCCGATTTTTCGCCTAACCTTGTCGACGCTCTCACCGAAAATTTTGCTGTCGGGCCGGGAAAAATATATATACTCGAAAATACAATGGCGCGACTGCTTTGGGATGTCTGGGAGGAACATCGAACGCACTTCCCCCGCCGCAATCGCATCATCGTCGATGATGACGATCTCGCCGGGCTCAACATCGCGGATGTATTCCGCCCCAAGAAGGTCAAACGCGCAGGTCTCGGAAGCCGCGATGAATGCCTTTCCGATTCTCCCCAGCGCAAGCGGACGAAATCCGTACGGATCCCTGGCAACTATGAGCTGGTTGTCGGAGAGTATGACAAGCGAAAACGCCCCCCTGATCGCATTCAGCGCTTCGTAAACCTGTTCGATCACCGTTTCCTTCTGGCTCCTGGCAATCAAGTGGAGGATAATCTCGGTGTCGGTCGTTGTCTGAAACAACGTCCCATTCTCGGTCAGCACGTCCCGGAGCCCGTGCGAATTAGTGAGATTGCCGTTGTGCGCTATCGCGAGATTCCCCTTCCGGTAGTTCACCACTATCGGCTGAACATTCTTATGGCTTTCCGCGGCCCCAGTCGTGGAATACCTGTTGTGACCGATGCCGGCGTCCCCTCTCAGCACGTCCGTGAGGATTCTTTCATCTTTGAACACGTCGGCGATCAGACCGGTGCTTTTATGAACGTTAAAGAATGTCCGGTCGGGGGCCCTTTCCCGTGTCACTATGCCGGCGGCCTCCTGGCCGCGATGCTGTAGAGCGTTCAACCCGTAGTAGATAAAATTCGATGCGTTCTCCGCTCCGTAGACTCCGACTATTCCGCAGAAGGTTTTCGGCTTATTTATCTTGAGGTTCGCTTCGCGCATTTAGTGCTTTGCTCCATCATTTCTCGGAAGGAATACTTTTGTAGCCATCATTGACTCACCAGGACTTGCCTATAAAACGCCAGATTCCTTATCAAATTAATCAAGACCCGAAAGGAAAACAAACTCTGCACCGTCGGGTCACAACGCTGTTAGAAAGGGGAGAACTTCCTCGCCTGACACAACCCGGAGGTCTCTTTTGAACAGACCTGCCCGAAGCGTGCTACCATTTCTCGTAAAAGAAAGAAGCGGCACCCTGAACGGATGCCGCTCCCGGATTGTCGACTTCCCTTAGGCCTGTTTAATCAATTTGCAATCGGCACTTCGGCACGGGCGGGGGGCTTGTCTTCCCTCTTGACGGGACGAAGGGCGAAGGAGAGTACTTCAGGCATCTCGTCCACGAATTTGAATTTAAGCTGATCGCGGACGTTGGCCGGCACCTCATCGAGATCAAGCTCGTTCTTCTTGGGAAGGACAACAGTCTTTATGCCCGAGCGCACGGCGGCGATCACTTTCTCCTTGACTCCACCGATCGGCAGGACCGCACCCCGAAGTGTAATCTCCCCCGTCATTGCGAGGTCGTTACGGACAAGCCTTCCGGTAAGCAGCGACACGAGCGCCGTCATCATCGTCACCCCTGCCGAAGGGCCGTCTTTCGGTACCGCTCCTGCCGGAACGTGGACATGGATGTCATACTTTTCCCGGAAATCCGGTTCGACTCCAAGCGCGTCCGCGTTGGCGCCGATGAAACTCAGTGCCGCCTGCGCGGACTCCTTCATGATGTCACCGAGTTGTCCGGTGAGTATAAGGTTGCCTTTGCCTTTCATTTTCGAGGCTTCGATGAACAATATGTCTCCGCCGACCGGTGTCCATGCGAGTCCCGTCGCGATCCCGGGTTTGTTTATTCTCTCAGAGACTTCCGCGTAGAATTTCTGATTCCCGAGGTATTTGACAACTGCCTCGCGGTCAATCTCGAATTTCTTCTTCGATCCTCCCGCGACTTCCATGGCGACACCGCGGCAGACGTCGGCTATCTTCCTCTCGAGATTTCGCACGCCGGCCTCTCTGGTATAGCCGGAGACGATGAAATGGAGAGCCTCGTCCGAGAACTTAATCCGCTTATCTTTCAGGCCGTGTTCCGCCTCCTGCTTGGGCACGAGGAAATTGCGGGCAATATGGAGCTTCTCGTCTTCGATGTAGCTCGGTATCTCGATTATTTCCATCCTGTCTCTCAGCGCAGGGGGAATCGGCTCCATCATGTTGGCCGTCGCTATGAACATCACCTTCGAAAGGTCGAACGGGATCTCCAGATAATGATCGCTGAAAGAGAAATTCTGTTCGGGATCGAGCACTTCGAGGAGGGCGCTCGATGGGTCTCCCCTGAAGTCCATACCGATCTTGTCGACTTCGTCGAGCATGAAAACGGGGTTGTTCGATCCTGCCTTCTTGATGCCCTGGATGATTCGTCCGGGAAGCGCACCAATATATGTCCGCCTGTGCCCGCGGATCTCGGCTTCGTCGTGTACGCCGCCTAACGACATCCGGACAAACTTCCTTCCGAGCGCCTTGGCTATCGATTTCCCCAGGCTTGTCTTTCCGACACCCGGAGGGCCGACGAAACACAATATCGGGCCGCGCATATCGTCCTTAAGTTTACGAACCGCGAGATATTCCAGGATCCTTTTCTTCACTTTCTCCAGGCCGTAATGATCCTTCTCGAGCGATTTCTGCGCGTCCTTTATGCCGAGGTTGTCCGCTGTGGAAGTGCTCCAAGGAAGATCAAGCAGCCAGTCGAGATATGTGCGCGCGACCGTGTATTCGGCGCTCGATGGGTGCATCCTCTGCAGCCTGTCAAGTTCCTTTGAGGCGGTCTTCTTCATCTCTTCCGGGTAACCGCCCTCTTCGATCCTTTTTCGGAGTTCGTTCACCTCGACGTTATCATCGTCCTCGCCAAGCTCGTGCTTGATGGCTTTCATCTGCTCTCGCAGGAAATAATCGCGCTGGCTCTTGTTGATTTCATCCTGCACTTCGGTCTGTATCTTGTTCCCGAGTTCGAGGCGCTGGACCAGCTTGCTCAGGTAGAGATTCGATTTCTTCAGCCTCTCCTGAATGTCAAGCTCCTCCAGGACTTCCTGTTTCTCCTTGACGGGAATGTTAATGAGCCACATCGCCATGTCGGAGACGTGACCGGGGTCTTCGGTGTTCAGGAGAAGGCCGAGATGTTCCGGCGTAAGGTCCGGCGCAAGCTCCACCGCTTTTCGGAAACCATTCTTGATCGTCGCGGTGATAGCCTCGACCTCTATGCCTTCAGCTTTCCGCTCCTCAATCCTCTGCACAAAGCCCTTCATATAGGGATCCTGCTGGACGAGGTTGAATATCTGCGCCCTGTACAATCCCTGCACAAACACGCTCTTCGAACCGTCGGGTAAATTATAAACTTTCAATATGCGCGCGACCGTCCCCAGTTTGTAAATGTCCTCCGGGGTCGGGCGTTCGGTATTAGCGTCCTTCTGAGCGACGATCAAAATGGGGAGATCGTCCCTGAACGCTTCATCGACGAGCTGTATAGTGCTTTTTCTCCCTACGGAGAGCGGCATCATCTGCCGCGGATAAAAAACCGAATTCCTGAGCGGCATTATGGGAAGGATTTCCTGACTGTACAGTTTGCCGGGATCCTCCATTACTATCTGTTCGTCCTTGTCAAATTCTTTTTCAGACATTATTTACTCCTCCCATGAAGGGATTCTATATTTCTAGTTATGATAATCTCATTACAATATCCATCAATTCATCTTTCTGGCTCTGCATTTCCGACGCGATCGTTTCGACCAATTTGAGGACGCCGGCATCGCGGATATTGTTTCGCTGATGCACGAGGGCTTCGCTCCTGGACGCGTACTCCTCCATGTCTCTGACCAGACGCTTGACATTCTCTCTGAACTCGACACCTTCACGGCTGTCGATGTTGACCTGCGGGACAGTCCCGCCGAGTTCCACGATTTTGGTTCTCATTACCTCGGCCTGAGACCGCACATCATCTGCGACCTTCCGCAGCCGGTTCACGAGAAACGGGTATGTCACGGCAGCCCGTGGCTACCAACTCATCGAGGCCTATACGACCATCACGACTCTCATCAACAAGGTTGTTGATGTGGCGATGCCCGACAACGAGAATCAGGCCCGAGCCCTGAGAACCCCTCCCTGACGAGGAGAAGGCCGCGGTGTGGACGCAGGCCGTGGAAGAGAGCGATGGCGAGCCCGCTACGGCGGCGAAGGTGCGGAAGGTGATAGAGCGACGCGCTGAGCCTGTGGCCCCGGTGCCGCTGTGCAGCCCCCGGTGGAGGAGCCTGAGCCAGCGCGTGGAGCCCGAGGCGATCTACGCCGCAACCTAGGATCCGATTGCCACCTGCGGTCCACGGGGTGCTGGGCGAACCTGCACGACGACGGCTTCGGGGTTGCTGGAGAACACGGTGCCGGACAACCGAGGCGTCGAGCCGGTGCGTGGCAGGACCCTGGGCGCGTACATCGAGGGCCTGGGGCAGGCTCTGGGCCTGAATGAGGAAGTCGGCATTGCCTTTTCGAGCGGTGGCCACGCTGTGGTAGACGGTGATCGGTCAGTGGTCTTGTGGGTGTCGATGATTCTCCGGTTCGATGTAGAGGAGTCTGTGGTTCTGTGAACGCCAAGCAGACCGAGTTGTTGGTGGATGTGCTGCACCTGGAGACTGACCCCAGGGCCGATGCAGTGATGACGGCCGTGGGGGCTGTGCTACGCTTGGCGAACTTGGACTTGGAGGCCGCTCAGCGGCTCGTGGCACGCCTATACCACCACGGCCTACCGGCGATGCCGGAGTTGGCTCAGGGCGCTGGAGCATCCGTAAATGGCGTCCATGACGCTATGCGGAAACCAGCGGAGCCAAGCCAACCAGAGCCAGCCAATGAGGAAGAATCCGAGCAGTTGTCTACCGTGCCTGCTCGGGCACGCAACGTCGATCAGCGCTTGGCCGACAAGTTCCAGCAGAACCGCGAACCAGGGGATCGAAAACGGCTGGTGCTTGCCGTCCTGACCGACCAGCCCCAGCGTATGACCGACATTGCACACGCCGCTGGCCTGGCAACCGAGAACGCCTCCAATGCCTTGCAGGCGTTGTTGCAGAGCGGCGAAGCCGTGAAGGCTGGCTATGGCTTATACCGACTGGCCCAGGGCAGTGGCGAAGTGGGAGATGCTGAGCGTCCCTTGGCGCCTGAGACCGTGGCGGTGTCCGAGGCGCTGACGGCAGACGCGCAGACGGTGGCGGAGTTGGCGCAAGCGACGGGTCAGACGGGTCCCCGCGTCTCGGTCGCCTGTCGGGTGCTGGTGCGGCGAGGGATTGCCGAGCGGGTCGAGAAAGGCATCTAGCCGGCTGCCGCAGGGGCCGCATTCCCCGGGTGTACAAAGGTCCCTCGGAGCGAACCCGCAGAGCCGACCGAGAACGAGTTGGATGCCGCCGAAGTGGAAATCCCCCCGGGCTGACAAACCGACCCAGAGCCTCGACCCGCCAGCCACACTACACCGCTCCCTACCGCCTTGAAGATGACGGTAGCCTGGCGGTCTACCAAGGGCCGCTCC
>CAWEBD010000076.1:0-7695 GCA_963806435.1 uncultured Bacteroidota bacterium
CGTCCATCTCGCCAATCAGCCCGACCGCGTCTATTGGCGCGGCGCGGTCGCCGCCGGCGACGGTTTCCTGCCCAAGGACGTGCCCGCCGACCTGATGGCCGAGCCGACCATTCCGGCGGGCCACCCCGAAGCCTTCCACGACGCCTTCGCCCGGCTGCATCGCTGCTTCGAGGCCGACGTGCGCAAGTGGAAGGCCGGCGAGAAATTCACCTGCGACGGCAGCAAATACGCCAACGTCGAGGACGGCTGGACGGGCATTGCCTTCATCGAGACCTGCGTCAAGAGCAGCCAGAAGAACGGCGCCTGGACGCCGATGCCGAAGAAGATTTTCGATTCGTACCGCCAGCCTCTCGGCGACCGGCTCCCGCCGCCCGGCGGGGGCCGGTTTCTCGTTCTGAGATACATGCAGGGACCAGCCAATGCCGATCCTGCCTTCGTACCGGGTTCCACCCCGCCCCAAAAAATCCGCCAGAATCTTGTTGTCAAAGCCCCCTGTTTCCTTTAATTATTGCGGCAAATGCACCGCGTTGGTGCGAGGGCAAACCGGATTTGCCCTGACTGTAGTGCAATGCGCATACACAACAAAACCAACTAGCTACGGAGGAACCAAATGAAGTTTAATCAATGGACGTTGGGACTGGCTGCGGTTGGCGTCATCAGTTTCGCCTCGGCTGCAAGAGCCGAAGAGACTGCGGTGCCGCTGATGACCGCCCTTTCTGCAACGACAATCAGCGGTTATGTGGACACGTCACTCGAGTGGACGCTTGATCGGACGACCGGCGGGTATTCGTACATGGATAGTGGCAACTCCTCAGAATTTCGATTCCTGGGGTCACGTGCCGTTCAGCACCGCTTCAAAGCAGGACGGCTTCAATCTGAACGTCGTCAAACTGACCATCGAGAAGGCGCTGGATGAGTCCGAGTGGGCGTCCGGCTACAAGGTTGAGCTGCTCTTCGGCCCCCGACGCGGTGGGCTGGAACCCGTCGTCTGAGTCCATCAACGGCCAGTTCGCCGACCATGGCCACCCTGGCACGGACTTTGCGATCAAGCAGGCCTATGTCGCGTTGCGCACCCCGGTGGGCAACGGCATTGACTGGAAAATCGGGCGTTTGATAGCGATCATCGGCTATGAGTCGTTCGCTGCCGGCAACGACCCGAACTTCACCCGTTCTGGGGTTTGCCATCGAACCGACACAACACACAGGCATCCTCGCCACCTACCGCTTCTGTGACTGTTTCAGCGCCTCGGTCGGTGTGGCCAACACCCTGATGCCCGGGATCAACACGCGCAACGACGAGTTGGAACTCGACAGTCTCTGGCGGAAGACCTACATGGGGTCAATTGCTCTGACGGCACCGAGTAGCTGGGTTTTGAGGGGTTGTCCCGGCATAGTCCTTGTCTGATAATCAATTGAGATCAAGGCTTGAGACAGCCGCGTATTTGATTTAAGCGGAGACAACCACAAACTTGTTCGCGAGGAGAAGAAAATGTGTCTGGGCGTTCCTGGTAAGGTGACAAGGATAGAAAAGAATTCCATTGGGATGACGATGGGAAAAGTGGATTTCGCCGGAATCGGGAAAGACGTCTGCCTCGCATACGTCCCCGAAGTGAAGGTGGGGGACTACGTCATCGTACATGTCGGTTTCGCGATAAGCATTGTGGACGAGAAAGAGGCCCAGCTTGTTTTTGATTACCTCCGGCAAGCCGGCGAACTGGGTGAATTGAGCGGAGGGAGTGAGAACCAGTAATGGTAGAACGTCGATGCACGAATTGTCCATAGCCCAGAACATCGTGGAGATAGTGGGAGACAGCCTCTCTGCCAACGGCGGAGGGAAATTGAAGAGTGTGAAGGTTAGAATTGGCGAGCTTGCGGGAGTCGTCCCCGATTCACTGGAGTTTTGCTTCACCGCAATCACAAGAGGAACGACGATGGAGGACGCGAGACTTGAGATTGAACGTACGGGGATTGTCGCTCACTGCCCCGACTGCGGCGCAGATTCGGGAGTCGTAGGACTGGTGTTCAGGTGTCCAACATGTGGGAGCGTGAATGTAAAAGTAATATCAGGAAACGAACTGCATGTCGTCGAAATAGAAGTTGATGATGATTAATGGAACACGGATTTTACCGATGCGGTTGATTCAGACGGATCATATTGGAAATAACGATTCAATTCGTGATGATCTGTCTAACTCGTGTTATCCGCGTTCTAATCCGACAGGAGATAAACGATGGCTGTGGTAACGATTGAGCGGAAGGTGTTGCAGAAAAACGACGAGCTGGCTCAGCAGAACCGTGAGCTGTTTGCCAGGAACAGGGTTTTTGTAATCAATCTGGTCAGCTCACCGGGTTCGGGGAAGACGAGCCTTCTTGAAAGAACCCTCCGGCATTTGAACGGTAAGATAAAGGTTGCGGTGATAGAAGGAGATGTCCAGACCGACCTCGACGCGCAGCGGGTCGCGAAGTTCGGAGTGCCCGTCGTCCAGATCGTAACGAACGGCGGCTGCCATCTTGAGGCGAAGCTCGTGCAGGACGCACTTGGCAGCATCGATCTGAACGGAGTGGATCTGCTGGTGATAGAGAACGTAGGTAATCTCGTTTGCCCGGCGGGCTACGACCTGGGAGAGGCCATGAAGGTCGTCATTGCCAGCACAACGGAAGGCGACGACAAGCCATTGAAATACCCGGCGATGTTCCGGAATGCTTCCGTGCTGATCATAAACAAGATCGACCTCGTTTCATATGTCAACTGCAGCCTCGCACAGCTGAAGAAGAACGCGCTGCAGATTAATCCCAACTTGATAGTATTCGAGACCTCGTGTACCACTGATGCGGGCATACCAGAATGGTCCAAATGGCTGTTCGAGAAATCCAGAAAACCTTGATCAGCCGACTTCACATCTCCCTGCACGGTGCCGTCCAGGGTGTCGGATTCAGACCGTTTGTATACAGGCTCGGAACCGGAATGGGCCTCAACGGCTGGGTGCTCAATTCATCGCAGGGCGTCTTCATTGAAGTGGAGGGAGACAGAGCCTCGCTTGACCAATTCCTTGTCCGGCTCGAACGGGAGAAACCCCCGCGCGCGTACATCCAGGGAATGGAATCTTCGTTTCTCGATCCCGTCGGATTCACGGGTTTTGAAATAAGACAGAGCGATCCAGGAGGAGCGAAGAGTGCGCTGGTAGTCCCCGACATTGCTACATGTCCCGATTGCGCCGCTGAGATTCTCGATCCGGCGAATAGGAGATACCTCTACCCATTCACTAATTGCACGAACTGCGGTCCGCGTTTCAGCATAATAAAATCGTTGCCGTACGACAGGCCGAACACGACGATGGGCAAATTTGAGATGTGTGAAGAGTGTAAGGCGGAGTACGACGATCCTTCGAACCGGAGATTCCACGCCCAACCGAACGCTTGTCCGAAGTGCGGGCCGCATCTCGAGCTGCGGGATAAAGACCGCAACGTCCCTGCAACGGGCAATTCCGCGGTTCTCCAGGCTGCGGAGATTATCCGCGCCGGGAAGATTATCGCTTTGAAGGGAATCGGCGGGTTTCAACTCCTCGTCGATGCGAGAAACGATGACGCCGTAAGACGCCTTCGTGCCCGGAAGCACCGAGAAGAGAAGCCGTTTGCGCTGATGTATCCGTCGCTGGAGCAGATTAAGCACTCGTGCGAAGTTTCGCATCTTGAAGAGAGGCTCCTCCTTTCTCCGGAAGCGCCCATTGTGCTCTTGAGAAAGAAGAAGTCAGAAACAAGAATCAAGAAGGGGAACGTGCTGGATGTTGCGGGATCTGTTGCGCCCGGCAATCCGTATCTGGGGGTAATGATCCCGTATACGCCGCTACATCATCTGCTGATGCGTGAGCTCGGGTTTCCGGTTGTTGCCACGAGCGGCAACATTTCCGATGAACCGATCTGCATAGATGAGGATGAAGCATTGGACAGGCTCGCCAATATTGCCGATCTTTTCCTTGTGCACGACAGGCCGATCGAGAGGCAGGTTGACGATTCAGTCGTGCGTGTCATGATGGAGAGGGTGCAGATTGTCCGCCGGGCGAGGGGATATGCGCCGTTTCCGATTGAACTCGACGAGGCATGTGAAGTGCCTATACTTGCGGTGGGCGGCCATCTGAAGAATACGATCGCCGTCAATTCGGGAAAGAACGTTTTCATCAGCCAACATATTGGGGACCTTTCGACGGAGGAAGCCTACCTTGCCTTTCAGAAAGTGACCTCGGATTTTCAAAGGCTGTATGAAGTGTCTCCGGAGATAATTGCCTATGATATCCACCCCGATTATCTGTCGACGCAATTTGCATTGAATGCCGCGGGTGACAAGGCGGGAATTCAGCATCATTTCGCACACGTAGCAGCCTGCATGGCCGAGAACGGGCTGGATGGTGAAGTGCTTGGTGTTTCATGGGACGGTACCGGCTACGGTGAAGATGGAATGGTGTGGGGAGGCGAGTTTCTTCTGACGGACGGGAGTTCGTACACGCGCGCCGCGACTTTCCGCCCTTTCAAGTTGCCCGGCGGGACCGCTTCCATAAAGGAGCCCAGGCGCACGGCGCTCGGTGTGCTTTACGAAGTATTCGGTCATCACACCTTCGACATGGAGGAGATACCATCCGTGCTTGCGTTCGACTCGCAGTCTTTGAACGTCCTGAAGAAAATGCTGGAGTCAGGTTTGAACTCGCCTTGGACCACCAGTGCAGGAAGGCTGTTCGACGCCGTCTCATCGTTGGTCGGGATCCGGCAGATAGTCAACTTCGAGGGACAAGGCGCGATGGAGTTGGAGTTTGCGGCGGATGGAATTAATAGTGACGAGAGTTATGTTTTTGAGATTTCCGGAGACCGGAGACCGGAGACGGGAGACAGGAAATATTACGCGCCCTCGCTTGTTGTAAATTGGGAACCAATGATAAAGGGCATTCTTGAAGATCTTTCCGACAACATTCCGGTCGGAGTGATCTCCGCAAAATTTCATAATACACTTGCGGGTATCATAGTTGACATCGCGAAACGAGTCGGCATGGAAAGAGTCCTCCTCACCGGCGGATGTTTTCAGAACAAATACTTGACCGAGAAGACCATTGAGAGGCTGACCGGGGAAGGGCTCAAGGTTTACTGGCACCAGCGCGTGCCGCCGAACGACGGAGGGATTTCGCTGGGACAGATGTTCGTTGCGCTGAAGAGGAGCAAAGGGAGACGGGACAAGGAACTAGAAGTAAGAATCCAGAAATGAGAAACAAGGACGAGAAAGAACCTTCAGCCAACCGCCGAGAGCCATGAAATACATTGACGAATACAGGGATGCCGACACGGCAAACAAATACGCGGATATGATCCGGAGCATCACGACCCGTGAGTGGACGATGATGGAGATTTGCGGCGGCCAGACACACACGATAGTGAAGTACGGCATAGACCATCTTCTTCCCGGAGAAATTACCCTGGTACACGGGCCGGGCTGCCCCGTGTGCGTGACCCCGCTTGAGATCATTGACAAGGCCATTGTCATAGCGGGACGCAGCGACGTGATCTTCACATCATTCGGAGACATGTTGCGTGTGCCCGGCTCAGAAAAGGACCTGCTCACCGTCAAGTCGGAAGGAGGCGATGTGCGAATAGTATATTCTCCTCTGGACGCTCTGAAGATCGCGCAGCGGAATCCCACAAAGAAGGTTGTCTTCTTCGCGGTCGGGTTCGAAACCACCGCCCCCGCAAACGCGATGGCGGTCTGGCAGGCGAGAGAATTGGGAGTGAAGAACTTCTCTGTCCTGACCTCTCATGTCCTCGTCCCGCCTGCCATGGAGGCCATTCTCGGTTCCCCGTCGCGCCTGGTGCAGGCTTTTCTTGCCGCCGGCCATGTTTGCACTGTCATGGGATATGAGGATTACTTCCCGATTGCGAAAAAATATAGGACACCGATCGTCATCACCGGGTTCGAGCCGGTGGACATACTTCAGGGGATTTACATGGCGGTGAAGCAGCTTGAAGAGGGGAGAGTCGATGTAGAGAATCAGTACTCACGTGCCGTTCGCAGGGAAGGCAACGTTCCCGCGAAGAAGCTGCTGTCCGAAGTTTTCGAGGTGATTGACAGGAAGTGGCGGGGCATCGGAATGATTCCCAGAAGCGGTTGGGGGCTCAGGCAGGAGTTTGCCGAACATGACGCCGAGAAGGTTTTCGACGTCGGCGGGATTGAGACGCAAGAGTCTCCGGTGTGCATAGCCGGCCAGATCATGCAGGGGTTGAAGAAGCCGCATGAATGTCCCGCGTTCGGAAAAGAATGCAAGCCCGAGCATCCGCTCGGAGCACCGATGGTATCGTCGGAAGGGGCGTGCGCGGCGTATTTCCACTATGGAAGATTTCGGGAAGGTGAAGGGGGGACAGTGTGAAGGAAGCAGAAGCCAGATGTCAGAAGCAAGAAGTCAGAACTGAGCGGCAAGATACAGGAGGAGGAAATGAAACAGGGCGCCATAAAATCTTACAGAGATTTGAAAGTCTTTCAATTGTCTCATTCTTCGGCGATGGAAGTTTTCAATTTGACGAAGCGGTTTCCAAGAGAGGAACTGTACTCCCTTACCGACCAGATTCGAAGGGCTTCCAGGAGTGTTTCCTCTAATATCGTGGAAGGGTGGGCAAGCGTGAGTACGAAAATATCTTCAAAAGGCAGCTGGTCGATGCCGTCGGGTCATGCGAGGAAACGAAACTCTGGTTGAAATTTGCTCTCGACTGCGAATACATTTCCCCAGATGATTTCAGAACACAATCAGAAAAATGGGACGAAGTCGGCAAGATGCTACATGGACTACACGATAATTGGAGAACCTATCGGTGAGTATTTATTCTAAGTCACGCCTGTCTTTATCTTGCTTCTTGCCTCTTGCTTCTGGTTATTAACAAAGGACTACCACCATGGAAAATAGACGGCCAATCAATCTAGACAAGGGCTTTGCTTGTCCCATCCCAAAGTCGGACTACACGAACATCCTCCTGGCCCACGGGAGCGGCGGGAAGCTGACGCACCAGCTCATCGAGAAGATGTTCCTCCCGCAATTCAAGAACGAGCTGCTCGAGCAGCTTCATGACGGTGCGGTATTCAGCGCTGAAGGGAATAGGTTCGCATTCTCGACGGATTCTTACGTCGTCAATCCGATTTTCTTTCCAGGCGGAGATATCGGCGAACTGGCAGTAAACGGAACGGTGAACGACCTCGCGATGTGCGGGGCACGGCCGCTATATCTGTCCGCCGCTTTCATCATTGAAGAAGGGCTGCCGATAGACGACCTATGGAAGATCGTCCTCTCGATGCAGGCGGCGGCAAAGAGGGCTGGAGTCCTGCTTGTCACGGGAGACACGAAGGTGGTAGACCGGGGGAAAGGTGACAAGATATTCATAAATACTTCCGGGTTAGGCACGGTCGGTGACGGAGTAGACATTAGCCCGAAGAAGGCCAGGGTAGGGGATAAGATTATAGTGAATGGGGACATAGCGCTGCACGGAATAGCGATAATGTCCGTCCGCGAAGGGCTGGAATTCGAGACCGAGATCAGGAGCGACACGGCTCCTCTGAACGGGCTTGTGGCAGAAATGCTCAGGACGAGTAGTAGCATACACGTCCTGCGCGATCCGACCCGCGGCGGAGTCGCAACGACACTTAACGAGATCGCGGAACAGTCCGGCCTCGGC
>CAWEBD010000077.1:0-10270 GCA_963806435.1 uncultured Bacteroidota bacterium
TATGTCGTACCTCGTACGAGTACGCATTGCTGAAACGCAAGCGCTATGAACTCCAGCAGTCTTTCTCTCAACACTATGTACCTTGAGAACGCGAAGAGAGAAATAGCGACGGAGATCATGTTGGTGATGATAATCGTGTCGATGAGGAGCTCGCGCGTCATCGACACGTGGTACATGCGGCCGAGAAACACAACAAGGACGGCAAATACCCAAGCCCCGCCGATCCCGATACTGAGTGAAAGCAGCCCTCTGTTTTTGCTCATCCTACCCTCCGGGAGTTCCTGTGGAAAGATACCTCTTCACCGTTTCGACAAGCAGGGCAGGATCAACCGGCTTGGTCATATATTCGTCGCATCCGGCGGCGAGGGCTCTCTCCTTGTCGCCCAGCATGGCTTGGGCAGTGACGGCAATGACGGGTATGTGTTTGGTCGGCTCGTTCGACCTCAATGCCGCCGCGGCTTCATAACCGTCCATGTCCGGCATCTTCATATCGAGCAGAATCAATTCCGGATTCCTTTCGATCGCAAGCTTCAAAGCCTCCCGTCCGCTCTGCGCGTCGATGTATTCGCAGTCGATTCCCGAACGACTGATGATCCTCCGGAGCAACAGGATGTTGTCCGCGTTGTCATCGGCAATCAGGACGAGATGGGACATCAGGACTTCTCCGACCCGACAATCTTCCGGACCAGCTTCATCACCTCTGAAGCCCGCGATTCCGCTTCCTTCCGGGAGCCGGCCTCCGCCAGCACTCTGATTATCGGCTCCGTGTTGGATTTTCTGAGATGAACCCAGTAGTCCGGGGCATCGATCTTCAGCCCGTCCTCCGTGTTCATCTTAAATTTCGAATAGCTCTTCCGTATGGCATCGATGACCTTGTCGGGGTTTTTCTTTCCGACATCTATTCTCATCTTGGTTATTTCGAACCTGGGAAGCGAATCTTTCAGCTCCGAGAGAGTTCCGCCGAATTCAAGAAGGTGCTGCAGGGTAATTCCGATGCCGACGAGTGCGTCGCGCCCAAAGTGGACTTCCGGAAGGATTACGCCTCCGCTCCCCTCGCCACCGATCACGGCGCCCACCTTCTTCATCTTCTTCACCACGTTGATCTCGCCTACAGCCGATCGGTAGACCTTCCCGTTCAATTTCTGTGCGATTTCATCGACTGCCCGCGTCGTCGACAAGTTAACGGCGGCAATCCGGCTCTCTGCCGGGGTTTTGGAAAAAATAAACTTGACGGCCTGAGCGATCGTGTACTCCTCACTAAAGGGCTCCCCCTTCTCCGTGATCAGCACAAGACGGTCCACATCGGGATCTACCACGATTCCGAGGTCCGCCTTTTCGAGCCGGACCCGCTCCATCACGTCGCCAAGGTTCTCGGGTATCGGTTCAGGCTTCCGGGGAAACCTGCCGGTCGTATCGCAGTTCATCTTTACGACCGTGCAGCCGAGCTCGTTCAGGAGGGCAGGCACAACCACTGCCCCGCCGGCGTTGACGCAATCAACTACGACTTTAAAATGCCTTCTGCGGATTGCCTCGACATCCACCGATTTTATAGCGAGCACCCGTCTGATGTGATCATGAAGGAAGAAATCATCGTGGACAATCTTTCCGGTGGACTTGTAGGGAGCGTACTCCGGTTCCATCCCGGCAAATTTCCATAATTCCTTGTTCTCATCGGCGTCAAGGAACACGCCCTCTCCGTTGACAAACTTCAGCCCGTTCCATTCCATCGGATTGTGGCTCGCGGTGACCGCCACTCCGCCGGCCGCATCCGAATGTTCGGCGGCAAGCTGAACCGTGGGAGTAGGGCAGACTCCTATGTCAACCACGTCGCAGCCGTTCGCGGCGAGCGCGCCGACGAGTAGTTCGGCGAGCATCTCGCCGTGATACCTGCCGTCTCTTCCGACGACAATCTTCTTGCGTTTGGAAAATCTGGCAAAGGCGTTTGCGTACTTGATTACAGTCTCAGGGGTCAGCGACTCTCCCACGACGCCTCTCAATCCGGATATACTTACAATTAACGGCGAGTGGGCGCGCGGCCCGGCTGTTTTACTCATATTCTGCCTTTTGTGGTGATGGTTTTGGAATATTGAACAAGCCTCTTGCTCGGGACATAACCGCGCACCCTGAGAAAATTGTGTACACTCGAGTTATAAACGTAGACGCTCATTAAAATATACTCGACCTTTTCCTCTTTCGCTAATCTCTCCACTTCGCTGAGGAGAGCGCCGCCGACGCCGTGACGGCGCCACTCTTTCTTTGTTACGGCATATGGGAGATAGAAGTAGTTATCCGATTTGTACACGGTCACGTAACCGGCGATTTCCGTTTTCGCGCGGGCGCCCCTCGCGCCGACCGCCACGAGCATCAGCGCACCGTATCCCTGGACGAAGTGGGCAAAATCTTCGGCTTTCATCTTCTGTCCGGGATAATTCTCGATTTCCTTCACGCCGCTGCTCATCTTCACGACTGCGGCCAGATCGCTTCTTTTGGCCTTCCGTATTACAAATCGGGCCTGCTCGTGCCTGCGCGGCCTCACTTCAGCGGCGCGGGCGGCTGGATCTTCCTTTTTCGTTCTTTTCATAGATTATGCGGACTCCTTCGAGGACAAGTGCCGGTTCTATATGTTCGATGATTTTCGTCTGAGCTGACATCACTCTAGCGTACCCTCCGGTGGCAACGACTTTCGCGTCTGTGCCCAGCGAGGCTTTTATTCTTCTGACGATTCCTTCCACGGCATCGATTGCGCCGAACATAATACCGCTCTGCATGCTCCTGACGGTCGTCTTTCCGATGACCTCGTCGGGAAAACGCAGCTCGATTCGGGGAAGCTTTGCCGCCCGCCTCTGGAGGTCAGCCGCGCCGGTTTCAAGGCCGGGAGCTATCGCCCCGCCGAGGTAAACTCCGTCGGCGGAGACCACATCGAATGTTGTCGCCGTGCCGAAGTCGAGGATTATCAGCGGGCCCCCATATTTACGGTAACCCGCCACAGCGGCGCAGATCCTGTCGCTTCCCACCGCCCGCGGCTCGTCGTATGCGACCTCGATTCCAAGATCAAGATCTGAATTCACAACGAGCGGCTCGCAGCCGAAATACTTCTGCGACATTTTCTCGAGAATGCCCGTCAGGTTCGGAACAACAGAGGATATTCCGACGCCCCGAATCTTCCTCGACTTTATCCCGTCGTGTTCGAGAAGCGACAGTACGACGATCCCGATCTCGTCCTCGGTCCTGACAACTTCGCTCGCGACGCGGTAGTCGTGCTGTAGTTTTCCTTTTTCGTAGACGCCGAACTGCGTGTGCGTGTTCCCGACATCGATAAATAACAACATCAGTTTGACTCTCCTGTCCCAGATGGGACATTTTGGGAAATTGATATTTCGCCGGCCGTGAATTTCCGCAAGCCTGAGGATGTCTTCAGTATAAGCGAGCCGTCGTCTGTGACATCGTCGAAGATTCCTTCAAAAGTCCTGTCCGCGAGTTTGATCGTGATTTTCCTGCCGAACAGACTCGACCGTTCACGCCATTTCTTCATTACCTGGTAGAAATCCCTCGCTTTGAGGGTTTCGTATATGGTGGCAAGTTTTCCAAGTATTGTGAAGAGTATTTCGTCGCGGTCGAACTTTCGCCCTGCTGAGAGTACGAGAGATGTCGCTTTCTCTTTGATTTCCTCGGGGAATGAGGTCTGATTCACGTTCAGCCCAATCCCCAGCACAATGTGGTTCAGTCTGTCGGCTTCGAAGCTCGACTCCAGAAGCAAACCGCAAACCTTCTTCGAGTCGATAAGGATATCATTAGGCCATTTCAACTCCGTCCTGACATTCGCGACCTCCTCCAACGATTCAGCCACCGCCACGGCCGCAGAAAATGTCAGGATAAATACCTCGTCTCTCTGCAGAAAGGCGGGGCGGAGAAGTATCGAAAACAGCAGGTTTGACAGAGGTTCAGCTTCCCACCTTCTGCCAAATCTTCCACGGCCTTTGAGCTGCTCGTCTGCCACGACGACGGTCCCCTCAGGGAATCCCTCATCTCCCAGCTGGAGCAGGTAGCTGTTCGTCGAATCAATTTTGCCGAATCGGTATATATCGTAATTCAAACCAGTGCCAGAATTTAACCCTGCAAGACCGGAAAGCAAAGGACGAGTATCGCCTGCCGGACGGGGGAAGAGTGAGACATTTATCACATCACCGTTGAAAATTCTTGCATTTGACATGGAGAAAGATAAACTTTAGCTAAAATTAACAGAGTGTGGCTGATTCAAGACTCGATACAAAATATCGCAGAAGTATTCAGGAAGTACTCTTGGACGTCCCTCCTATTTGTGGCATTAGTCATGCGAGCGATCAAAATAGAACAAAACAAACAAAGGAGAGAACTATGCTTCGTAAACTTTCTGCAGCACTATTAGCGGCGTTCGTGGTAGCGTTCTTCGCGCCGAAGGCGAATGCTCAATTCGAGTACCAGAAGAATTACCTGGGCGCTCATATTGGTCT
The DNA here is from genome assembly GCA_963806435.1 of uncultured Bacteroidota bacterium. GTDB lineage: Bacteria > Bacteroidota > Ignavibacteria > Kryptoniales > JAKASW01 > JAKASW01. The sequence goes on from CAWEBD010000077.1 coordinate 4,491, forward strand.
TAGCGGCGTGGGAAGCACACTTACCTACGGGCTCGATTACGAGCGTGCAATAACTCAACCTGGCGAGGTAGGACCGGGTATGATAGGTCTTGGCGGACTGTTCGATTACTATCATTACAGCGAAGACTTCGGGGGTTTCGGTGGAGGATGGACTTATATCGACCTCGGAGTCTCGGGAATGTACCATTTCGTACTTGACAACAAGAAATGGGATCCTTTCCTCGGTCTTGTTCTCGGATACGAAATTGCCACGTGGTCCTGGACCGGAGTTTCGGGATACTCCAGCCCGACTGCTGGCGGATTCACACTTGGCGGCAGCGCTGGCGTGAGATATTTCCTCAGCGACCAATGGGCATTGCAGGCACGAGTTGGATTCGGGTTTTACCTATTCGCTGTCGGCGTCGACTACAAATTCTGACGTTCCCGGCTTAGAGGCGCCAATTTTGTCAGCCGCGGGTATTTCAAACCCGCGGCTTTTTTTTTGACCACCCTTGAGCACACACCAAAAGATGAGGCAATATGCGGGTTATTCCCGGATCTATATTTGCCGCCGTTCGATCTTGGTACCTTTTAGCCGCGGAACCGTTTCTCCGCGTTCCATTCGACTCCCGGATTGAGTCCCATGTCTTTCTCCCTACAACTCTTGTCACCTTCACCATCATGACTGGTGCTTTCAATTCACATTCTTCATAATATTGTGGTGTAATTTTGAGCGAAAGAATCACATATTACTGGCAAAGGATAAGAAGGAACCGGCGCGATGAACAGAAACGTGGCACTTTGTTGAAATGACATATCTTCTAATTGCAGTCTCCGTAATAATACTTCTTTCGCTCGTACCGATCTCTGTCGTTCTGGTCGGACCGAAAATGCTTCTGATGCCCGACCGCAGAAATCCCGCCTACTACCGCGACTTGCTCGGCTTCAGCCATCCATCCGAGCTCGGTATGCGATACGAAGATAACTCCATAGTTACAGCCGATGGATATAAGCTCTCGTACTGGACGGTTGACGACCCGAAGTGCGGGAAGCCGAGAGGCGCGATCATATTCCTCCACGGAATCACCGACTCCAAAGTCAGCGGCCTGAATTATGCCAAACAGCTGGCCGGCTTGTGCCAGAAGATCTATCTCATAGACATGCGCCGCCACGGCGAGAGCGAGGGTAAGTACTGCACATACGGTTACTATGAGAAACACGATGTCGTCCGGCTAATCGACAAAATATCGTCCGAAATTCCCGGCATCCCGATCGCCTTGCTGGGGACATCTATGGGAGCGGCGATTGCGATCCAGACTGCCGCGATAGACAATCGCGTCTCCCGTGTAATTGCCGTCGCCCCGTTCTGCGACCTGTTCTCCATAGCCCTCGATCATGAGTTCCGGCATATAGGCATAAGGAACAAACTGTTACTGCGGTTCGTGCTGCGACGCGCGGAGAAAATCGCTCATTTCGACGCTTCGGATGTTTCACCAGCGAAAGCCATGACAAGAATTCGCGTCCCTGTTCTTATAGTCCACGGCGAGAAGGATCGGACGGTCAAGAAACAATACCCACAGAAACTCGCCGAGCTCGGCGAAAAAGCCGAACTTCTGACGATCGAGGGAGCAGGCCACACCGATGTTCTCGAGAAGGGCGGGAGCGCATACATTCAAAGGTTGTCTGATTTCCTGGCATCCCCCTGAAAAAAGAAACCCGCCCTGGGCAAGGGCGGGTAGAAGGAGGCATTCTAGGTAGGTCCTTCTTTTGAGTGCTGGCTATTTACTTAGACGAGCCTCTACAATTTTTGTTACAATCGGAACTGATCTTTTTGCTGAAGGTACAGACTTCGGGCAAAAACGGGATCCTGAATAGCCGCGACTAAACCGTCACCCGATTCAATATGTCAAACAGGGAAAAACCCGCCTCGGCGCTCCAGTTTCTGGAACGAATTCGGGTAGATTGTCATTTATAATGATGAGAATTAAATTGAAAAAAAGGCGATTCGATAATAATGAGGTGGTCGTTTCCCGTCGGCAGACTATTCGGCATCCCGATAAGAGTGCATTACACTTTTCTCCTCCTCCTGGCGTTTATCTGGTATGTCGAGTCGTCGGTTTTGGGCGCGGAGGCGGGGTTCCACAGTGTCATCTTCTGGGCGCTGATTTTCGCGTGCGTTCTTCTCCACGAACTCGGACACAGCCTTGTGGCGCAGTCTGTACGGCCTGACTATAACCTCTATAATGCTCCTTCCGATCGGAGGAGTCTCCCAGATTACGGAGATACCCCGCGATCCGATCAAGGAGGTGGCGATAACGATCGCCGGCCCGGTTGTGAATTTTCTCATTGCAGGCGTTCTGCTTCTGTTCGCAAAAATGATAGACCCTTCACTCCAATTTTCTGAGATTTCGCTCCAGAGCGGAAGCATGATCGTGGACCTGTTCTGGGCGAACATCATGCTCGGGCTGTTCAATATCGTCCCCGCTTACCCGATGGACGGTGGAAGAATTCTACGCGGGCTGCTCGCGATGAAGAAAGGATACGCCGACGCCACGAGGCTCGCCGCGGACGTGGGGAAGCTTTTCGCGATCGGTTTCATCGTCGCTGGTTTCTTCTACAACTGGTGGCTGATACTCATAGGCATATTCGTTTTCAGCGGCGCCAGCTCGGAAGCGGAGGCGACGGCTCTCTCCTCCACGCTGGAGAAAATCCGCGTGAGCGATCTTTTGATCACTGATTTCCGGACAATTTCACCGGAGGAGCCCCTGACGGCGGTAGTCGAAAAGTCTCTTCACACGTTCCAGAGCGACTTCCCCGTCGTGGAGAACGGGAATTTTGTGGGTATTCTTACCCGCTCGTCGGTTATCGAATCCCTTCATCACCGCCTGCACGAGAAGCGCGTCGGCGACATCGCTAAAAGGAATTTCCCGACGATTCTACCCGATGCGACCGCGGCGGAGGCACTGACAGCGATGAGAAACTCCAACGTGACCGTCGCTCCGGTCGAGCGCGACGGTACACTGTACGGTATTATCACAATGGAAAAACTACTTGAAGCATCGAACGTTCTTAATGACAAATAGAAAAGAGCACATCGAATTGAAAAGATATTCAATACTGGCAGCGGGCCTCGTCGGACTCGCGATCATGATTTCCGGCTGCGGATCGGCGATGCATTCATTCGCCCCCGACTTGAAGAATACGCTTTTCCCTCCCCGCTTCGGTTTCTTCATAATCAATTATCCGATAGTGAATTCCGATTCGTCCCAGAGCGTCCTGTATGCCAGAATAAGGTACGACGACGTCGTGTTCGTCCACACCGACTCTGGCTACTCCTCCCACTACCAGTTCTCGATCAACGTCTTCTCAGACAAGGAGCTGACAGACGTAATCTATTCGAAGATTCTTGACAGGAGAATAACCGTGCCGACATACGCCATGACAAACTCCGTCACGGCTTACGACACTCTTAAGGACAAGCTCGCGCTTGTGCCCGGAAAGTACTTCACAATCCTGAAGCTCTACGATTACAATACGGATCACACCTCCTCGAGAGAAATCACTCACACCTTCAAAGACTTTCTGCAGAGCCCGTTGACGATCAGCGATGTTCTCCTGTACGATGAGTCGGATACGAGCGGTGTCCCGGTCGACGTGCTGAAGAGCGGGGGGGATACCCTCCTCGCCGATTTCTTCGTGACGATGAAGGACATCCCCGAAAGGTTCTCGCTTCAGGCAATTGCCAAGTCGGTTGAGTCGCCCACATCCATCGACACGACGCTGGAGATCAGGCAGGGACAGAACGTGCAGAGATATAAACTACCCATCGAGACGATGAAACTGGCTCCCGGTACATATCAGCTCAAGTTTACGGTGAAGAAAGGCAAAGATGAAAGCTCTTCGCAGACGACGTTTAAGATTCTGAGAAGCAGCGTCCCGCGTGTGCCGGCGGAGCTCGATCAGGAGATCGAGCCGCTCATTTACATTACAACCCCGGGTGAAATAGCCACTTTAAAAGAGGGGACGTTCAAAGAGCGAACGGAAAGATTTCTGGACTTCTGGCTCCGGCGCGCCGACGGCAACAAGGAAGCCGCTGACGCGATGAGAGCCGAGTTTTACAAAAGAGTCGATTACGCGAACCAGCACCTCTCGGGCGGATTCAGCAAGGGGTGGCAGAGCGACCGCGGAAGAACCTATATCATCTACGGGCAACCCGACCAGGTGGAGACTCATAACGAAGACTTCACGACTGCACCGTACCAGATCTGGTATTACTATGACCTGAAGCTTGAGTTCGTTTTCCTAGATGAGTTCGGGACCGGAGATTACAGGCTGGTTCAGTCCACCCAGATGGACTAGTCCGGCGAAAAATTATCGGGACTTTTTCTCGTCGATTGCCGCGACCACGGGGTAGCGCGACCTTATCTCGTTTCTTTTGATTTTTGCGAGCCTCGGCTTGAGTATCTGCCTTTTCACGCCGGAAAGTCTGTTGATGAAGAATTTTTGTTGCAGGTGGTCGTACTCGTGCTGGAACACGCGCGCCCACATGCCCGTGAGCTCGGTCTCAACACGCTCAAAACTCCCGTCAGTATACCTGACCCTTATCGAATCGGCGCGCGTCACTTCGTCGCGAATACCGGGAACGCTTAAACACCCCTCCTCCAGCGTGTATTCTCCGCTGCTTTCGAGGATCTCGGGGTTAATTACTACGAGAGGCTTCTCCGACGCGTAATCTTCCATCACGGAAATGTCCATGACTGCCAGCGATAACGCAAGTCCCACCTGGTTCGCCGCCAGACCGATCCCGTCGGCATTATGCATGGTCTCAAACATATCTCTTACCAGGCCGACAAGAGCGTCGTCGAATTTCGTTACCTTTTTTGCGGGGCCATCCCACACTTTTGTACCGTACAGGTAAATCGGCATAATCATTTCGTATTACTCCAGCATTTCCGGTTTAACTTTTATTACTTCGATCTGGCTCTCTTTATATAATACAGCCTCTCCGGCGTAAAAGATAAGCTTGGAAAAAATTCTAAGCAAAACAAAAATCTGGCCGACGGTTATCTCCACCAGAACACCGGCCTCATCCACCGCGTGCGAATTCATGCCAATAAAAAAATATGACGCTATTATCGCCCCGCTCAGGACAGTGCCGCCGAGGTAGACCCCTATCGAGGAAAGTGGATGCTTCACGACGAAGAAGAAACCACGGCTCAGTTTGCTCGTAAAGGTGTCATCGTCGATGGACACGGCTGCTTTGACGAAGTCGGATAAGATATTGATGATGAGCAATATGGAGGCCACAGCGGCATAGCGCCATATTGCTGCCTGAAATACCTGGTAGTCAGTCAATGCCTTCCGGGCCGCATCCGCGCCGGCGCTGGCCCAGGCCGCGTCACCCCGGTACAGCAGGAACAGCAATGCAACTTCGACAATTGTGACGGCGAGAATCGGGAAGAACCTCGACGCCGACACAGAAAAAAAAGAGCCTCCCTTCGTTCTTGACCTGGAGGAATAGGCCGAGTAAAAACCGCCGGCAAGGAACGCTTCCATGACGACGTAAAGGGCGAAGAGTACGAATAGCTGCGGCACAATCGAATTGAAATACGTTCCATAGGCGTGAACGAACCCGACATACCACAGGTAACTGAATCCCCTGAGCAAATCGGAGCCCGCGAGGCTTCTCGAAATATCTTTCACGAAGACCGAGGCAAACGGAAGTGCGAGAACCGCTGCAAAGAGAAGATTCAAAGAATAGAACATTACCCAGAGGCGCCAGTTTCGAAGCACCCTTCCGG
>CAWEBD010000078.1:0-38278 GCA_963806435.1 uncultured Bacteroidota bacterium
GAGGGAGCTGGAGAACGCGGTCGAGCATTCGTTCGTGCTATGCGGCGGAGAAGTCATCGGACCGGAATGCCTGCCGGAGAGGCTCAGAACCGCTCCCCGGGACGCGCGGGTCACGATTCCTTCATCTATAAAAGGGGCGGAGAAAGACGTAATTGTCGGCGTCCTCAGGAAACATAACGGCAGCAGGGTGAAGGCAGCCGCTGAACTCGGCATGAACCCTTCGACGTTGTGGCGGAAAATGAAGAAACTGGGAATCTAGTTCTTTGCCCTGTGACGATAGCCAATATTTGTAAGATCGAGTACGCGTCTTCTTATTACTTCGACCCCAAACGCTAATGCCAGCGTAACAATGATGGCTGCCGTCCATATCTCCATCAGTGGCTTCTCCTCTCCTATTTCCTACGATCACCAGTTTCTTGTCCCTTATTTCTTACTTCTTATTTCATGTTTCTTATTTCTTACTTCTTGCTTCTTTTTCATCCGGCATTCCACTATTTCCCACCCTCCTAAACCTGTACTGGAACAGCGGCTTCCCCGAAGTGTCGGGCAAGAATTCCTCCAGCGCCAGCTCCGGAGCATAGTAGCGTTCAATGTCTTCCTTCCTCCTCGCGCGCGTCCCGATTATCGAGAGATCAAACGAGTGACGTTTGCCTGAATGGATCAGGACGTATTGAGCTCCAACCTGGAGCCACTCCATCAGCTTCGCGCGGTACTTCAGTCTCAGCTTCTCGTCAAATCCGTGAAAGCAGCCGGAGTCGAGTATCAAATTAAACTTGTCGGAAGTTTCAAACTTCGTGACATCCGCACAGACGAACTCGATCTTCACCCCAGATCTTTCGGCTCTGGCTGCAGCAAAGCTGAGTGCCTCCGGCACGTAATCGAGAGCAGTAACTTGCAAACCATGCCGTGCCATGAAGACGGCATTCACTCCGGTGCCGCAACCGATATCCAGCGCTCGAGCCGGACCGGCGAACGACTCAACGGCTCTCCCCAGCAAAGCCGGGGACTCGTCGCGATGCCAGCTAATAGCGGTCTCCCTACCGGCGCGTCTATACGCCTTATTGTAGTAGAGATCAAGCAACTTCATGGTCAGAGCCATTATGTTATTCCTTATCTGTCTCGCCGCCGTGAGTGCCGGCCTCACCCTCCCGCCAATTCTTCCATTGCGCCCAGTGACGCTTCGGGCCGTAAAACGGCCGCGGTCTATGTCTGAAGCCGCCGAATAGGATCTTCGACAGCACGAGCAGCCCGGCCGCCTGCAAGAAGCTTATTGATTTCAATCCGAATATCGCCGGGAGAAGCGCGTTCCACAAGAGCATCACAACGAGGCTCCCGACTGCCAGGAATAACAGGATAAACGGCAGTCCGAGCAGGAACCACCACCCTCTTCTCGGATCCGACCCGATGTTCATACATGCTACACATTGTTTTTTAACTCCTCATATAAATTTTTCAAACGTTTTCTCAAATACAGAACCGCGTACCGCTTCCTTGAAATCAGCGTGTTGAGCGGCTCACCTTTTATTTCTGCAATTTCTTTGAAGCTCATTCCCTCAAACTCATTCATCTCGAAGACTTCCCGCTGTTCGGCGGGCAATTCTTCGAGCGCCGCTTCGATCTCGTCCCAGAACTGGTTCTGCCAGTACACCTCGTCCGGAAGCCCTCCCAGGTCGGGGATGATCTCTTCGAGAGAAAGTGATTCGCCCGAATCGTCGCCGGGGATTCTTATCTTCACATCCCGAAAAGCCTGCGGCTTCTTCTTCCTCTGCGAGTCTATTATCCTGTTCTTCGCGACGCGCATGAGCCATGCGGACACTCGGTCCATAAACTCGATGCTCTCGAACGCGTTCGCAAACTGGAAAAGAACATCCTGCAGAATATCCTCCGCTTCTTCCTTCGTAGGCACATTTCGCCTGATAAAGCCGAAAAGCTTTCCCTTTTCCTTATCTATAGTGGCTTCTATCTGCCTTGAAGTAGCGGCTGTCAATTCTGTTTGTGCCTCTATCTATTATAACGGATGGGGAAGAGAAATATTGTAGGCGAATCGATGCGAAAGCGTGGAACTCGGAGATTACGGACGCGGCGGATTTTCACCGACTTGTTTCGTCCCAATTAATCCGTGTGGATCCGTTTAGTCCGTGTTATCTGTGTTCCATCTTAGACTTAGTCCGATCGGGCGGCCTATTTCCCGTTTTTCAGAAAGTCTTCCACGACGCTGAAATACCTCTGCGGCTGCTCTATGAACGGAAGGTGCCCGCTTCTCTCGAACATCTCGAACTTCGCCTGCGGGCAGCATTCCTGGAATTTCTCCGAGAACCGCGGGACCGCCACGCGGTCGAATCTCCCTGCGAGAATGAGGACGGGCATCTTGAGATTCTTCAACTCGGTTCTGAAGTCGAGCTTTCCGATGTCCCCTCCGATGAGGAAGTCGCCGTCAGAGCCGACTATCTGGTAATAGACCTGCGGATTGAAGCTCACCGAGTCCTTCCTGACCTTATCCGAGTTGGCTCCGTCGTAGTAGTACAGCAGTCCCGCCGGGATCTGGCCGTACAACCTCTGGCATTCGGGTGAACTGGAAACCATCCCCTGGTCGCGAAGCTTCATCAGCTCCGCCCACACCTCGGGGTACTGATTTTTTATTTCGTAGTTGGAGTTGTCGTCGTTCTCCTGCCACATCTCGCCGTCATAGAAAGTATTTGAAAGGATGAGCTTGTCCACCGAGTTCGGATACTTCAGCGCGTATGCCTGTGCCACCATGCCGCCGTACGAATGGCCGATCACGCTCCACTTCTCGACCCCGAGATCGATCCGCAATCCTTCGAGGTCTTTCACGTCGCGGTCGAAGGAATACTCCGCGGGATTCTTTGCCCTGTCCGACTTACCTCTGCCGAACGCGTCGTAGCAAATCACCTTGTAGTGCTTCGCCAGCTCGTCGAACCACGGCGTAAGGTAGAGGTGGGAATCGCCGGGTCCGCCGGCGATAACAACCACCGGATCGCCGCGGCCTTTGATCTGGAACCAGAGATGTGCACCGTCGACCCACGCGTAGGCGCCCGGGGTCTCCTTCGAGCCCTGTGCCATGACGGCACTCGCTGCAAGGACTGTTGAGAAAAAAACGACGGTCGCAAGTGTGATGAGCTCGTATGGACGCCGTTTCTTGAGACGCGATGCGGTAGAATGGTCCTTCATGATTGTCCCTTCCGGATGAGTGTGCCTCTACTTCTTCTTAAACGTATAGAATAACTGGACAAGCCCGGTCGAATATGTCTTCGTGTCGACCAGCTTCAGCTTTGCGCGCTTATCAGAGTCCTTAAAAAGCGGCTTGCCTCCCCCGAGGATTATCGGGTGGACCGAAAGCTGTAGCTCATCCACCAGGCCGAGTTCCAATAAACTGTTTGTAAGTTCCGCCCCGCCGAAGAGCCAGATGTCTCTCCCCTTCTTTCGCTTAATCTTCCCGACGTTTTCCATTATGTCATTCTTTATTATGATTGCCCCTTCGGCTGAGGTCAGAGTCCTCGAGAAGACGTACCTGGCGAGGCCCGGGTAGGCGTTAGGCCCCATGGGGCAGACAAGTTCGAAGCTCTTCCTCCCGAAGAAGATCGCGTCGATATGCCTGAGGAACTTGGTCATGCCGTAATCCTGGTCTGTAAAACACCAGTCGTATTCGCCCTTCGGCCCCTCGATGTAACCGTCGAGACTCACTGCCAGATTCAGGATTACTCTTCTCATCCTCGCTCTCTGTTAAACCTGAACACCAATAACGATCCGCGAGTGGAAGACGCGTTTCCGTCTAGATGCCCGCGCTGCCGTTCGTCCCTATATTAATCAATGCGGGGCTATTATGCGCCATCGAAAGGGGGCAAGTCTGCCAGTTACCCCAATTTCGGGCTCCTCATGGAAATTGACAATTTTGGGGACTAAATTCGTGCGAGATAGCAAAGGGCGATTTGTGGATCAACAAGTGCAGGCGTGCAACAATTCCGAAAACTTCCGTTGTATGGTGGGATTGCGCCGCAGCGGTTTTGCATCGTTCCTAGTATCACCCAGCACTGCAATGCATCGCGGGAGAGTTGGCGTGTGGTCGGGCATCCCTCATCTCTTCATGTCAGGAGGTGATATGTTTCGGCGACGTTTCTTCCTTTGCATTTCCGCAACATGATGTACGGTTTGAGTCCGCTGGCGCTGCGGGTTTGTCGCACCGACATACTCCTGGACATCCTTGCCGAATTCCTCAACGGCGGAGAGCGGAAGAATGCCGGGAGATTTCTCAACGATTACAGGAGGACGCTGAAGAAAGGAGCATTGAAATGAAAGTAATCGATCTGGATGAACGCAATCTCCCTCTCTATCTCGTCTGCCTCGAAGACTGGTCCGACGAGATGAAGGAGACAGGCAACCACAAGGAGATCTGGTACAACAGGATGAAAGACCGCGGACTCCGGGTCAAGCTCGCAGTCGACGACGACGGGAAGGTCGGTGGGATGATCCAGTATGTTCCCGTCGAGCAGTCCTTCGTCGACGGCACCGGTCTTTATTTCATCAACTGCATATGGGTGCACGGCTACAAGCAGGGGCGGGGCGACTTCCGTCATCGCGGGATGGGAAAGGCGCTCCTCGAAGCGGCGGAGGGAGACGCCCGGGAACTGGGAGCGAAAGGCATCGCCGCATGGGGTCTCCTCATTCCCGTATTCATGCGCGCGTCGTGGTTCCGGAGACATGGTTACCGCACCGTGGACAGGAGCGGTTTCATGGCTCTTATGTGGAGGCCGTTCACCTCCGATGCGGAACCGCCAAGATGGATTCGAAAAAATTACAAGCCTCCCCGCGTCGACGACAAAGTGACCGTCACCGCCCTCTGCAGCGGCTGGTGTCCCGCACAGAACATGGCTCTCGAGCGAGCGAAGAGGGCGGCTGCCGAACCTCAATTTGCCGGGAAGGTCGTCTTCACCGAGATCGACACTTTCGAGCACGCAGATATTCTGCGGCACGGAATTTCGGACGTGCTTTACGTCGACGACAAGCGTGTCTGGACCGGCCCGCCGCCGTCATACGAGAAGATCCGCAAGCTGATTTCGAAGCGGGTGAAGAGACTCAAATAGGCCCCGCGCAGGGTAACACATCCCGCCGGCAAAAATTCACGGTTCGCTCCACCTGTCGGGATAGAAAGATTCCCGCCGGCCTACTTAAATTGCATTCGGCGAAGCCATCATCTTTGCACACGAGTAGGAAAGAAGAGCCTTGTCAAAATATATACATGGAACCAGCCCGGAGGAGCAGAAGCGCCTCACGCTCCTCAATACCGTTCTTCTCAACGAAGCCTGCCTGAAGGAGCTATCGCTTTCGGGCGGAGAGAAGATCCTGGACGTAGGAAGCGGGCTGGGACAGTTTTCACGGTCAATGGGGAGATCGGCCGGTACAACCGTCCTCGGGATTGAGAGAAGCGACGAGCAGATCGTAGAGGCACTGCGGCAGGCAGAAAAAGATCACGAGGGAAAGTTGGTCGAGTTCCGCAAAGGCGACGCCAGACAGCTCCCGCTTACGAATGAAGAATGGGGAACCTTCGATGTCGCGATCACTCGCTTTGTACTCGAGCACGTCCCCGACCCGCTGAACGTGGTGAAGGAAATGGTGCGATCGGTGAAACCCGGAGGTCGCATCGTCCTCGCCGACGACGACCACGACATACTTCGCGTCTACCCGGATATTCCGGGCTTTGCGGATTTGTGGAAGGCATACATGCAGACCTACTCGGCACTCGGCAACGATCCCGACGTCGGGAGAAAGCTCGTCTCGCTCCTCCACGATGCCGGCGCCGCTCCCGTCCGCAACACGTGGATCTTCTTCGGAAGCTGTTCCGGCGAAAAGCGCTTCGACATTTATGTAGACAACCTGATCGGCGTCGTCGCGGGGGCCAGGAAAGAGATCGTTACCCGGCGACTCTTCGGGGAAAAGGAATTCGACCGGATAATAGAGTCGTTTGGGAGTTGGCGGCTCCGGCCCGACGCGACACTGTGGTATGCGGTCTCCTGGGCCGAGGGGAGGAAGACATTCCATATTTAATTCTGAAATGAAGCATCGATGCCGATATGGCCGTAGATTGTATTCCATAACAGAGCGGAGGACCTATGAAACATCATGCCAGAGTTTTCTGGGAGAAGAAACCGGCAGAGCTGTTCACCGACAGGAAGTACAGCCGGGCACATAGATGGTCTTTTGACGGCGGGGTGGTAATCCCGGCATCATCTTCGCCGTCGGTCGTACCCGTTCCCATGTCCGAGGAATCGGCCGTCGACCCCGAGGAAGCTTTCACGGCGGCGGTCTCCAGTTGTCACATGTTGTCATTCCTTCCGATCGCGGCTGCAAGAGGATTTGTCGTCGAAATATATGAGGACAACGCCGAGGGCGTTATGGCAAAGAACGCGGAAGGCAGGCTGGCTGTTGAAAGCGTCACATTGAAACCCGCAATAACCTTCAGTGGCCCCTCGATCCCGTCTGAAACACAAGTTGCCGAAATGCACGAGGCGGCTCACGCCGAATGCTTCATCGCGAATTCAATCAGGTCGAAAGTCATCATAGCTTCCAGGTAAGGAGGATACGGGTTCGTGAAAGATGTTGCGATAAGACTGGAAGACCGCCCGGGCGCGTTGGCGGAAATGGGCGAGGCTCTCGCTGAGGCCGGGATAAGTATCGAAGGAGGCGGAGCCTGGACGGCAGACAAAGGAGCGGTCGCGCATTTCCTGTTCGAGGATGACGCAGAAGTGAAGAACGCTCTCGAAAAGTGCTGAGGTCTAGTCCAGCGACTAGGCCACGGTAATTTGCCACGCGTTTTGTCCGTGCCGTCAGCCTTTACCTCAAATCAGACCTTAGAAACTAACTGAACACGGATCACACAGAGAGAACGGATCATCACGGATCTTAGAATGAATAAAATTCCAATCAGCGAAAATCAGCCCATTCCGTGTCATCCGTGTTCGAATGTTTCTTTAATGTTCAGTCGATGTGAATCATCGCCTTAATGACACCATCCCTGTAATTCGCGACCAGGTCGAAGGCTTTTTGTGTTTCCTCCAGCGGGAACCGGTGAGTGACGAGCGAATCCATGTTTATCTTTCCCCCGGCGAGTAGGTCGACCGCCTTCTGAGTGCAGTGATTCTGCCTCCGCACGTTTACGATCGTAATTTCCTTCCGCCTGAGCTCATGTATCAGGAATGAGACATCGTCGACTTCCGGAATTCCAACTATCATGAGGGTACCGCCGGGTTTCAGCAGCTGGACGCCCTGGAGCTGGCCGCCGGATCTCCGCTGCATTCGTAAACGACATCCAGCTGCAGCGGTTCAACCTTTGAAATCTCTTTTGCCACATCCACGCGATCGGGGTTACCAGACCAAAACGGTCTTAGCTCATTCGCGGAGTTTAGCCGAGCGTCAATCTTGTCCGTAACAAAGACCTTGCCGACTTTTTGCGTTCGCAGCACATGAAACACCGACATCCCGATCGGTCCGGCTCCGAGAACGGCCACGTTTCTCCCGTCTCGCAGCGGAGATCTCTCGACGGCATAGACTGCGATTGCCAGCGGTTCCGACAGAGTCGCTTGTTCAAAAGTCATTGTGTCCTTTATAGGAAAACAATTCTTCTCCGGAAGCACAACGTATTCACATTGAGCGCCGTCGAGCTGTTTCGGCGCGCCGAGGAAGCGGAGCTTACGGCATGTGTTTTCCCGCCCCGATTTGCACTGGTCGCATTCCCCGCATGTTACGGCCGGGTCGATGGCTATTCCCTGGCCCGGTTTTACGCGGGTCACTCCCTTCCCTACCTTCTCGACCACACCTGCGGTTTCGTGCCCAACGATAAACGGATACTGGACAACCTGCGAGCCGATCCGCCCGGTTGTGTAGTAATGCATATCAGATCCGCAGACACCCACTGTCTTAATTCGGATGAGCACATCGGTGTCGTTCTTTATTTCCGGGTCGGGAAGCTGTTTGATCTCGAACTGCCTCGGTGCGGTTAGTAGCGCTGCCTTCATGTCGAAATATTCCAGTGTGTGATTATTATTTCCTCCGACAATGCCGATCGTCCAACCTTCTACATCGGCTCAATATGCTAACTAATCCGTTCGAACAGTACAAACGTGAAAGAAATCGGAGCCCAGGAGACGGCGGACGCTATGCCCCCTGCTCTTGCTCTATGCCCAAAAGGTTGAACCTCAGGTCATGGTGCATTATCCTCGTGGCGGATGACCTGAAGATGTCAGGGAGTCGTCAGGGCAAGTGCAAATCTGGTATCAAGAAAGTCGTGTAAGGAATAACGATGGTGCAAGCGAAAGAGACCAGAACTATTGTACCGAGGGAGCGGATCGAGCAGCGGATCTATTTCTTGCGTGGTGAAAAGGTCATGTTGAGCGCGGATCTGGCCAACCTGTACCAGGTTGCTCCGAAGGCACTGGTGCAGGCAGTAAAACGCAATTGGGATCGTTTTCCAGGTGATTTCATGTTTCAACTTACCAACGCTGAGTTTCAAAACTTGAAGTCACAAATTGTGACTTCAAGTTGGGGTGGACTTCGAAGGGCGGCGCCATACGCGTTCACCGAAGAGGGCATTGCAATGTTATCGAGCGTTCTAAGAAGCAAACGAGCTGTTCGTGTAAATATCGAAATCATGCGCGCCTTTGTTCGCCTGCGTAGGATGCTTGCATCAAATCAGGAACTTGCCCGAAAGTTGGAATCCCTGGAGAGAAAATACGATGCACAGTTCAAGGTTGTATTCGATGCCATCCGAGAACTCATGGTTCCTGCGGAACCCAAGCGCCGCCCGATCGGTTTCAGGCGGGAGGGTATTTCATCACCATCTGCGCGCAAGATAGAATATGCCTCTTCGGCGAGGTCATAGACGCGGAAATGAAGACCAACGGGCTCAGAGAGATCGTCAAACAATGTTGGATCGATATTCCGGATAAATATTGTAATGTCCGAACGGATGAATTCATCGTCATGCCAAATCATTTTCACGGAATAATCATCATCAATGATAACCCGAATACCTCCGTAGGGGCGATGTCACATCGCCCCGATGCTGAATCGGTTTCGATTGGGGCGACGCAACGTCGCCCCTACAAGGTTACCTTGGGAAGAATTGTGGCGTTCTTCAAATATGAATCGACAAAGAAAATGAATGAAACCATTGATTCCCCAGGATCACGAATATGGCAGCGAGATTACTACGAACACGTCATTCGTAACGAGCATGATTTGAACCGTATACGTGAATACATTTCTAACAATCCTGCGATGTGGCCGACGGATGAAAATGACCCGCCCGTTGGCCATTGATTGAATTCCACCTCTCACCCAAAGTACCCGCTTCTATGTTGCTCCATCAGCGCCTCCCTCCACACCCGCCACACTCTTCTCTGATTTACCTGTTTGTGCCATTTTGTCACTCCCGACCCCCGATGTTCGGGCCGCGACATGTATTGCAAACCTCGCGAACTTCCTTGCAGCACTTGCGATCTGCTCTGCATCATTCTCGGATGACAACGTTCGACAACCGAAGTGCTGTGTCTCACATTACGATGCCGATGTGTGGCTTTCGAACTCCTTTGCACTTCTTTCGAGGGGCAATGTACGGGCTCTCGCTCTCATTTTGTTAGTTGCGAAGTCCTCTGATCGCTTCTTCATAGGCTTTGGACAATATTCTTTTGACATTGTGTCATACTCCGACTGCTTTCCATCGAATTCGAACGGCTTTGTTTCAAGTCTGACCCTCATTTTTTCGCCGTAGTTCTGCTTTGTATCCGAATTCGCGCACCTTGCCTGTCCAAATTCTCATTCCGCGTTCGTCATCAGATTGAAACAAGAAGAATCCGCGCCGCCAACGAGGGAACTACGCATGCTGCGCGTGACATAACATAATGAGAAAGCTATAAACACAATCTAGGGTACCCAAATGGATACGTTTCTTCCGCCGGTGGAAAAGCCGAAAACGCTTCTGATGAAGTTGGTTTATTACTTCATGCGGAAACAATTCGGTAAAGTGATGACGCCGCTGAGTGTGCATTCCGCTCGATTGCCGAATTCGTTCGGCCTGTTTTACACAAAGGTCGGAAGACTGGATAAGAAGTTGACTCTCCCGCCGGAGACTGCGATGCTTGTCCGTGAACGGGTGGCACGCATCAACGTCTGTCTCTTCTGCCTCGATGCAAACCGATACTTTGCGATCAGCAAGTCGATGGATATGGCCAGGTTCAATGCTCTGGAACAATACAGAACGAGCCGGTTGTTTACAGATGCAGAGCGTGCAATGCTGGATTACGTGACTGAGCTGACAAAGAACAAAAGAGGCGACCCGGAGCTCTTTGCCCGCATGGCAAGGTATTATTCCGAGCGCGAGTTATGCGAGATAATCTGGCTCGTCGCGAGCGAACATCTGTACAACATGACGAACATCGGGCTCAACATTCATTCTGATATGATGTGCGACATCGCCGCGAGAAAAATCAAAACATGAATATATAGATGCGAGCAACTAATGAATCTGTGGCGGCAATTCATGAATAGCCGCCACCACGACATGAATTGCCACAAGCAATAAAGGAGAAAGAAAATGGCAGATTCATTGACGAAAGACATTATCGCGAAATACTTCGACGCCGTCGGGAGGAAAGGCCGCGACCGCTTTCATCCTTCGACTCGTGGCGCTAAGAGGGCCAGTCGCTCAGGATGACTGTAGCTCTGCGGCCCCGGCACAGGAATAGCCAGTCACTCTGAGCGAGTCCCGATGAAATCTGGACGAGTCGAAGAGTGCGCAAGCGGTGACGAGCCGAAGAGCGGCATACGATCTCCGCTCGCCCAAAGGGAACACCTCGACGAAGGACGTTGTTGAGATTCTGTCGGTGAAGGGCGACAAGATCGCTTCGTCGTCCATTTACTTCGACACCGAAGACTTCAAAGCTTTCATGGCTCAGTAACGAGAGGAATCATGCCGTACGACGAAGAACTAGCCAACCGCATCAGAGGAGCGCTGGTTAATCACAGAAAAGTCGAAGAGAAGAAGATGTTCGGCTTCCTTGTTTTCATGGTGAACGACAGGATGTGCCTCGGAGTGCGCGGCGATGAAATGATGTGTCGTATCGGACAAGATTCCATGGACTCCGTTCTGCGGCGTGACGGATGCGCCCCGCTCAGGATGAAACGCAAGACGTCGCTGAATATGGTCATGGTCGACGAATCGGGAATGAGGACGAAGAAAGAGTTCGACTATTGGATCAATCTCGCGCTGGAGTTCAACCTGGGACGTGAAGCGAATACCCGTCTGAAAACAAGCCGGAAGGGGAGACGGAGTTGAAGGAGTACATCCTTTTGTTCAGGGGAGGATTCGATCGGATCAAGGACCAGTCGCCCGAAGAATTCACGGCCAACATGGAACAGTGGCAGAAATGGCTTTCCGACCTCGGCAATGCCGGGAAAGTCGTGGCGGCGCGGCCACTGATTCCGACGGGGAAACATGTCGTCGGGAAAGAGGAGCCGGTGGTGGACGGGCCGTTCGCGGAGGGCAAGGAGATTCTCGGAGGGTATCTGATATGCAAAGCCGAAACATACGACGAGGCAGTCACGATTGCGAACGGCTGTCCGGTTCTCGACATCGGAGGGATAGTCGAGATAAGAGAAGTCGCGAGGATGGAGGAGATGACCGAGGAATATATCAAGCGTCGGAACGATTCCCGGCGGAAAGAATAGATGACTATGACATTTTCCTCTCTGATGTCCAATTCGGGAGCCTCCGTTCGTCATCATTATAACACCAACAAAAGACAGATGGAGGAATTATGAAAGACTACATGCTCCTGTTCAGAGGGGCCTTCGATGACAGGAAAGCTTCGCCGGAAGAGTTTCAGAAAGAAGCCGTGAAATGGCAGAAGTGGATGGAACCTCTCATGAAGGAGGGAAGAATGACTCCCGGACAGCGCCTGACCTTGAACGGCAAGGTGGTCAACGGATCGAAGAAGCAGGTCAACGACGGACCCTTTGCCGAAGGAAAGGAAGTCGTCGCCAGCTTCTGCATCATCAAGGTGCGCGATCTCGCGGAAGCGGTCGAGTTCGCCAAATCCTGTCCGATACTCGACTACGACGGAAGCGTCGAGGTCAGAGAGGTGATGACTTACTAATCAAGTCGTACTCGCTTCCCTGAAAAGTAATACAACCACAAGAGACACTGAGACACAGAGTCAAGATTGATCCTTCTATCTCTGTGTTCCTCAGTGCCTCTCGTGTCTCAGTGTTGTGATTCCGATTTTGGCGATCATGAAAAGCACGAATGTTGACAAACTCGTCGATCATCTGTTCCGTCATGAGGCGGGAAAGATGGTTTCCGTTCTGACCCGGACGTTCGGTACGGAGAACATCGATCTCGCCGAGGACGTGGTACAGGATGCGCTCCTCCAGGCCGCGCAGGTCTGGCCCGTCAGAGGTATACCCGACAACCCTTCCGCGTGGCTCTACCGCGCCGCGAAGAACCGGGCCATCGACGTACTGAGGCGGAACGATCGTTCGGTCAGGTTCAGCGGTCCCGACGAATCTTCCGTTCCCGATCCGGGCGCACCCCTTCAGGAAGCGATCGAAGAGGCGTGGGATGAGGGTCTCATCAGGGACGACATGCTCCGCATGATGTTTGCGTGCTGTCATCCCGGCATCCCGGAGGAAAGCCAGGTCACCCTGATACTCAAGACTCTCTGCGGGTTCAGCACGGCAGAAATCGCCAGGGCATTTCTGACTTCCGAAGACACGATCTCGAAGAGGCTCTACAGGACCAAGCAGTTCTTCCGGGAGAACCAGATAAAGTTCACGGTGCCTCCTTCCGCCGAGCTCGAAGCGAGGACCGACACGGTACTCAATTCCATATACCTTCTGTTCAACGAGGGTTATAATTCCACCGATTCCGACACGCTGATAAGAGAGGACCTGATGGAAGAGGCGATGCTGCTCTGCAGGCTGCTGACCGAGAACGCCCATACTCAGCAGCCGGCGACATTTGCGCTCATGGCTCTGATGTGCTTCCACGCATCGCGCAGCGAAAGCCGGCTTACTCCATCCGGAGAGATCATCCTCCTCCGGGACCAGGACAGAAGCAAATGGAACTCCTCGCTGGTAGCGGTCGGCAATGAGTACATGCAAAAAGCCGCGTACGGCGATTCTCTCGGCAAATATCACCTCGAAGCGGCAATCGCATTCGAACACTGCACCGCGGCAGATTTCGGGAATACAAACTGGAAACGAATACTTGAATTGTACGATTGGCTGTGCAGAATCTCGCCGTCGCCGGTGCCGGAATTGAACAGGGCCGTCGCGGTGTTGCAGGTCCACGGCCGCGACTCAGCGCTGAAAGCTGTACTGGAAATTCAGGATAAGAGGAAAATCGGATCCTATTACCTGTACCACAGTCTCGTCGGAGAAATATATTCACAGCTGAACAGACTCGACGAGGCAAAGACGGAATTCGAAACCGCAATGAGAATGACGAAATCCGAAACGGAAAGAAAACTTCTGGCATCAAAACTAGACGGGAAGGGCATAGGCCACGGATAGCACTCGACGGATGGAGCTGTATCGACGGGGAAAAATGAAAGTAACAGACAGGTAAATATCCGTCAGTGTCCGCATCGGTTCTGATGATTCTTTGGGATTATCACGATGATTGCAGCTGCACACCGCCGCCTTCCTTGTCTTTTAACGTAACGGAGCTTAGCTTTTCTTAAGAACCAAAATTAGAAGGGAGAGATTCAATGAAGTGTCCGGAATGCGGGATGGAACTGACCAACCAGGTGAGTCACGGAATACAAGTCGAAAGTTGTCCAAAGGATCATGGGATGTGGTTTACGCTCCAGGAGCTCGATGAACTTGAGAACGAAGCTCTCAGTGACGAGGAAGAGAAGGGAACGCTGATTCTCTCGAGCACACCGTCGAAATATAAATGTCCCGTGTGCAGCGCTTTGCTGAAGCAATTCGAGTACAGGATGTATGATCTCATTCTTGAATACTGTGAGAACAAGCACGGTTTCTGGCTGGAGGCCGGAGAGGATGACCGCATCCTGCAGCTAATGAATCAGCGCAGCAGAGATGAGGCACGAAAGTTCAACGCGGAGGTGCATTGGCAGTCGACGGTCCGGCACTTACAATCGCATTCGCTCTTTGAGAAATTAAAAGATCTTATGAGGGGATGAAGGCACTTCTTGCGGCTGGCCGGATATTTCCTCTCTTCGCCGCAAGAACGTACAACCCGGCTGAGGCAAGAACGCATACGACCACAGCCACTATCGACCCCTCCGCTCCGAAACTACCGCCGCTCAACGAATGCCCGGGCACCGGCACCGAGCTGAGGAATCCTCTCACATTCTGACCCGAATCGCGAACACCGAAGAACCCGCCTTCCGCAAAATCCCAGGCTGCGTGGAGACCTATGGGAAACCAGAGGCTGCGCGTGGCGAGATACGCGGCCCCGAGAAGAGAACCTGCCTCTACTGTAATGATAAGGCCCGTCACTAAAGTAGCATGAGGGTTCGGGATGTGCATCGCTCCGAAGATGACCGAACTTATTACCAGAGCCCAAATGCTTCCGAGCGACCTCTCGAATTGCCCGAGAAGAATTCCCCTGAACGCCAGTTCCTCGAATACGCCGGTGGCAACTGAGGTAACGACTCCATAGAAGAGAACCGAAGCACCGCTTCCCTTCCCCACTGTGTACGCGCCGACAGCGACGAGTATCCCCATTACAACCGCGAACATCAAGAGTCCCAGTCCGAAGCCCGGCAGGAATCCCGACGCGGCTTCGAGCCTCAACTCCGCGGCTTTCCGGTTTTCGAGAGCACGAGCGAACCAGAGATAGACCCCTGTTACGACCACCGCGACCGCAAGTGTGACCACCGCGAATGCGTTGCTGTCCCGTGAGATGCCGGTTAGTTGAACGGCACCGTCCGACAAAACCACCGCAACCACTACCAGCATCGTAAACTCACCCAGGCCGACGAGAATGGGGTTGTATGATTTATTGCTCATTGTCGCGCTTCAGTCCTCATTTATTGTTCGGTTCATGGATTCACTAACTAGCCTCCGTCCGCGTCGGTTCCAGTCCGGCTGTGGGGCGATCGATCAGAGCTCCCACCCGAGCGACAGGTGTGATACCCGAAACCTCGGGAGTGCAACTCACTCGCAGCTTGTGGGAACTCATTGGTCTCTAATCAGGACCCCACTCAATCCCTATTCGTCATTAGATAGAAGTAACAAGAAACTGCGGCGCCATTCGGGGAACCATTCGGCTTGTTCAAGACACGCGAGTGCAGGCAAGCCGAATGTTGAACAGGTTCTAAAACGTCAAGGGAAAGAGTGCCACAGCCAAGAAAACCAAAGTGATCGCCTATTGGGCAACCACAGCGGTGCCAGCGACCTCCTGAAGACGGGTATCCGCGCGGCTCTCCGCGTCGCATCGTGGGCGCTTCGACCCCAGAACCGCAGATTGAACTGAGACAGCCGAAGCGGTTGCTCGCAACGGTGGCGGACAAACCTCAAGCCACCGCGCGGCAATCGATCCTTGAGTCTTTTCTAGCTGCCACGTTTTAGCAGAACATCCCTTTCATATTTGGAAATATCTTCAATGTAAGCCTGACCAACCGGGACGTCGTTAATCATGCAATAGTAATCGTATACCGCTCCGAACGGTTTTGTCTTCGCCACCTCGAGGAGTGCAAGCCGCTCGAAATTCCTTCCGGCCTCTTCGTATTCTCTCAGCCGCGCGGTCGGCTCAAGAAGTGCGAACAGAAACGCCAGCTGTGCGGCACGGGCGCCGACGACGTAAGCGCCTACCCGGTTGATACTGGCGTCGAAATAGTCGAGAGCGACGTGCACCCTCTGCAACGCATTGGCTCTCACTATCTCCTGCGCGAGCAGCTGTACATCGTCGTTCATGATCACCACGTGGTCGCTGTCCCAATGCACACCGCGGGAGATATGCACCAATACTTCGTCGAGAAACTGAAGGGCCGCGGAAATCTTGTCTCCCACTTGTTCGGTCGGGTGGAAGTGGCCCATGTCGTAGCAGATGATTTTCCGGTTCTTCACGGCATAGCCGAGATAGAATTCATGGGAACCGACCGTCATCGCTTCCACACCAAGCCCAAACAGTTTACCTTCAAGGGAATCCTTCAAATGCTCCGCTGGATACTTGTCGGCGAAGATTTCATCGAGAGACTCCTTCAGGATGGCGCGGCGCCGGTTGCGGTCGACAGGCGAGTCTTTCGATCCGTCCGGGATCCAGATGTTGTTGACGCAGGCGTTGCCGAGCTGTTTCCCAATTTCCGCCGCTATTGTTCTCGTTCGCTTTACGTGCTCGATCCAGAAACGGCGGTATTTTTCGTTGAGGCTGGACAAAGTGAACCCGTCATCCGCGAACGGGTGTGAAAAGCATGTCGGATTGAAATCTAAACCGATGCCCAGCTTCCTGGCCCAGTCGATCCAGCTCTGAAAGTGGCTGACGTCAATCTGGTCGCGGTCCACTTTTTCTCCACGGAAGTCGCCGTATATGGCGTGCAGGTTCAGGCGCTGTTTGCCTGGCAGAAGGCTTACGACCATTTCGATATCCGTCTCTGAGTTCGTCGATCGTCCTGGCTCTCCCGGGATAGCTGCCCGTGACCTGAATACCACCTCCCAGCTTTGTATGAGGGGCTTCGAATCCTCTCACGTCGTCGGCCTGCCAGCAATGCAGGCTGATCTTCAACTGTTCCAACTTTCTCAGTGCCTCATCGGTATCGACTCCCAGCTCGCCGTACGCCTCTTTTGAGTAGTTGTATGCGCTCTCTATCGCTTTTTCGTCCTTCATTTTGACCTTCTCCTCCTCGGAAAGTGTTCTGTTAGTAGCAGTTTTAGTTCCGTCTCAGTATGGCAGTGTACTCTTCTTCATTCTCCACAAAATAGCCGGCATTCTCAGGCCGGTATATCTTCTGATCGAACGAGCGTGCCACCACGTTTCGCCACTCGCGGTAGCCGGCAACTGCGCCGGTGGCAACGGCAACAACGCCCGCGTTCCCGACGATCGCGCCTTCGATCGGTCCCGCATACACGGGTCGCCCAATCGCGTCGGCGGTGTACTGCATCAGGAGCTCGTTCTGAATTCCGCCACCGACTGCGTGCAACTTCTCAATCTTATCGCCCGTCACCTTCTCAATCTCTCCAATCGTCTTTCTATAGCTGAAGGCAAGACTTTCCATGACGACACGTATGATAAACCCGACGCCCCCACGGAATTGCTGCCCGGTTTCGCTCAGATATGATCGGATTTTGTCGGGCATCTCGCCCGGCTTCAGGAATCTCAAATCGTTCAAGTCAACCCAGGCTCCTGCGAAGCTTTCTTCCGACGCCAAAGATGTCAACTGCGCATAACTGTATTCATTTCCCTTCTCGGCCCAATATCTTCTGCACTCCTGTATCGGCCACAAGCCGATTATGTTCTTCAGGAACCTCGTCGTTCCATCAACCCCGCCCTCATTAGTGAAGTTGAATTCCATCGCGTCCCGTGACAGGATCGGTTTTTTAAGCTCGACGCCCATCAGTGACCACGTGCCTGAGCTTAGGAACGCCCACCTCCCGTCAGTGGCTGGAGCCGAAACGACTGCCGAAGCAGTGTCATGTCCCGCGCCCGCGATAACGGGAATGTCCGGGTCGAGTCCCGTTCGCTCGGCAATCGATCGACGCAGAGTTCCGAGTCGGGTGCCCGGTTCGGTCATCTCGGGAAAGAGTCTTTCGGGAAAACCGAATTCGCGGATCAACTCCCAATCCCAATTTCTCGTTTTGGGATTCGCAAGACCGGTCGTTGAGGCTATCGTGAACTCCGACCGCTTCCGGCCGGAAAGCGCGAAATTAAGATAGTCAGGCATCAGGAGCATCTTGTCCGCCACTGTAAGGAGGCTGGTCTTTCTCCTCTTGTTCTGCCAATAACTGGAAGACGGTGTTGAACTGCGCAGACTGAGTTCCGGATCTCGCATACATTTTCTCTTTGGGCGCAACCTTAAATGCCTCTTCCATCATACCGTCGGTGCGGTTGTCGCGATAATGATACGGGTAACCGAGGATTCGATCCTCGCTATCCAGAAGGACATAGTCGACGCCCCACGTGTCAACGCCAATCCCGTCGAATGCGAACCCGAATGCCCTTTGCGCTTTAGAAAGTCCTTCAACGATCTCTTCATGGATCGCCAGCACGTCCCAGAAGAATCCCGTCTCGGATCTCACATTGTGGGTGTTGAATCTGTGGACTTCATCCAGGGTTAACTTACCCTCCCGGAACGTAGTAACGACGCACCGCCCGCTTTCAGCGCCGAGATCAAAACCGATGAATTTTCTAATTTCGTTCATAGAGATCGGCATGTAAGGTTAAATTACATTCCATGGTTGGTGAGTAAAGAGATCGTTCGGTATCACTGAATCACTTTCACAGAAAGAAAAAACGCCGTCTCAGCCATGCAAGTTCCGTGGCGCATGAGTGACGGGTGATGACAGCGACGCTCTTCCGGAAATGTTTCCTCATCTGGTGAAAATGGAGAGAGCTGGTACGGTTCCCGCTCCGACGATCGCGTGCCGTGCAGGATGGGCTTCTTCGCCAAAGCCCGCGAGGGCACCGGGCAATATGGAGGGTGCTGGCCTGAAAGAACGTGCTTTACGACGAACTCTACCATGCACGCTCTTCGGTGCGCCTGTCTCTCAGTTCGTTCAGGGTTTTCCTCGAATCGTAAGGTGCAATGTAGCCGTCATACTCGCCGCGTGCGATCTTTCCCTTGAAACGCTCAATTATTTCTTCAACACCCTTCATCCTGGATTCCATCTTCTCGCACGGGAAGTCTATGCAATCCGCGCACGTGTTCATCCCTTTTTCCATGACGCAGGCGCGGATCGGGCAGGAGGCTTCGGGTAGATCGTGATCGGCACATCGTTCGCCCCAGCAGCCATTGCAGCGAAGCTTCTCCGGCGAGATCTTCAGACCGAAATACTTCGACCAGGCGGACGCGACCCTGGCCTGATCGTCGTATGAATGATTGTTTGCGGCGTATGCCATGCATTCGTCGCACCTGAACCCACACCTCGCTACTATCTGTTCCATCTCCAGCCTCCTTTAGATCAAACTTGTCCACTAAAAGCAACCCGCGCCTTAGACGGACGGACTTCTAATGAATCTAACAGCTAGCTTTTTCAAATGCATCACCGATCGGGGGCCGGCACAAAACGGAATACCGTCTTTTCCGCCGAATTCAGGATCGACCTGGTCGCCGGGAAGAAACTAGAATTCTATTCGAATCACCGGGTTCTCGAGTCTTCCCCTCATTTCCACAGAGATTATCCCGTCGGCGTACCTGAAGCCGCACTTCGAGCCGTTCACGCTCACCTCTTTCGGAGACTTCGAAGAGTAGGCGATGAACGGACCCGACTCTCCGACCTTTATGGTCACGACATTCCCTTCACGCCGTAACTTTTCGATCGTTCCCGGTGCGTTGTACTTGTCGCTCAGGCCGATAGGTGCGAAACCATCTGTGATCGGAGAGACATAGTACAGCCTGTATCCCATCCTACCCAGTTCAAGAGGAACATCCTGCTCCCTGCCGACAATCATGTGGGACTTCGAGAAATATTCGTAGACTAGGAACTTGTCGCCGCGGATGCCGTGAATATCCGCCGGCCTGAAAGTGCCGCTGACGGAATCGGTATCGGCAACGTTCCACACGGCGAGAAGGCCGACATTGCCCGACATGCTGAAAGCCTTGAACGGCTTCGGACCCTGGACCTGGAAGAGACAGTCCTCCGTCGGCCTCGCGGGCTCGTCGGTGCGGATTATCTTCCCGTCCCGGTAGACGAGCGGCCACAGAACGTCGAAGTCCTCCTTCCCGGGTTTGTCCGTGACGTAAACGGGACCGTCGCTGATCGCGCGCGCTATGGCATGAAACGCGCCGTTCGGGTTGTAGCTTTCGAACTCGTCATAATCCGGGTAAACCATTTGTCCGAACCACAGGGAGTTCGTCACGGCTCCGAGTACATGCACGGCGGCATTACCACGCATGATGTTGTAGCTCTCGCCGGGTTCATATGGGAAATAATCTTCTTCGTTGCGGGCGACCGCCGTCGGTCCGAAGTTGTAGTACGCGTTGTTCCCCATGTCCATGCAATTGATTATGGCACCTCCGAAATATTTCCACACCTCTTTGTTCAGTTCCTCATGGATCCGGCTCGCAAAACCAAACACGGCGAAGTTTCCCTTCGCCATCTGAGGAATCGAGAGCTGATTATCCACTTTAACGAAATCCACTCCCTGTCCCCTCAGGTACTTGTACCAGTTTCCGTAAAATCTCGCCAGCGCATCGGTATATGGCGAAACAAAGTGAAACCTGGTCGTCTTTCCCTTGTCGTTCTTCACGGTCCATGTAAACATGTCGCTAGCAAACTTACTCCCCAGCGCCGAGCTTGAATCGATTCCGTTCCAGTAGCCGTTGATTGTGTGCCACACGCCGACGTACTTGACCCCGTAATCCTTCTTCAACTTCTGAATCACCGGCTTGAACCCGCCGGGGAACTTCGTTGTGTCCGGCCGGTAGCTCGTGAGAGCCCCTTCGGCATTCTTCTGCAGCCAGCCGTCGTCGACGATGATCCATGGCAGAGGAAAATCGTTATCATGGAAAGATCGTGCGGCCTCCAATAGGAGCGATGAACTGACGTCTTTGCCGTTGTTCGACGCGTTCCAGGAGCACCAGCCGAAGTAATCGAAAATCTTCGGATATCTCTTGTGAATCCTGAGGTCACTCCCCCTTCCGATCATGGAGAGGCCGTCATGATAGAGTTCGGATATAAGGTCGTATGGATCCCTGCCGAAGCCGACAGCCAGCATCGGGACTTCCGGCGCACCCGATGCGGAGTAACCGCTCACCGACTTCGCGCCTATTTCCGCGTTGCTCCTCCCGAGCGCTGTCTCGTACCCGTTCCCGCTCAGAGGCATCGCCGCCCCGTATGTCCCGTCCTCGTATCGCCATAGGAAGAACTGAACGCCGTGGTCGGGGAAATCCGCGATCTTCTCCACTTTCATCGGCTTCGTCCAGCAGTTCCAATCCTGCACGAACCAGTAGCACACTCCCTCCTTATATCCCGGAAGCCCGTTAAAGAAGAATCCGAGATAATCGTCGCCGTCGGGGGGTCTGTTGCCGTTTGTAATGAGGAACAAGCCGGCAACATTCTCGTGGCCCTGCTGTCTCACCACAATTCCCAGCTTCTCCCCGTTCCCGAGCCGGAAGCGAAATGTGGAATCGTTCGCGGCGGTGCAGGTGACTCCAGTCGCGGTCGTGTCCCCCTGAATCTGCGGAACGCCGCCGAGAAGGCGAGTCTTGTCTCCCCAGTTGACTGTCAGCCGGTCCTTCGAAATCGTGAGACTCACGGCGCCGTGTCGCCTGGATTGCGCCATGCCGTCGCTTACTGCGACGACAAATAGCGGCACAAGAAAGCACAACAGAACTCTTTTCATCCAAATACTCCTGCGTCCGGGGACGCTGTTAATCGTTGGGATGCCACTTGATGTCATGGAATAGAGCCGGCGGCCTGATCGAACCTCGCGCCGATCCCGAGATGTAGTAAATATAATAAAACCACAGAGATACGGAGAATGGATTTTTTCCTTTGTGCCTCGGCGTTTCTGTGGTTCAGTTCAATGGTTCATGCGGTTGAACTGCTCGGCGAAGCCGGTGTGGGATGCATCCATGAGGCCCTTCGCCTGGCCGACGGCACACTCGTACTCATTTTCAGCCAGTGCTTTCATGGTAGCAGCGGCAACTTCGGAAGGTGGGATCCCGCGGTATGTCATGTTGCGCTGCGCGCGCGTCCCCTTGTCGAGCTCGGTGTCCACCGTCGGAGGAATTATCTCGAATACTTTCACGGGTGTATCCTTCAGCTGATGCCTCAGCGAAATGCTGAACGAGTGCATCGCCGCCTTTGTGGCACAGTAGATCGGCATCATGGCTAGCGGGATAAACGCCAGCCCCGAAGACACATTTACGATCGCCGATTCTTTCAACTTCATGAATGTGGGGATGAAATAAGCCGACAGCTGGATCGCCGAAGTCAGGTTGATGTCGACTTCGTTCTCATGCTCTGAGAGTTCCGCGATACCCTTCTTGAAGTCGATCATCCTCTGGACGCCGGCGTTGTTCACTAGAATGTTGATGCCCTTGAAATTTGAAGTCACCCAATTGAAGAGTTCTTCGCGGTCTTTCGGTTTGGAAACGTCAGAGGTTTTCGTGTGGATCTGAGGGAGTTTCGTCTTCGCCTCTTTCAGCTTCTCTTCCCTTCTCCCGCAGATAATTACGTTGTTCCCTGATTTTACGAATTCTTCTGCGATACAGAAGCCGATACCGGTTCCACCGCCGGTGATCAGGATCGTGTTCCCCGAGATGTTCATTTGAAGTCTCCATGGTAGCGTTTTTGCATATATGGACGAAGAGAACACGGTCCGCGTTCATTCTTACGGGTTAGGCTGGTCAATTTCGCCCGCAAATTCGGCCCGGGGTAACAGACCTGTGCCATCTATTTCCCTTTGATCGATTCCATTCCAGCATATTCGAGCGTGAAAGTCTCCGTGTACGACAACGCTGCCGATCTCGAGAATACGTCCACTCTGTCTCCTTAGAAGAATAAGCGGCAACGTTTCCCTACTTCTTCAGCCTATCCCTGTAGTGACTCCTGAACTTCGCGACCTTCGGCGCTATTACAATTCTGCAATATCCCTGGCTCGGGTTGTTCGCGAAATATTCCTGGTGATAATCTTCCGCTTTGTAGAATGCCCCGAACGGTGAGAGCTCCGTCACTATCGGATCGTCCCATATTTTCTCATCGGAGATCTCCTTCATTATTTGTTCCGCCGCTCTTTTCTGATCTTCATCGCGATAAAAAATTACCGAGCGATACTGGGTACCGGTGTCATTTCCCTGCCGGTTGAGTGTCGTCGGATCGTGAACGGTAAAAAATATTCTCAACAAATCTTCGTATGAGATGACGCCAGTATCGAAAGAGACTTGAACCACCTCAGCGTGACCGGTCTTCCCGGTACAAACCTGTTCGTAGCTCGGGTCGGCAACCGTTCCACCTGAATATCCGGATTCAACGCTGATCACTCCTTTGAGATCATCGAATACTGCTTCGGTGCACCAGAAACACCCGCCGCCGAGCGTAGCAATTTCTTTCCTATCCGAATTTGACATTGATCCTGCTCCAATGTGAGTCGTGTGTTGAATTATCTGCTCATCCGGTAAACAATTCCGCGGGCATATTCATTTCACGATAGTGGCTGCCGCAGTCCGCAATCCGAACACTCCTCCGGCGATCTTGCCGGGATGCGGCTGGAAGCGAACGGTGATTTCGCTCTTTCCTTTGCAGAGCGCGACGGGAAGGGCGTATGAAACGTGGAAGAATTTGCCCGGCTTGTTCATCTTCAGCGTCTGTGTGGCGACCTTCACCCCGTCGACGAGAACGTCGAACGCTCTCTCCCACCTTTCGCCTCCCCAGTAAGTGGCCACCAGGTCGTTTGCTGTGTCGGGCCGAATCTTCAGGACATAGGAAAACCAGCCGCTGTCCGAGGTCTGTCGCCACATCCGCTCGTTGAACGATCCGACGCCGGTTGTGTCACCGGCGAGCTTGTGCTCACTTTCGGACTGAGCATCTCCGATCTTAACATAATCGATCGTGCGCGCCACGAGTTCCTTCTCGAATTCCCGGTCAGCCCGGTAGGCAGAATCCTCCGCTTGCCACCCCTGTTCATCGTACAAATCCCAGTAAACCGAATACCTGATATCGTGGACATGATAAAACGGGACAAGTTCCACATCGTTCGGCCGTCCTACCCCGTGCGTGCGAAAAACGAGTTCGTCCTTCCTCGGTTGGGTAACCCATTCGTCGATAGGTTTGTCGTCCGTGACGAAAACCGGGATCCTCCCGTCGCTGTCGACCGGCCCCAGATTACCGGCGAGGAGTATCGGACCGTAGAACACCGCGACCCGGTTCCGGTTGTCGGGCATAGACTCTGTGCGGAGGAAAAGCTGCATATCGAGCTCAACAACGTCCCCGTTCTTCCATTCACGGTCGAGTTGTAAATAACTCTGCGGCTTGCTCGCGGCATCTACTTCCATGCCGTTGATCTTCACCGTGAAACCTTTCGTCGCCCAGAACGGATGCCGTATCATCATCGCGAATCTCTCCGGTTTGTCGCAGGAGATCACGAATTTCACGATCCCCGATTTGGGAAAATCGGTCTCTTGTCGCAAGCGCAATCCTTTCGAGGCCCAGTTCAGCTCCGAAGCTATGAATAGATTCACATAGAGCGTCGAGTCGTTATGGAAGTAGATGTTGTCGTTGTATCGCGCGTGGTTCTCCATCCCGGTTCCCGTGCAGCACGCGAAGTCGTTGAAAGGCGTCATGAATTTCTTGTGACCGCCCTGCTGCAGGGAGAGATAATAGCAAACCATTCCGTCCGCTGGATTCTGCGAGGCAAGTATGTGGTTCCAGACGGCGCGCTCGTAGTAGTCCGCATATTTTGCAAGCGGGTAGTGCTGGAACAGGTGCCTCGTCAGCTTTAGCATGTTATATGTGTTGCATGATTCCGTCGTGTTTGAGTTAAGATAGTCGTTCAGTGTATCGGGCGGCTCGAAGTATTCGCCGTCGCTGTTGCCACCCGTCACGTATGAATGGTGGTAGACGACCGTCTTCCAGAAAAACCGCGAGATCGAGTCGTACTTCGCGTCGCCGGTCAACTCGTAGATTCTTTCGGCCCCGATGATTTTCGGGAACTGGGTGTTGGCATGTAATCCCGGAAGGTCGTCGTGTCCCTCCGCGAGCGGATCCAGGACGCGGTGGTCGTAGAATTTCTCCGCGAGCGTGAGATATCGATTGTTCCCTGTTATCGCGTAGACATCCGCCATCAGCTCGTTCATGCCGCCGTACTCGCATATCAGCATCTTTTGCCACTGTGCCTCGTCCAGGTTCTTCGTCGTCTCGTAGACCCAGTCGGCCAGTCGCACCATGACCCTCTTCGCCTTTTCGTTCCCGCAATAGAGGTAGCTGTCACGGAGGCCGGCGAACAGTTTGTGTATCGTGTACCATGGCGACCACCCGCCGTTCAAATCGAATCCCGCAGACTCTATCTCGCCGCGTGAAACCCTGGCAAACAGCTCCTTCCCGCCCGGGATGGCCGCGGCATAGCCGTTGCCGTTCGCCTTCTGGCATTCGTCGAGTTGATCGACTATGTAATCGACGCGCTCAAGAAATTGTTTATCGCCCGTGTCACAGTACATGCGGGAGCAGGCGGAGAGGTAGTGACCGAGGCTGTGTCCCGCCAGACCTTCCGATTCCCAACCGCCGTACACCGGAGCCTTTGGCTTTAACCCGGCGTCCTTTCTGAACCAACTAAGGAAGCGATCAGGTTCGAGTGAAAGAAGGTAGCTCGAGTCCATCTCCATCGCATGACGGAACGGGCCCGGCAGTAGGCGCACATTCCCCGGAGCGAAGGGGAGAACTATGGGCCGGACAACGGGTTGTATCTCATACTTTGCTGCCGCGTTCTCCTGCGCTGAGGACGTTGCAGTGAGACAGAGAATCAGAGCAAGGATTGAAAGCCATAACCTGTTGCGATTTGAAATCATTATTTCGGCTCCTTAGATTGTTCGACCCGGTGCACATATCATACAATCCGGACGGGAGATTGTCAATATTGCGGCCGGCTCAGAACCAGGAACCATCGGCTGAATGGGGGAGGCTGGCGCTTATAGAGCATTGCGCATACCAAGACTACGGGATCCGCTTTTCCTTCTTCGATTGCCACTTGGAGAATCGCGATTACCTAATCCTGACTCAGACTAACTTGAACGGGCGTGCGCGCCAATCGCTTGACAATCCACATCATTCATCCTAATATTACATCGGATCGGCAGGTGAATTCGGGTTATGCACGGCAGATGCGTTTCAGGCAAGGTTCCGGAGACGCTAAATCAGGGCGATGGGCAATAGCCTTAACATAAATCTCCAGTATGTGCAATAGAAAGGCAGATCCCGGAAAAATGGCGCACCAATATTCTGCGCAAGCCCGGGGATAGTACTTCTGGAACGTCTTCTTTTTTGGCGTGCTCTAATTGTGGGCTCCCTACCCGTTGATCGATTGAAAGGGGGATAGAATATGAAACTCGGCAACCGTATTGACGTGCTGACTACCTTTTTCATTTCCGTTTTTGTGTGTAGTTCCGCTCTGGCTCAATTAACGGTCCAGGACCCGACTATTTACGGAACAAAATCCGGTTATATCGACAATGCAACCGTGGTTGTTGAACCTCACGGTGCGTTCGTTGAGCAATCGCTGTATCTGCAATACTCGGATCACAACCAATATCCCGGCAATCAGAATATCGAAATTGTTCAGCGGTTCACTCTCCCGGATGGTGCGGTTGTAGACAATTTGTGGTTGTGGATAGGCGATACGCTTGTCGAGGCGAAAATGTTCTCAACCTGGACCGCGCGGCATATCTACGACAGCATTGTCGTCCGTAAACACGATCCGGCCTTCTTGGCGAAAAACGGGAACACCTATGAGCTGCACATTTACCCGCTTGTTTCGGGACAGTCACGGAGAACTCGGATTGATTTCATAGTGCCGACAAGATGGCTCGGAAACACCGGGTTTGCCGAACTCCCCTTCGCCCTGTTGAGCGGTAACAACGCCCAGACAAAGCCTCTGAAAATTCTCTTCCGTGAGCGTGAAAATATCTGGGGGACTCCGTCTGTTCGCGAACTTCCGCAGCTGGCCTCACGACCGGTTGTCGACTCGGCAGGCTACAAATATTCCGAGTTCGATATCCCGGACATATCGCCTCTGCCTAGTCTCTCGGTTGAATTTCACACCGACTTCAACAACGGTCTGTTTGCCGCGACCAGCTACCGCGGTGGTGACAGTTCTTACTTTCAAATCGGCGTCGACCCCGGAAGCTACAACGTGATAAGAAGTGATACCGGCGCGATGTCGACAATCGTCGGACTCGACCTCAGTGGAAACTCAATCGACGATGTGGCCTCACTTATTCCGAAAGTCGGCGCCGTATTACATCATGCCCTGAGACCGATAGACCGCTTCCGCCTGGTGGTCGCGGGGAACGGCACCATCACGAACGTGTCGGACTGGAGGCAGGCCGATTCAACCTCGATCGACGCCGTCCTGGGCGATTTCGCAGCCTCATCTCTTGCGACGAAAATCTCCAGTAGGCGAAAATTGAAAATTGTTTTCTGTGACGACAACGCGGGGCAGATATGGAATTTCCCCTCGCTTGCCGGCATAGCTTACATAGACAGCTTCACCAATATCGTGAGCGCGTCAACCAGCTTCGGATCCGCCGATATTATCGCCAGTTACGATCACGGGTTTGAAAGTGCCATCCAAACGAATGAAAACCTTTCGATGCTGTTCCCAAAGATCGATAGCCTTTTCTACCGTGGCGGCAGATTCGTAGGGTATTTCGACCACAACAGGCCCGGGAGCGAGAAGATCGAAACACATTATGTCAATGGTCTGACCGAGAATTATCCGGCAGCCTCCCAAACCCTCTACGCCCAACCCGGCGGAAACATCGGCAGCCAGTTCCCGCCATCTATTACCGTCAACAGTGTAAACTACCTGACTTTTGATGACCCGGGCGTGAAGGTTGAACTCGCCAACAGCAAGGGAGAAGCCGCGGTAATATCCAAGCGAATCGGCAACGGGCTGCTCGTGGTTTCCGGAATCTGGTCGTTCCAAGACGACGGTGCATTGAAACAAACCATAGCGGTTCCGCTGCTCGGGATTTCGCAGCTTTTTCAGGGGCCCCAGCTGGTGAAACCACTGCTTGATAATATCCGCACGGTACTCAATCAGACTGCAGTCAAAGAAGTGCTCCTCTTCAGCAACTCAGATTCGGTGGTTTCGAAAACCGACGCGTCAAACTGGGCCAGCAGTTACCTGACGGGAATCTCCGGCCAGAAACCGGTATTCCACACGATCAACCTGCTCGACGGGAGCCGGTATGTTCCTCCGTACGTTTCGGAAAATGGAACGGACTATTACGGTGCGGGTTACCTTCAATACTGTCTGTCTAAGGCGACCGGCGGACTTCATTTTGAGACTCACCTGAAATCCTGGGACTTCATTTCCGGGACCCTGACTTACTCAAAACTCGCCAGGATGGACTCCCTCAAGGTTTCCATAACTGCAGACGCTGGAGCGGGGAGCTTAATCGGAATGCGGGAAGTCGACCCTGAACCGAACGATGCTGCGCGACCCAAATTCTTTATTGGAATCACGGACGCGAAACAGAATGTGAGCTTCGATGTCAAAGCCGCATTTCAGGGTTCCGCTCAGGTGATCAACCGGCAGGATACGTCGTTCATTGCCATCGACACGACGCGCAAGATACCTATCATAGCAGAAATCCTGGGATGGGAGGAGCTAAACGATCTCTTCAACAATTCCAGTCTGGACACCTCGACAATTGTGAACCTTGCGCTCAGGTATAATCTCCTCTGCGACTACACCGCACTCATCGCGCTGGAGCCCAAGACCGAAACGCCGGGTTCAAACGGCGATAATGGAGGCGAAGGTAACACACCGGTACTCCAAACGCCACAGAAGCCGGATACTGTGCTGTTCGGGGCGTATCCCAATCCCTTTAATCCCACGACAACATTTTACCTCAGCCTTCGGGCCCCCTCAGAAGTCAAGATCGTCATCTATAACCTGCTTGGTCAGAAGGTGCGGACTCTGACCTTGTCCTCAGGCCCAGGTACGACAACGATAGTATGGGACGGAAGGGACTCGGCAGGGAGGATGGTGGCATCCGGTGTCTATTTCGCAAGGGCCATCATCGTCGAGAGATCGTCCAGTGCTGTGTATCAGCGGGTCCTGAAGCTCCTCATGTTGAAATGACTTGAGACGCCTCGGGACATTATCTCCGGGGCGGAACTACTCCTGTCCAGCTCCAGCCCTCTTTTCGGCAACGCCTCAAACTGCGCGATGGGCGGGTAACGTGAGGCTTATCCTAAACCATGATCTCGATCAATCTCTCCAGCCTCCCGATCTTCCCTCCTTCTCCTCCGGAGCTATCCGGTAGGAATGTTACCTCAACTCTGGCACTTGAGTTCTCCTGCGTTACACGGTGTTTGATGTCGCTTACCCTGTCAAGAGCGTTCATGATAAGTGGAAAACTCTCCCTGTAAAAATCTTTGTCGTCCGACGGGAGGTATA
Organism: uncultured Bacteroidota bacterium; assembly: GCA_963806435.1. Lineage (GTDB taxonomy): Bacteria > Bacteroidota > Ignavibacteria > Kryptoniales > JAKASW01 > JAKASW01. Next base: position 29,318 of record CAWEBD010000078.1, read on the forward strand.
TCTTAACCTGCTCGCCGCGCAGTTCAAGCTTCGGGATCCTGAGTGGCTCGAGTTTGATCTTGAGCTTGATCAGCCTGAGGAGGTTTTCGGCGGGATCAGGTATCTTGCCGAACCTGTCGAGCATCTCCGCACGCATGTCGTCGATATCCGCCGCGGTCGCGGCCCTCGAAAGCCGTTTGTAAAAATCGAACCTCTCGGCGTCGAGCGACACGTAGTCATCAGGAATGAAGGCGTCGACGTCTGCACTTACCTGCGGCTCGACCTTCCTGCGGGTCAGCGTATCGAGCTGTTCGGTGAGGTTCTCTTCGAACTTGGCCTCCGCGACCGCTTCTTCGAGGACCTTGTTGTACATCTCGAATCCCATGTTGTTGATGAACCCGCTCTGTTCCCTCCCGAGGAGGTTGCCGGCACCGCGTATTTCGAGGTCGCGCATGGCAAGGTTGAAGCCGGAACCGAGCTCGCTGAACTCCTCAATCGCGGTCAGCCGCCTGACGGCGTCCCTTGTCATGTTGGAGAATTGTTTCGCTATCAAATAAGCGTACGCCTGGACGTTCGAACGCCCGATTCGTCCGCGTATCTGGTAAAGCTCGGCAAGCCCGAACCTGTCCGCGTTGTTCACGATCAGCGTGTTTACCGAGGGGATGTCTATGCCCGATTCGATAATCTTGGTTGCCACCAGGACGTTCAGTTTCTTCTCGAGGAAGTGAATCATCGTGCGCTCGATCTCAGGCGCCCTCATCTTCCCGTGAATGATCCCGGCTTTCGCTGCCGGCACCCTGCGGTGGACAAAGTCCGCGAGTTTCGCCAGGTCTTTCACGGTGTCGCTGACGATATAGACCTGTCCACCCCGCCCAAGTTCCCGCTCGATTACGGATTGGAGGAGTTTCCCATCGAAACTCACGATGTAAGTGTCTATCGGAAGCCTGTTTGCCGGCGGGGTCTGCAATATGGAAATGTCCATTGCGGATGAAAGGGACATGTAAAGCGTACGCGGTATCGGCGTCGCTGTCATATATAGTGTGTCCACGTTGGCCCTGAGCTGCCTGATCTTCTCCTTCGCCTCGACCCCGAACCTGTGTTCCTCGTCGACGATAAGGAGGCCCAGGTCGTGGAACTTCGCGTCCCCCGAGAGGAGGCGGTGGGTCCCGATGATGATATCAACCTCTCCCTTTTCCAGCCTTTCGAGGATCTGCTTCTGTTCTGACTTCTTCCTGAAACGTGAAAGCACCTCCACCTTCGCCGCGTATTCGGAAAGCCTGTCGCGAAATGTATTGTGATGCTGCTCGGCAAGTATCGTCGTGGGAACGAGCACGGCTACCTGTTTCCCGCTCATGACCGCCTTAAACGCGGCACGGACGGCGACTTCAGTCTTGCCGAACCCGACATCCCCGCAAAGGAGCCTGTCCATCGGATTTTCGCTCTCCATGTCAGCCTTTATTTCGGACGTGGCGCGGACCTGGTCGGGCGTGTCCTCATACACGAAAGACGCTTCCAGTTCATGCTGCCAGATGCTGTCCTTCTGGAACGAGACCCCTTTCGATTTCTTCCTATCGGCATAGAGTTTTATCAGGTCCTTCGCGATGTCCTTCAGCTTCCCCTTCGCGCGGGTTTTCATGAGCTGCCATTCCGCTCCCCCGAGCTTGGAGAGTTTCGGGTTGAACCCGTCTTCAGAAGCGTATCGCTGGAGCTTGCCGACATAGTCGACGTTAACGTAAAGCATATCCCCTTCGGCGTACTCGATCTTTACGCATTCCTGCGTGCTGTCCACAATCTTCAGCTTCTCCATTCCGAGAAACCTTCCGATGCCGTATTCTTCGTGGACCACGTAATCACCCTTGCGGAGTGAGTTCAGGTCACGGCGGAGCAAACCTACGAACTTTTTCGCCTTTTCTCTCCGCGAAACAAGGGGGGACCTCCTCCCGAATATCTCGTGCTCCGTGAATAGGGCAAATTTGTCATCGGGGAGGATGAAACCGCCGGAGAGCGATGCCTGGACGAGCCGGACCTCCTGTTTGAGCATCGTTCCGTTTAGGTCGTCGTACTCGTTGAGGAGATTGAGGAAATTGTCCTCGAGATGTTTGGTACTCGCGGCTACCACTATCTTGTAGCCGTCCGAGAAAAGGTCGGCAATCTTGTTGGCGGCTAACTGAATCCTCCCGCCGAACGTCGGCTGCGGGATTACGTTGACTGTTGGCTCGTCCTCTTTCCGCTCGAGGGTTTTCCAGTAGACGAGCCTCGTCTTGTCGGCGATTTTTTTCGTGAGCTTGCCGAAGTCCCCCGAGAGTTCGGCAGGAACCGCGGAGGGCTCGTGGAAGACAATCCTCATCCCTTCCGGGATCTGGTCGGAAAAGGGCGATGTGTCTTTACCCGAACTCGCAAACGGAAGAAGGGTGAACGAACCGATAGACTGAATCGAGCGTTGGGTGACCGAATCGAAGACCCTGATCGAGTCGATGTTGTCGCCGAAGAAGTCGATCCTTATCGGGTTCTCGCCGGAGTCGGGAAAAACGTCTACGATGCTTCCCCTCATCGCAAAGTCGCCAACCTCCTCAACGTAGTCTTTCTTCTGGTAACCATATTTGGGCAGTTTGCCGATAAGGGCGTCATGGTCAAGGTCAGAGTGAGCCTGTATTATAACGGCATTAGACTGTAAGGCCGCCCGGTCCGGCATTTTCCGGAAGATTGTGGCGTAGTCGGAAATGTAGAGGTTCTTCTTCCCTGAATAGAAGTCGAACAGCCCGGCGAGATTTGGTCCGAAGGCATTCGAATCCGTCCCGGCCGGGTCTTCACCAGCCAGTTCAACTGGTGCCGAACCGGAAAAGACAGTGAAGTCGGACTGCAGCCGTTCGCTGACATCGGGATCGTCGACGACCAGGAGGAGCCCGCCGTCACTGCTCTTCAGGATCTGAGCCAGGACGAAGGCGAAGAAAGGGATGCTTGTCGAATGAAGAGACATTTTTTTCGCCCCTTCGACCGCGTCCCTCGTTTTGCGAAACGTCCCGAGAGAGACCAGCTCGCTCCAGAGCTGTGATGATTTAGTGCTTTCCAAGGTCCCCCTCTATCGCCCGCCGCACGAAGCCGTCGGCTTTATGGAGTTTCCTCTTCGCCTCCGGCGCGTCTACATTCGCCCTGATCATTACAACAGCCGTCTTCACGTGCCCACCCGCCTCTTCTAACACTTTCTCTGCTTTCTCGTATCCGATGCCTGTGATCGTCATGACGATCCGCTTCGATCTCTCCTCAAGCTTCTTGTTCGTCATCTGAAGGTCGACCATCATGTTCTCGTATACCTTGCCGAGTCTGATCATAACGGCGGTGGTGATCATATTCAGCACCATCTTCTGTGCAGTCCCGGATTTCATCCTCGTGGAACCCATGATCACTTCAGGTCCTACGTCCGGACAAATCGCCACGTTAACGTCCAGGTTGAATTCAGAGCGCGGGTTGGTCGTAACGAAGATCGTTTTCGCTCCGATCATGCGGGCTTGCTTAACAGCCCCTACGACATAAGGCGTTCTCCGGCTCGCGGCAATCCCGCACACCACATCGTTCGGATTGACGCCGTGTGCCACGATATCGCTTGCTCCGTTCTCCTCTTTGTCTTCAGCGCCTTCCTGCGCCTTGAACATCGCGGGTCTGCCGCCGGCAATCATTCCCTGGATCAGTTCCGGGTCAGTGCCGAAGGTAGGTGGGCACTCGGCCGCGTCCTGCATTCCGATCCTTCCGCTTGTTCCCGCACCTACATAGAAGAGTCTTCCTCCTCGCTTGAAGGCGGCAGTGACAATGTCCACGGCCTGTCCGATGTATTGAAGTTCCTCTTCGACGGCGAAGGCGACCTTCTTATCTTCAGCGTTGATGATCCGGAGGATCTCCGCTGTACTCGAGGAATCGATTTCCATCGAAGCCTTGTTTCTCTTTTCCGTAGTGAGCGTGCCGAGCTCGTCGAACAACATCTTGTTTTCAGCCATGGGTCAAGTCCTCGCTTCCAACATTTCCACGAAAAGCCGCCAAAAGTCCCCAACAGTGAACAGAATTAGAGGTTTCTATGATTGCCACGAGATCCTTTCTCCTTCGTTTCACGTGAAACTCCAGATGCGGAGCAAATTGAATATTCCCCCATCTCATCCATGAAGATATACCATCAGCACAGAGATGTCTGCCGGCGATACTCCAGATATACGACTCGCCTGACCGATCGACGATGGCTTCACCTTGATCAACTTCTCGGTTGCCTCAGTTGACAACGACCTCACTCTCCCGAAATCAAAACCTTCCGGGATCTCCATCGTCTCGAATCTCTCAAACTTGTCGATCTCATCGAACTGCCGCGATATATATCCTTCATACTTCGTTTCTATCTCAACTTGTTCCACCACTGCTTTGTGACTCGCGGCTTCAACAGGAAGAGAATCTGTCCGGAAGAACTCAAGCTGAAGGAGCTCGGACAATTTCACGTCCTGCCTTTTCACGAGCTGAGACAGTCTCTCGTTCTCGGAGATCGGGGTCGAGCCGATAGACCCAAGATACGAATTCACTGCCGACGGTGGGACACTCTTTTCTCTCACGTAGTTGGTGAGTACGCCTATGTTACTCTCTTTACTTCTCAGGGATTCATAAACGTCGCCGGGTATCAGTCCGAGTTCGTGCCCGTATTTCATCAGCCGTCGGTCGGCATTGTCCTGCCGAAGCATCAGACGATACTCGGCTCTCGATGTGAACATCCTGTAGGGTTCGCTCGTCCCCTTATTCACAAGGTCATCGATAAGGACTCCGATGTACGCCTCGGATCTCTTGAGCACAAATGGCTCTCCACCCTTGACGCGGAGAGCAGCATTTATACCCGCGATAATTCCTTGCCCGGCCGCCTCCTCATAACCCGAAGTGCCGTTTATCTGGCCGGCAAAGAAGAGACCGCCGACAAGATGCGTCTCCAGGGTCAACTTCACCTGGTGAGGCGGGAAGAAATCGTATTCGACGGCGTAGCCCGGTCGCAGCATTTCGACCTTCTCCAACCCGGGTACAGTCTTCATGGCCTCGAACTGCACTTCCGCCGGAAGGCTGGTGGAGAAACCATTCACGTACACTACGTTCGTGTCGCGTCCCTCGGGCTCGAGGAATATCTGATGCCTTTCCTTATCGGCGAACCTGACGATCTTATCCTCAATGGAAGGACAGTATCGGGGACCGATACCCTTTATCAGTCCCATGAACATAGGCGACTTGTCGAATCCGCTTCTTAATACTTCGTGGGTTTCGTGGTTTGTGTAAGTAAGGAAACAACTGACCTGGTCCCTTGTGACTTCCCTGGTCTGATAGGAGAACGGTTCCGGCTCCGGGTCGCCAGGTTGTTCTTCAGTTTTTGTGTAGTCTATGCTGCGCTTGTCGACTCGCGGCGGGGTGCCGGTCTTGAGCCTCGCGCTGACGAAGCCAAGTCGCTCAAGGGAGGCGGTAAGGCCGACAGCCGGGGGTTCGTTGAACCGACCGCCGATTCTACTCTTCAGGCCGGTATGCATAACGCCGTTCAGAAAAGTCCCGGAGGAGACGATCAGCGCCTTGCATGGGATCCTGATGCCAGAGCCGGTTCCCACACCGATGATCTCACCATGCTCAACATGGACTTCAGTGACCATGTCCTGTATGATCTGAAGATTCTCCTGGGCCTCGATGCGGCGCCGGGCTTCAATGGAGTAGGCTTCCCTATCGTTTTGAGCTCTGGGAGACCAGACCGCCGGTCCCTTCGACTTGTTAAGCATCCTGAATTGAATACCCGTGATATCGGCAATCTTCGCCATCTCCCCGCCGAGGGCATCTATTTCCCTCACCAGATTTCCTTTGGCAGTCCCGCCTATCGCCGGGTTGCATGACATTCTCCCGATGGCGGCAATATCCATTGTCATAAGCAACACAGAGCATCCCATCCTCGCTGCCGCAAGAGACGCCTCTATGCCGGCATGACCGGCTCCAACCACAACTATATCGTGACTCTTAACATTCATTCCCATCTGTATCCTACACTATTTGGCAAAGACTCCCGCAAACCACGCCCTTCGCACAAATTAGCGCTGCCAACTTGTCATGCGGTTCCACGTGAAACCTTCATTTGCCAATGCAAAATTTCGAGAAAATATTGTTTAAAACATCCTCTGTGGTGATTTCGCCCGTAATCTCACCAAGGGAGTTAAGACCCGCCCTGAGGTCCAAGGCCACAAATTCGCCCGACTTGCCACCCTTCAGTGTATCCAGCGCCAAACCCAAGCTCCTCTTTGCCCTTGAGAGTGCGTCCCTATGGCGTGCATTCGTAACCACAAGCGACGATTCATTAAACTGATCGCTCAGCACTACCTTAGATAACCCATTTCTGAGGAAATCAATTCCATCCCCCAGAAGAGCGGAAACGTAGTAGCCGCTGCCCTCTGTGGTGCTTCGGGGTGCTTCAGATCGATAGAGATCTATTTTGTTCCAGACTCTAATAAGTTTGATCCCTGAATGATTGCAAGCATCGGCCAATCGACGATACATCAGCTCGGTGCCGTTATAATATTGCTCCTCATAATCCATGACGAGGAGTACAATATCCGCCTCTTCCGCCTCTTTTTGCGCCCTCTCCACTCCCTCGCGCTCGATAGTGTCAGTTGTTTCCCTCAGTCCGGCCGTGTCCGTTAACCTGAAAAGTACACCACCGATCGAAATGCTCTCAGAAATTGTGTCTCTGGTAGTTCCCGGCGTCGAACTGACAATTGCCCTCTCCTCGCGGAGCAGGGCGTTCAAAAGGCTCGACTTCCCCGCATTCGGCTTGCCTGCGATTGTGACCCTGACCCCCTCCTTGTAGACTTTCCCGACAGCGTAACTCTCAAGGAGTCGATCCACGACGCCGACAGCCCCAACGAGGCGGTCTTCGAGCGTTTTCCTGTTTGCGAACTCGACATCCTCCTCCGAGAAATCAAGCTCAAGTTCGAGGAGCGATGACAAATTCAGGAGTTCATCCCTGACTCCCTTGATTTCCCTTGACAGCTCTCCGGACAACTGCCTTACTGAACTGCGATACGCCGCCTCGCTTTGGGAATGGATCAAGTCGCCGACAGCTTCTGCCTGTGAAAGATCCAGTCTACCGTTCAGAAAGGCCCGCTTCGTGAACTCCCCTGGCTCAGCCAGACGCCCACCCGCCGACAGAATTACCTGCAGAACCTTCTGCGTGACGATATATCCGCCGTGACAGCTTAACTCGACCACATCCTCGCATGTATAACTGTTCGGTGCACGGAAAGTCACGGCAACGACTTCATCGACAAAACTTCCGGAGTCGTCGACCACTCTTCCGAAATGAGCGGTATGCGATGGTGAATCGGCCAAATTGTTCCTTCCGACGAATGTCTTGTCCGCTACAACGAATGCCTGTTTACCCGAAATCCTTATTACACTTATTCCTCCTTCACCAAGCGGAGTCGCGATGGCGGCTATCGTATCGCTGTCTTTCAGTTTGACGAACATAATTCAATTTAACACACCGGCTTCATCAGTTAAAGGAGACCCCAGACGCCAAGCGGGCAACAGAAGGTGGAGGAATCACGAAACCCTGGGTCAATCGTCACACAGATCTGGCGGGAAAACATCGAAAGCGAAATAAACGCTCTCATTTCAGTTGTTTGTGATTTTTTTTCATCGGAACTTACGATTAAAAAAGCATGAAGACTCTTTTCAAATCATCGAAGCTAGATAACGTCTGTTACGACATTCGCGGCCCCGTTCTAGATGAGGCGAAGCGAATGGAAGCGGCAGGACATGAGATACTCAAACTCAATATCGGCAACCCCGCGCCATTCGGCTTCGAGGCCCCAGAGGAAGTCGTCCGGATCATCTACTGCGACAGGATCTATTATCTCCTCCTCATCATTTTTAACTTTCACAACCTCAAAACCTAATTCCTCAACCTTAACTTTCTCTGGTTTACGTTCCCTGGTTTCATCCACAAGAGGATCCGGTTCAACTTCTTCAGTTTCAGGATCCGACTCTATCTCAGCTTCCGTTTCACGAGTACTTAATTCTGAATTATCTTCAGGAAGGATCAGGGTTTGCTGTTCTATATTTTCATCGGGTTTACCGGCTTTGGCCGGTTTAACCAGGCAATAAACACTTTTATTAAGTCTATGGTTTTATGGGTCAATTTAATAGCCCATGGTAAAAATCTTTCAAAACTATATACCAGGAATACAAATAAAGTGACCATCAGCAATAAGAATGTTCCCGCTTTGCCCATGAGGGCATTCAGCCAGTGGGCCATAAAATAACCATGAGCTCCGCCGGCCGGGAATCCGGAACCACCAAATAAATATCCTAAAAAAGAGACAACCAAATGGTGGCAATTAAGCTTATTTTAACAGAATTACGCAAGGGAAGCAAACGCAATTTCAACAACCTGAAACCCAACAGAAAAAGAATGAACACAAAAGAAAAGGAGGCCAAACGAAACCATTTATAAATAAAAAAAGGTTTGCCATTAAAGCACCCGCCTTGCCCAGCCAGTTTTCAACCGTAATTTCAGAATCGGTTATAAAGGACCACATACCCAGGTCAAGTTTGCTTTGATCTGACTTCCAGGTAAACAAATAGGAGAATAATGAAAGAAATAAAAATGCTGAAAATAATACAATGCCTACCCCAAGAATAATGCGCGTACGTTCATCCTTTAACAGGGATTTTTTTGTTTTCTCTGTCTTTTCTTCAGTTCCTTCGGCTCGTATTTTTATCGTCTTTCTTCGACATCCTCTAAAAATTTCAAAGTGCAAAAGTAATCATAGACTTATTATAAAAAAAATCCCGGGTAGGGATTTTATGAAAACGAACAGAAACTTATTGATTTTAAATCAAGCTATCAATGATTTCATTAAACTTTTTACGGTCTATTTGCTCGTAATCCTCAGGGATGCTAAATTCCTCGTCCACAACCTCAATCTTATCTACTTT
>CAWEBD010000079.1:0-13747 GCA_963806435.1 uncultured Bacteroidota bacterium
CACGCACTTCCTCGATCGGCTTTTCGCGGCAGAAGACGTTTCGGAGGATACTGCAGGCCGCCGCCCGACTTACTGCCTGGTTCTGGAAGTACTTTGATTTCGCTCTTGTAAACAAAGAGTCAGCACTGGACGGGGCATCAAGCGTCTATTTCCTTGGTATGAAAAGCGAAAGAACACGCTGTAGGACCGGGACCTGGTTCGGCAATACCGCGGCGGATTCATGCCAGCATAGCCCTGTGCTCCGGAATGCCATCGCCGCGGATCGATCTTCGAAAGACTCGCCGCGCGCGAACCATCCTCCATCAATCGTTTGATCGAACGACCTTGGGAAAATGACGTCAGGAAACTTCGAGCCCCGTTAGGGGCGGGGTAAACTTGCGTTTGGAAACAAATATTCGTCACATCCGAAGCCACATGATTCTTCGTATTTTATCCCGCTCATTAATATTTGAATAGGATATGCGGGATGCCGCACCGCGTGGCGCGGTATCCGCGACAAGGCGGCATTTGTTTCAGCGCCGCGATGAAGTTTCCAGTCATTTTCCCACAGTCTTGATCTTTTCTTTGGTTCTTTCTTTTCTATCAAGAGAAAAGAAAGAACACCACCGTGTATTGAATTCGCCTATCTCCACCGGTGACGGGACATCCAAATGCCGATCGCGTTTTCGTGGAGCGGCCATTATCGTGCCGGCCCCTGCGACTTCCCCCTACTTTCCATCCAGGAAGCTGTTTATCGTACTGTCCACCCTCGCCGTCTCACACGACGGGCCGAGATGGCCGCAGTCGTTGTTGAGAATGAGCGTCCTCGCATTGATAAGTTTCGCGAATGAAATGGCAGGATGCGGGTTGACCATATGGTCCTGCAGGTTTACCACGATGAGAAGTTCCGCCTTCACACGCGCCGCGGCCGTTTCCATGTTGTCCCCGTACGGAGCTGAGACATTATGATGGATCATCGCTTCAAGCTGACTCCTCCAGTCATAAACATTGAAGATTTTCGCGAAGCCCTTCTGGTTTTCACTCATATCCCGGTAGTAGTTCTCCGGCTTCATGTGAGCGACGTAGTAATCCGGCGTCCGGATATTCAACTCCGTGATATCGGCGATGGCCTTCATGATAGCCTCTTCGGACACATGGTTTTTCAGTTCCGAGTCGATCACCTGGACCTCGGTGTTCCACAGGAGGAGATCGTAGAAAGTCAGCTTCGGAGAGCCCACGACCGCCACCGCCTTATCCATGAAGCCGGGATGTGAAACGAGCCACTGAAAGGTCTGCATTCCGCCCATCGATTCCCCCATGACGCAAAAGAGGTGATCGATATGGAGGACTTTGGTCAGGAGCAGATACTGACTGTTAACCATATCGGGTATACCGAATTGCGGGAATTCCGACCGGGGTTGAAGTTTGCTATTCGACGGTGAAGATGATACTCCGTCTCCGAGCGCGTCGACGGTGATGACGAAATACTTCGTACTGTCGGCAACATTTCCGGGCCCGACGAGGCCGGCCAGTCCGGCACTTGTCCCGCCGAACCAGGTTGGGAAGAGAATAGCATTCGATTTGTCGGGGTTCAATTTCCCATATGTCCTGTACCCGACCCTGCAGTTTTCTATGACCTGTCCGCTTTGGAGTGTAAGGTTCCCGATCTCCCCAAACCTTTGTATCGATTGCGCGGGGAGGATCTCCACCGCTAGGAGAATGAAGATAGCCGCTAAGTAAACTCTCTTTATCATATTTGCCGTTCCTTTTTTGGTACTTTCCGGAATCTCGCTCAAGGCGCGTTGTACGACAAGTTAACAGGAAAGCCCTTTCCTAGCACTGCTCCACCCCGAGAGGTCCGCGTTGAATGATCCGACGCTAGCCTCGGTTTGAATCAGCTCGAGTTCATCTTGTTTGATCTTCTTGACAAGCAATGAGAGACCTTCCGCCGAGGCCAACCAAGGCGTGAAGTCCCGAGCCTCATCGGGCCATAAGTCACGTGGTGGAATGCGCTCAACTTTTCCAAAATTCATTTCTTATACCTACCAAGTTTGTTCCGACGTTGCAACGGCTGGCACCAGCCGTCGTTTAGTCGATTAAAGAGAACTCAAGTTAGTACTTCCAACTACTATGGCTTATCGGAAATCTATTCAACTGATCTTTGTACATTCGCCATTGTGGCATGAAGGCATCCATGTACTTCTTGAAGGTATCATTGTGATGACCTTCGAGGATGTGCACGAGTTCGTGAACGATAACGTACTCCAGGCAGATGGTCGGCTTCTTGGCAAGCTCAAGGTTTATCCAAATTCTCTTCGACTTGCGGTTGCAGGAGCCCCATCTGGTCTTCATCAACTTGATTCCCCAACTCGAGGCGGAAACTCCGATTCGTCTTTTCCCACTTCTGCATCAGCTCGGGTATGGCGTTCTTCAACTCTTTCCGGTACCACTCGTTCATTATTTCCTGCCGCCTGCTCACGGATGTGCCGTTTCTGACGTACAAGTCGATGGTCGACTTCGTCAGTCTGACATCTGCACGCGGCCCGTCTTCGAACACCCTAAGAAGGTATCGCTTTCCGAAGAAGTAGTGGCTTTCCCGGTCCAAGTATTCGCGCGGTGTCTCGCGCTCCTGCTCCTGGAATTTCCTCCGGTGCTCCTTGATCCAGCCAAGCTTAGAAATTGCAAACGCGCGTATCGTGTCGAGATTCATTCGCGAAGGCGCCGAGATCCGTACCCTTCCGCTTGGAGGGTGGACGCTCAAATGAATATTCTTTATGTCTTTAAGCACAACGTCGACGTCGATGTCGCCCAGTTTGATTCGCGTGACCATCAGTATTCCTTCTGAGCTTTCACGATGAGGAAAATGCGCTCCACCTCGTCGTCGTCCTGCAACACCTCGTAGAGAGCCCCCTTTATAACCTGCTCACGTGGTTGGTTTCCTCGCCAGCCATCCGGTCTTACCTTTTTGACTGCCGCATCGATCCTAAGCGCTACGTCTTCATCTTTTCCGAGGTTGTTGTAGAGTGCGCGTTTGCCCGGAGTGTCGAGCCTCGCCGGCGTGTCTTCCGACTTCCCGGTCTGGACGTGTTTCGCGAGTTCGCCGATTCGTTTGAGATACTCTTCGTAGTCTATCCGCTTGGCCCGTAGGTCGGCAATAATTGCGTTCAGCAGGACAGACATGTTTCCGTAGAACGCGGGGTCGCTGAGTTGTTCCTTTATGATCTTGCTCCGGACGTTGTTGGCAATTGTCTCAGCAATCGCGTCTTTACTGCTCCTGATACCCTCAGGGAGATTGTTTATCGCGTTGGCTATGCCAGAATTTACGATGAGTTCCAACAGCGTCATCTTGTCGAACGGAGAAATCTTCCTCGGAGCATCCGCCTCGATATACGTGTCGATAAGATGGCGCATATCGGCCTCGTAGGCTTTGAGGTCGATCGTCTCGCCGCTTGCCTTTCGGATGATCTCGCGGAGTTTAACGTATCGGTCAAGGTCCTGTTTGATCGCCGCTATCTCGCGGTCCGTGTAACCCGCGGCTTGCAGATCGTCGGCTATGTTTGCGTAAGATCGCACTAAACCTGCAGTCGCCATATAAAGCGCCACCCGCTTTGGTTCGTGTGTCTCAAGTTCCTCGGCGATCTCGGTGTTCCCGCAGAAGTAATGAATGTGCTCAAGTTCTCCTCCGGGCGGTGGCACCGGCTCACAGAGGAGTGCGACGCTTTCCAATGCATAATCCAACCGTTCCTTCCCCTTCCGCAGGCGATCCTCGATCATTACCTCCGGATCGACACCTCCGGCACTGTGGTCGAGTTCGGAGGTATAGACAGCCATCGCGTTTTCTACTTTCTTGAATAGGTCTTTATAGTCCACGATGTAGCCGAAGTCCTTATCCTCACCGTCAAGCCGGTTGGTACGGCAGATAGCCTGGAATAGCCCGTGGTCTTGCATGGACTTGTCGATGTAAAGATATGTACATGGCGGCGCATCAAAGCCGGTGAGGAGCTTGTCCACTACGATGAGCAGCTGCATGTTGGCCGGCTGCTTCTTGAACAGTTCTTTTGAGTCGTCCTCGTATGTCTCGGTCTTCGTCTTATTAGGTTTTGGAACGACGTCTTTGAGCAGCTCATTGTAGATGTTGTAGATGAATTGCTTCTCGGTCTCCGTGTTCTCGCCGGTCTCTTCGAGTGTAACATCCCTGGTTTGCGGATTGTAGGATGTCACGAGGCCGGATTTCCCTTTGAAGCTGGTTTTCTGAAAGAGCTCGAAATATTTGCATGCCTCGTAGATGCTTGATGCTACAAGCATCGCATTGCCTCGCGAGCTGCTCAGTCGAGGCTTCACGCTGAAATCGAAAACGACGTCCTCAACCACTCGTTCCATGCGGGAGCGCGAACTGAGCACCTTCTGCATCGTCCCCCATTGCTCGCGCAGCGCAGCCTTTTGCCATTCGTTCAGACCCCTCGTTTTCGCGTCGAACCAGGCGTCGATCTTCTCCTGTGACCCGAGCCGCTGCTCGATATCTCGCGCCTCATAAACGAGATCCAGGATTACATTGTCTTTCACCCCTTCACTGAACTTGTATGTGTGGATGTAGTCTCCGAATAGCTCGAGTGTCGTCTTGCTATCGGTCTTGAGCAGCGGCGTTCCGGTAAAACCTATGAAGACGGCGCCAGGCAGGAGAGCCTTCATCGTTTTGTGCAGCTTGCCGCTTTGTGTACGGTGACATTCATCCACAAAGACGAACAACTCTCCGACTGCGTGAGACGGCTGCGACTCCAATTCCCTGATGAACGCGTCGAAATCATCCGCGCCTTTCCTGCCGAACTTGTGGACCAGAGAGCAGAGCAGTCTCGGCTTCGCCTGCGCTAACTGTGACATTAAGTCTCGCCCGCTGCTTGTCCTGTAGATCCCCTCGCCTGCGCCGGCGAAGGCCTGCTCGATCTGCTTGTCCAATTCGTCCCGGTCGGTGATAATGAGAACACGCGCGTTGGGGTTGTTCTCCAGAATCCATTTTGCGAGAAGCACCATGACGATGCTTTTGCCGCTCCCCTGAGTGTGCCAGATGATTCCGCCCTTGTATTCCTTTACGTGCTCCTGCGCGGCTTTGATGCCGAAATACTGGTGGACCCGCGGGAGTTTCTTCTGGCCGGCATCGAACAAAACAAAATCGCACATCAGTTCGATGAGTCTGTCTTTGCGGCAGATCTTTGTCAGGTACTTATCAAGCTTGAACCCTGAATCGTCCGATTCGTCCTCTTTCCATTTGAGAAAACATTTCTCCTGAGTGCCGATCGTCCCGTAGCGCAGCCCTTCGGAATCATTCCCTGCGAAGACGATTTGGACTGTGGAGAAGAACCACTCGTTGAACTCCCGCTGTTGATTTGAACGCAGCTGCCGGATTCCATCACCGACTGAGACATAACTATTTTTCAGTTCGATGACGCCAACTGCTATTCCGTTCACGTACAGCACGAGGTCGGGCCGTCTTTCATGATTCCCAAGGAGCGTCACTTCTTCGGCAATGGCGAACTCGTTTTTGTCCGGCTTTTCCCAGTTGATAAGATTGACGGACTCGGTCACCTTTCCGGCTTCAGTCTTCACCCCTACGCCGTAGCGGAGGAGGGAGTACACGGCCTTGTTGTTGTCGTAGAGACTGCGGTTGGGGTTGTCTGCTTCGTTCCTGAGGAGGTAGATTGCCCTGTCGATCTTCTCTTTGGAATAGCCGCACCTGGTCAGATACTCCGTGAGTAGACCTTCTTCGATATTGCTGTTGCCGGGCCGATCCGTCCAGTCTCCAAGGTACCGATAGCCGAGCTCCTTGCGGAACAGTGCGATGATGCGGTTCTGCGTTTCGCGTTCAGGTTTCCCGACTTCGCTCATTCCAACCCGCCTTTCCAGCCTGTACCCCCGTTATCGTTTTCCGGTGATTCCCTTTCAGAGAAACGTGCGCTCGACCAGCCCCACTCGTTCGGTTCGCGGCACAGCCCCGCCTTCACAGGGTTTTCATGTATGTATTTTATGACATTATACAGATGCTCTTCATTCCTGATAAAGCGATCCCAATAATCTCTCATCCAAAACTTTTGCCTGGGGGTGTTGAGCTCCAGCTCAACACTTTCTTTCTCCCTGGGGCTGTCGAGCTCCAGCTCGACACTTGGTATCCCCAGCCCCAGCTCTTCATTCCTCGCAATGGCCCACCTTCCAGTGAACGACTTCCACGACTGCACGATCTTCCCCAGCTGAATCCTCGGCTCGATAAGTACATGAACATGGTTCGGCATAATGCACCAGGCAATCAGCTTGTACCGTTCTCCGTCAAATTTCAGGAACGCCTCCTGAACCACCGCCGCGACTTTGGGATGCTTGAGGGCACAGCAGCCCATCCCCGCGTCGAGCCAATGCTCCATCTTCTTGCGGCGCTCGGGGTCCTGCTCGGATTCGGGCAGAGAGGCAAGTTCTTCTTCAATCTGGCGAAGCCTTTCCTGAGGGAGTGAGTCGGCGAGACGGAAGGTGATGAACTGGATTACAAGTGTGGAATCGAAGTGAGGAAGGTAGCCGTGTGAGTACCAGCCAAGGGGTTGATTGGAAGGTGGGTGCTTGGGATCGTCCCTGGGAGTGTCAACCTCCAGGTTGACGCACTCAGAACCGCATCGGGAGCCGCTGTCGAGGTGATGATTGTATATTACGTCAATCTGGAGATTGACGTACCCAGGAACGCCCCCAGGGAGAGTCATACGAGCCTGATCCTTCCAGTGAGGAGCTCCTGCATCATTCCCTGCTTGAGCGCAACGGTTTTGTCGCGGCGCTGCTCAAGTGCCGTGATCTCGGCGTCCATGTCGGACAGCACTTTGGCAATGGCAGTCTGCTCGCTGTACTCCGGAATCGATATTTCGAGACCAGCGGTATCCTTCTTTGAGATTTCCAGAAACGTTGAGCCGATGGCTCGCTCAACCATCTGCGGTTTCATCAACAACAACTTATAATATAGGAACTCATTGCTGATTCCATCTTTACAGATGAGAGATTTGAAGCCCTGATTTGTGCAAACCTCGCAACCCGCGATACGAACCTCTCCAATGGTCGCACGGCTGCAGAGTAGAAGCGAACCGATTGGCAGGACACGCGTATTGGAGCTTGCCAGCCCAAGTTCCGAGATAGTCCGCTCCGTTGCGACAAGGTACTTGCCGATGCAACTCGTTATATCAGTTGGCGTGCACCATTTGATTGAACCATCCCAGTATGTCGGTTCAGTAGTTCGTGGAGTCCCGCCGTTGATAATTTCTGCCAATTCGCCTAACCGCTTGCTCTCCCACTCTCTGCTGAATCCCGGCAGTCTCTTCTTTCCCGTAAGCAGTTCCTGCATCGCTCCCTGTTTGATGTCGCGCTTCTTGGCGATGAGCTTGTCCAGCGAGTCAATCAGCGCATCGACGTCGCTCAACGCCTCGGCGATCGCGCGCTGCTCTTTTAGTTCTCGCGGAAAAAGAAAGGTCAGAGACTCTACTTGCTTGCCGCTGACGTTCGGTTGAGCGCCCTGTTCAAGAAAGCTACCAAGCTTCGAGACAAAGGTAGTGGAGCGTACCAATTGCTCGACATAGCGGAGCGAGGTCCGACTCTCATCTTTGACAACGAATCGGCCAACACGTTGATTCTGATAAGCAGGCTTCTGATGCCGAAAGACCCCGACCTTGCCTGTAGTTGCACCTGACATAGCAAGCAGGACATCACCTTGATGGACAACAAAATCATCGGCAAGTTGGATGGGAGGATGGCAAACAGCATTGTCGAGGCTCACAGAACCCTCTTGGATGTCCGAGATTCGGATTACCGGGACACCCATATCCGAAAAGCCATCACTTCGAAAACCATATCCACCTTGAAGTCTGACAAATTTTCCTAGAGGGGAGACCTCCCATTCACTAGGGACAAAACCGACCTCGCTTAGCTTGAATCCGGATTTCACCTCCATTCTGCGTTCAACTTCCTGAGATGTTTGTTAACGCATTCCGTCAATGTTTGCACTTTGTCTTCGAGTTTCGGTAGTGGCTCAACATACCGCTCCGCCAATTGGCGCACGCGTCCCGTCAGTACTTGCGACACGCGGTCCAACTCCCCTTGCACAGCCGCTGTTAAAGCTGCCAGCCATTTCTCGTCAACGACCAGCGCCTTGATCTCATCAACTGTGAGCTTCGGATATTTCGCGAAGGCCTTCGCGTCCAGCTCCGCCTCGGCTTCCTTTAATTTCTTCTTCAACTCGGCTTCCTGGTTGCTCAGATTGAGCCATGAAAGGAGCACATCTTCCTCAGACCCGCTCTCATCACCGTAATGTACGACAGGCTCCACAACTCGCTTCAATGGGACTTTCACTTGCGCACCCTCTGCCCGGAGCTCTTTCAACTTGTCGGATACCGACTCTCTGTTGATCTTCTCAAGCTCCGAGAATGCGCCTTCCTCTCCGCCGTTTTCCTCTTCAAGCTCCGAAAGTTTGCCCGAGATAGTCTCAAGCTCCGCCGTCATGTTCTCAATTTCTTCCTGTTCTCCGCCAAAGTAGTGCGCGACGAGGAGGCTCTTCGGCACAAGATCGCAAGCCCAGCCTTTGTCCCTCTCCTTGCCGCTCTTGTCCTTCACGATGACGCGGTAAGTCTCCGCCTTCCAGTCTTCGACGGCGATCAGGTAGCAATCGTCCTGCATCGTCTCAGCCCAGTAGTCCATCAGATGCTGGTACATGTCGTACGCATCGACAAGCGGCGCTTTCCCGAAGGCTTCGAGAAGGTCTTCAGAGAGAGTCTCGATGAACGCCTTGGGTTTGTCTCCCTTCGCAAAGCCCTTCATCCTGGGAATATTCGTCGTCTTCCATTTTGCGAAGAGTTTAGTCACCGACTCTTTAAACGCGGTGAACTCCGGATGTCCGAAGATGGCGGGCTTGATATCGGAGACCGGCGCTTTCAAATGGCTGTAGCCGGGACGGTCCGCCTTCATGAACAGCGTTCCCCTGACACCGGGTATAACTTTCCAATAAGATTCGAGCGCGTCGATGTCGCGGTTCGGAATCCCGCCGCGTAGGTGCGCGTCAATATCCTGCAGATCTTCCGGTTCGGTGCTGTCGATATAACGGGGGAGGTTGAGGTTGAAATCGTTTTTCGGATCGCTGATCTCCGAGACCGGCACCATGCGGGAGTAGCGCGGAACTTCGACCTGTCTGGTAAATATGTCGACGATCCTGTGTATGTCCTGCTCGCGGAGGCGGTTCTTGGGACCATCCTTCATGAACCCTTTCGACGCGTCGATCATGAATATCCCTTTTCGGGCGGCGGCGTTCTCTTTGTCGAGAATAATAATACAGGCCGGGATGCCGGTGCCGTAGAAAAGGTTCGCGGGGAGTCCGATGATCCCCTTTATATAGCGGCGGAGGATCAGGTTCTTGCGGATGGCGCCCTCGCTGTTTCCGCGGAAAAGCACGCCGTGCGGGAGGATACATGCGCCCTTGCCGCCCGGCTTTATCGAGCGAAGAATATGGAGGAGGTATGCGTAATCGCCCTGCTTGCCCGGCGGAATACCGAATCCCTCGAAGCGGCCGTAATTTTTCGCCGTCTGTTCCCCCGTGCCACTGCTCTTCCCTCCTTCTTCCGGATGGAGGCCGTTGCTCCAGCGCTTATCGCTGAACGGCGGATTCGCGACGACGAAGTCGAATGTCTTGAGCGACTCGCCGTCCTTGTAAAGCGGGTTGGCGAGCGTGTTCCCCTGCTCGATCCTGGCCGTGGCGTAATCGTGAAGTATCATGTTCATACGGGCGAGTCCCGCAGTGGCCGAGTCCTTTTCCTGTCCGTAAAGAGTAACCTTCACCTCCTTATCATGACTCGCCTCGGCGCCGACTTTTATAAGGAGCGAACCGGATCCGCATGTGGGGTCGTATACCGTCGTCTTGTTGGTCGTCGGCGCATGCCTGATGTCCAACAGTTTTGTGATGATGCGGCTGACTTCTGCGGGAGTATAGAATTGTCCCTTGCTTTTCCCGCTCTCGGTCGCGAAGTGGCGCATGAGGTATTCGTAGGCGTCGCCGAGAAGGTCGTCCCCTTCGGCGCGGTTCTTCGAGAAATCCAGCTCTGGTTTCTCGAAGATAGCGATTAGGTTGGTAAGCCGGTCCACTTTCTCTTTTCCGTCTCCAAGCTTTGTGGAATCGTTGAAGTCCGGCATGTCGGAAAGATGGTTGGCCTTCTCAAGCAGCCCCAAAATGTGCGTGTTTATCTTGTTGCCGATATCCTTCTTCCCCTTCAGTGCAACCATGTCCTGAAAACTTGCACCTGGAGGAACGATGATCTGCGCGTACTTCTGGCCTGCGTATTTGTCGCTGACGTATTTCACAAACAGCAAAACGAGGACATAATCCTTGTATTGGCTGGCGTCCATTCCGCCGCGAAGCTCGTCGCAGCTGGCCCAGAGGGAGGAGTAGAGTTCGGATTTCTTTAGAGGCATTTATCGTTGGTTCTTCCTGGAAACATAGATTTGGCAAGGAGGCTTTTGTCCGGATGGATAAGATTGTGTTTGTTATAGTTCTTCACGTAGCCCACTAAGTCGGTGAATTTTCTATCGGAATCTATCAGATATGTGCGGGTTTTTCAAGTTCAGAAAGGGAGCGCGCGTCAGGGAGTGCGAGACACGCCAGGAACGGACGGTCTAGCTTTCAGAAAAATCCGCCGCCGACGGATTCGCGCTCCTCTGAGGCTTACGTTACGAAGCCTTGCGCGTAGTGACGCGTCGATTTCCGCGAACGCGTCCGACCATGTACAATGTCGAGGGGGGAGAATCGATGCCGAAGGGCCGAAGGTTTGGAGGTTTCATGAAGGGGATTGCCACGTCCGTCCCTCCATAGTCGGGACGGACTCGCAATGACTGCTAACTTTGACGGGCAACCGGGGATCGTCCCGCTCATAATCATCAGAATATCAAATGCGGGATGCCGCTCCGAGTAATCCGCTGTAGTTCTGCGTGTTATGCCACTCAAGGGACTCTTTCGCCGGCCTAACCAACTCAGTCTTCTGAAGGTTTGCGAGCAAAACGCCATGGTACTTGTAGTATTCCCCTCGCATCATAGCACTCACTTCCTACGTCCAGCCGAATATCGCGCTCTCCGCTCCTCCACGCCGAACCCTATCCGGCGCTTGGGAGGAGGCTCCGGCGGTTTCATGAGTTCCCTGATCGCCTCGAACACAACCGCAAACTGCTCGTCGTATTTTTTCTCAAGTTCTTCAAGCTTTCGCGCGAGATCCTTATGCGTCGCCAGAATCTCCCTGAGCCTCACGAACGTCCGCATGATTTCAACATTGACGAGGATGGCCCGCTCGCTGTTTAACACCGATGACAGCATGGCTACACCCTGCTCAGTGAATGCAAACGGGAGATACTTTCTATGCCGACCCCGCCCTTTCTCTAAGGTCGCAAATTGCGACCTTAGAACCGCATATTCCTCCTTCGTCAACTGAAATATGAAGTCCGACGGAAATCGACCCGCATTACGGTGGACCTGTTCATTCAGCCTCTTCGTGGAGACCCCGTATAGACTTGCGAGGTCCGCATCGAGCATGACCTTCTGGCCGCGAATCACGATTATGTTCTTCAATATGATCTCCGGCAACACTACACCCGCCTCTGATTTCATATCGCCTCCTGTTCATACCATATCCTGATGGAACAAACTAGCTGGATAATGCCCACGATGCAAAATCCCTGCGTCAAGCCGGTGCACCCCCCTTCCTGGATACTTTGATCGCTGCCTTCAGCGGTACCAATTGTTGTCCGTAGCACCGACGTAGAATCTCAGGAGGCCTCTGTGACATTTAACCGCAGAGCGCGCAAAGTCGTAACAATTAATTCAAACCGCGAAGATTGCAAACCAGCACCGATCCTTTCTTCGCGTACTTTGCGCTCGTGGGATCTGTCCGCATAATCCACCTGGCTCTTTGCGAGCTTTGCGTTTAGATTATTTTCCTCAGGCTTCAGGCCGGAGAGGTAGTGGTACCAGTTGTTGTCCGTTACGCCGACGTAGAATTTCATCGACCCATTAGTTAACAGAATCTAAACAGAATTGCGGACAAGAAAAAATGGATGGTGCCGAGCCTCGTCCGGGCCCCGTACGCGAGCAGCCATGGCGTGCCGTCAGGCTCCCTCCCCGGCCACACCCAGCTTGCCCTGAGAAAGGAGCTGCTTGCTCGACGTCTCCTGTCGGTAATCGACTTCACCGATGATCTTTACCAGCATGAGCGCCGAAGATATGGTCAGACAGTGTACGGCACATCCCACTCCTCCGGTGGCTAGGATTTTATGCGTGAGATCAGCGATGAACAAGCTCCCTACACTCGACAGCGACAGGAGATGGGACGCAAGGTAAGTTCCCCACCACATGTCGATCTCCTTCGTGCCTATCCGCGCTCGGTCGTGGTTCGAATGTCGGACGGCAGACTACTCCGCTCCCAAAGTTCCTTCATCACTTTAATCGGACGGTGGATGTTGAGTACCGGAATCAGGAACCCGGAAACGGCCGAACCCGGCGTATACTTGCCGGCTTTGGTCCCAAGCGCGTCAAGGTTGGAAAACGATCTGTGCAGCCAGGAAAGGAACACAAATGCCGTGAAGAACTGTGCCAACAGGCTTATCACGGCCGCTTCCTGCACCCCTGAGCTGCGATCGATGACTTCCCAAGCGGGAAGATCGGCGGCCGGCCTAGAATTCAGGGCGTTCCAGACTGCCACCACCAGAAGAACCTGCACTCCCGCAAGAGCAGCGCAAACTTTCAACGCCCGCTGCGACGACCGGCCCCTCTCCGCACTTGAGAAGTAAGGCTTCGGGCCTTCCCGGCCGGATGAAATGAACTCGGCATCCTGGCTATCCCACTCGAGCTTAGTCCCGCACCTTCCGCAACCCTCGGCCCCTTCCACGACCTCAGTACCGCAATCGGGGCAACTGAATACCACTTCTTCCCCATGGCTCATGTTCGTCTCCATTCGTACTTGTGAAAGTGATTTGCTTAATGTATCTCAGCGCGTTTACAATTGCGATTGGCATCGAACAACCCGCCCGGCCTGCTTAGCTCATCCTTCGACTCGGTCGCTCCGCTCCCTCGCTCAGGATGACTTTGGTTGGTGTGGGCGACCCAAAAGAGCCCCGTCACACTGAGCGAGTGGCACCCTTGGCGACACGAGTCGAAGTGCGACGGCTTTCTCACGGCCCTCCGGGCCTGCTTAGCTCATCCTTCGACTCGGTCGCTCCGCTCACTCGCTCAGGATGACTCCGGGAGGGGTGTGGGTGAGCAATAAGAGCTTCGTCAAACTGAGCGAGTGGCACCCTTGGCGACACGAGTCAAAGTGCGACGGCATTCTCACGGCCCTCCGGGCCTGCTTAGCTTATCCTTCGACTCGGTCGCTCCGCTCACTCGCTCAGGATGACTCCGGGAGGGGTGTGGGTGAGCAATAAGAGCTTCGTCAAACTGATCGAGTGGCGCCTTCAGCGGCACGAGTCGAAGTGCGACGGCAATCGTAACGAGGAATTCGCTTCTTGTCTCCTCCGTGGCGGTTGGATATGACAGTAATCGGCAAAACCATATGACCCCCTTGCGAAAATAAGCGTCCCGGTACCGGGTTTTTACCGCAAAGACCCTAAGAATAAACATTTCACAGAGTTACACAGAGAAATATTCCTAAGGCAACTGGATATGACAGTAATCAGCAAAGCCATATAACCCCCTCGCGAAAACGGCGTCGAGTCCTCGGGTTTTCAC
>CAWEBD010000080.1:0-33346 GCA_963806435.1 uncultured Bacteroidota bacterium
CTGACGCCATTCTACTTTCTCAAGGCCGGGTCGCTCGTGAAGTTTTCGACGGTGGCGGCGGCCTTCGGACTGATCGTCATATTCCTGGGGATCAAGATGGCGACGAAGTTCATAGGCATCAGGCCGCTCACCCACGCCTTCCGATTCGGCAAGCGCGAGGGGATCTACACGACGCTGATGATGTCTACCGGCCTGACGTTTGGCAGCATCTCGGCCCTTTTCGGGCTGAACAACGGCATAATCAACCAGGACCAGTATACCATTCTGGTGACTGCGGTCATTGCAAGCGCGGTCGTACCCACCTTGATCGCTCAGAGGTGGTACAGACCAAGATTGAGCTTATTGAGGAGGAGATCAATGCACGAGAAGATACTGCACGCGCATGACGGCTCGCCGGGCGCATTCAAGGCGCTCGACGAGGCAATCAATATGGCGAAGGCCTACGGGGCGGAGCTTCACGCCGTTTCCTGGAGGAAGTCCCTCACTACTCGGGCACGGTCGGCGAGATCGTCGAGGAGCAGGACTTCGCAGAGCACAGGCTCAACGAGTCCAACTGGGCGTACTCCTTCCAGATTCGAAAATCAAAGATGCGAAGCCAAAACCGGCTCAGATTAAGGGAGATGGCAAAGTATGAGGCTCAATTGGATAGAGCATCTCCCGCTCAGTTATTTGTATTCAATTAGGATGCGGGACGGCGCCAAAGGCGCTCGCCGACTCAGCTTGCTGAGTCGGGAAGGTTGTCCCGACACAGTCGGGACTGGGCGTACTCCTTCCAAAGTCAAAATTCAAACGTAAGAAGTCAAAAATGCCGAGGAATTTCTCCCTATGCGAGAAAAATGGCACCGATACTTCTTCTTGAGGAAAGGATCAAAAAAAAGCCCGGCACGGTAGCCGTGCCGAGCCTCTTTCGCCATCTAGTACAGGAGGGGGTAAAGCGAAATCCTAGTAAGTTACTGTAAGCGTCCAGCTGCCCGTATAGCTGCCGGGGACCTGATTGACCGGAAGAGCTGAAAGCGCGCCGCCGAGCCAGAAGTAGTAGTTGCCGGTCGAGCCAGTGGTGCCACTCAGGTTTGCCGTACCACCGGTGAGAATAGAGGTGGACGTAGCCTGATTGCCGGAATTGCTTGAGCCATAAACGCTCGGGGTGAAGGTAATCGCGGCTCCCGGACCCGTAAGGGTTGTGTTCGCAAAAGTCGCAGTGAACAGCTTTCCGCCGTCGCCCGCAACCGTGAATTCCGGGGCGCTACCGTTGGTCTGAGCACTGAGGGCCGCAGGCGTCGTTCCCGCGATTATTGTCCCGAAACTAAGCGATCCTGTCGCTGAAATGGAAATCCCCTGTATTACGGTGGCATCAAGATTTACTGCGGTATTCGCAGTGTTCTGCGCAAACGACATTCCGACGGTTCCAAGAACCATCGCGATTGTTAACATTAACTTTTTCATGACACTCCTCCTGTTAAATGCTTTGTTGTTCAATTTGTTCGATTCGGAACTCTTTGAAAACTCTTTTGAAATCATCTTTTTCATAGTCACCCATATAGGCAACAAGACTCGTGCCATGACAAAATCGTTCGAAATGCGCTCAAAAGGGCATTCCCGGATCATTACCGCCAGAAGGTGTTACAAAAACGTAATGCGCGATAACCTATTATAGAGGATGGTTGTTTAGGGTTTTGAGGATTGAAGCAGTTCTAGAAAGGATAGATGTGTAACGGGGGTTCATACCGAAAAAGGAGGCCGAATTTGTCGCATAGGTCGTCTGGCAATGTCGGCAACAGAACGCCACTCCATGCCCTTGTCAGGGCCGTCTTCTCCCCTACCGACGAGTCATGAATGTCAGGACGTTTCCAGGACTGAATGGATAACGTGCAGCAGCTTATCAGCCGTATATGGTTTTGGAAGAAAAGCATTCGGTGCGGCAGCGTCTTCGAGATTGAGATGGTCTTCAGCCACTATTCCGCTCGACGCAATGATTTTTACTTTCGGATTGAGTTTGCGAAGCGCTCGTATGGTGCGCGGGCCGTCCATGATCGGCATGGCGATGTCCATCACAACAAGAGAAACTTCATTTCTCTTCTCGGCGAAAATGGCGACGGCTTCGGTCCCGTCCGTGGCGGTGACCACGCGGAAGCCGAAGGCTTCCAGAGTCTGTCTCGTTATCTGGCACACCGAGACCTCGTCGTCAACCACCATGAGGAGCTCGCCGTGCCCCGAGAGGAGCTTCACATCAGTCTCGCCATACTTCTCCATCTCTTCGACTTCGACGGCGGGGAGGTAGACTTTAAACGTAGTACTCTTGCCGGGCTCACTCTCGACTGTGATGAACCCGCCGTGGCCCTTCACGATCGTGTGTACTATCGATAGCCCGAGGCCCGTGCCCCTACCCGTTTCTTTGGTCGTGAAGAAGGGTTCAAATATCCGTTCCTTCACCTCTCGCGACATTCCGATACCGGTATCCTGGACAATCACGAGGACATAGGGACCGGGTTTAGCGCCTGGCTTCATCACCGCGAACTGGTCGTCGATCATGATATTTTCTGCGGAGATATAGAGAATACCTCCATCGGGCATGGCGTCCCTCGCGTTCACGCCAAGGTTCATCAACATCTGGTTAAGGCGCGTAGCGTCCCCATTGACCAACCAGAGCGCCTTTGGTATGTTCTCAACGATTGCCATCGATTTCGGGAAAGTCTCCTTCATGACAACAACTGCTTCTTTGACGATGTGGCGCGGCTGGATCAGCATCATTCCCCCTTCCACGCCCCGGGCAAATGTCAGGACCTGCTTAACAATATCCCGCCCCCTGCTCAGGCTCCCGCTGATGCTCTTGAGTATTGCAAGGCCCCTTTCGTCCATCTGAACCCTCTTCAGCGCTTCGACACCGAGGATCACAGGAGTCAGGACGTTGTTGAGGTCGTGAGATATTCCGCCGGCAAGAGTACCGAGGCTCTCTATCCTCTGGTTTCTGAAATACTGCTCTTCCACCGTTTTCTTCTCGGTGACATCCCTGCTGACAATCACGGCATTTCTAAGCTTACCTTGCGCGTCATGAACCGCCTTCCCCCGCGCCTCGACAAACCGGATGCTGCCGTCCGGTGCCATCAACCTGAATTCAATTCGCTGCTCAAGCCCCGTCTCCAACCCATCTTTCAGGATGGCTTTCACTTTTTCCCTATCGTCCGGGTGGACTATATCCAGCACTTCCTTTCCCAGCAGAGAATCGGGATTACTGATGATGCTCTTGTATGACGGGTTCACGTAAACATGTCTCCCTTTGACATCTAGCACCGCGATCAGGTCCGGGACGTTTTCTGAGATGAGCCGAAACTTCTCTTCACTCTGCCAGAAGCCTTCCGATTCAGAATGATCATCCGTTTTTCCGAATCTCGCATGAACCAGCCGACGTGATTCTCCTCCCACGGGAGTGAAATCTAATTCGCCATTTATGAGATGCCCGTCCTTACGCCTTACGGCCGCTATCCTGCGGAGCCGTCCCAACCTTCTCATTTCGCTAAGGTTTTCCCCCCAGGCATCGCGTGAATATCCGGGGTCCAGATCGAAGATGGTCAGCTTCCGCATTTCGCCGCGGGAGTATCCGGTCAAAACACTGAGTGCTTTGTTGGCCCCGACCATTTTCCCCTCGACGTCTGTGAAGAACATCGGAGCCGGGATAAGGTCGAAAAATAAGTCGCCCCGGTCATCGGAAATTGCGGGCGCGTTGGATGTCCCGCTCGATTTCTTCCCTCCCATCCCAATTCCGTAAGATGGAGGATTGTGCTCGATATCCTTCAAGTCGGTCACGTCAGTGGAGTGAAGGAGGACATACATCTCCCCGGTGGATGGATTGCACATCGGAATTGCGTGAGAAATGTACCTGCTCCCCTTGTACTCAGCTTCGAATGAAACAGTCTCGCCATGGAGGACCTTGTCGAGATTGCCCTTGATCAAAGCGGCAAGATTTTTGTCGACCAAATCTAGCGCCGATTTATTTACGGGGAAGCGCCCCGTCACTCCGCGCTTCTTCTGCTTGCTTTGTGCGCTCAATATATATCTGAGGTCCTTGCTGAACAGATGGAGTTCACCGGGGGGAAAATTAGCGGCGATTGCGTCAAACCAGGACCTGACCGCCGGTGATCCAGAACCACCGGCCTTATCGTCCGAGTCCCTCATGCTCTCCTCCTGAGGTTTCCGGCAATAGAGAATCTCTCCAAAGACTGAGTTCCTTTCGGCAACACGCCTTCTCTAGCCACTTGTTGTTCAAAGTCCGAATCCATGCAACTTCAGTACAGGCTGATGTGCACTATCTTATCCCAGCGCGGCGAACAGAGCTTCACTCCGGCATTCCGCACTCTCCTGCCACCAATTAAAGATATGCACAATATTCGGAAATGTGCAAATTTCGGCAGGCAGGCTCATAAACCGCCCTAAAAGCAGCAATCGAACTCTTCTCCAAGCTTCAAAACGTAAGCGCAATTTCATGCTGGGGTCACATGCTATTAACATTCATTTAGCTTATTACGTAGGAAAAAGGAAAGGTCGCTTATGATGAAATTCTTCGGATTGATAATCGGTGTCGGGTTAGCCTATTACTTGATAACCCTTCTCGCGACTACCCTCAAGGTTTTTTCGACACGGAGGAAGCGCCCGGATTGCACCGGGAGCAACGAATTTCTCCCGCCTATTTCAATCCTGAAGCCTGTTAACGGAGTTGACGGCAACTTATATGAGAATCTCCTTTCCTTCATCAATCAGGATTATCCCGACTATGAAATCGTCATCGGTATCCAGTCGCCGGACGATCCCGCGATAGAACTTGCCGAACAACTGAAGCACGAATTCCCGGACAAGAACATCACGTGTATAGTGAGCGACCGCACGCTCGGTTACAACCCGAAGATCAACAACCTTTACGGCATGATGCCGCACGCAAACCACGACTATATGGTAATCAGTGACAGCAATGTCATGGTGAACGAGAGCTACCTGAGGGAGAACATAAAATATTTCAGCGACAACCGGGTTGGGTTGGTTACAAATCTTATCAAAGGGGTCGGCGGTGACAGTGTCGGCGCGCTGCTTGAGAATCTGCATCTTAATTCCTTCGTAATAGGAAACGTCAGCCTCCTCGGTTTCCTGGACAGAGAAATAGTGGTCGGTAAATCAATCTTCTTCAGGAAATCGCAGTTCGATCGGTTGGGAGGAATCTGGGAGCTTCGGAACTATCTAGCCGAAGATTACCTGATGGGAAAGATGTACAGGAAGCACGGTTACAAGGTTGTCGTGGCACCTCATATAATCAGCACGACGAATCATTCCTGGACTTTGAAACGATTCCTGAACCGGCACACCCGCTGGGCGCAGCTCAGGTGGAATCTAAACAAGCCTGCCTACTTCGGCGAGCTGCTCGTGAATTTCTCATTCTGGTCCCTCCTGTTCGCGGTAGTTTCCGGGTTCTCTTATGAAGCGTCACTCGTGACCGCGCTTTGCTGGGGAGCAAAAATAGTCGGCGACTCTTATGTGAACGCGACTCTCCGGAGCGGTCTCGGACTGCGGCACTGCCTGGCGGCTCCGGTTAAGGACCTGGTTATAGCTTCCACGTGGCCGGTCCCGCTTGTCAACCGAAGGACGAAATGGCGTGGAAACCCTGTGAGGATTACCCACAACACGCTGCTGCTCCCTACACACGAATAGCGGCATTAAAAGTCTACTCATTGAAGCGGAGACACAGGGAAAGCCTTCTCCTTCTCTGCGGTCCTTGAGTCTCCTTTCTCCCTTCAGACGCTCCCCATAATATCGTCTATTTCGTAAGTGCCTGTCTTGGGGATATTCCTATATCCCATCTCGGCGAATTCCAACAGCTTTCCGCTCCGCCGGGCCTCGTCAAGCCACAGAGGAAATTCTGAGACCGCGCCCATGTCGACGGCACATTTGTTCTCGACCAGGTAGCGCCGGTTCTTCGCTTCATGCGCCCCAATCGGCGGTAGGAACGCCATCGGGATCCCGAGTCCGGCATAGAAGACCATCTCGCTTGGCTTGGTGATGATCAGGTCCACCGACTTCAGCGCCCTGTTGAACCTATCGAATGAGCCGAAAATGTCTTTGTCGAACATTATCTCCGCGAACTCCGATTCATCCAGCCCGTAGTTCGTGAAGATATTCTCCGCATTCCTGAGAGCGTGCTCATTATTTCCACACGACACCATCAGCCGCAGACTCCCCTCCCGAAGATCGTCCAGGATTGTCTTTACCAGATCGGCCAGGATATTGGCGTACGCGCCCGCTCCGCTGAAAGGGAACATGATTGTGAGAGGAACGGAGGAATTGGCCCTTAATCTCATTCGCCTGACCTCAAAATCTGAAATCAGAGTTCCGAGGTCCCTGCCGCCCGTGCTTGCCGGCGGCAGAGGAAATCCCGTCACATGAATCCTGTCCGGGGGCACACCGTACGACATGAGTGTGTCAGCCGAATCGAGAATAGGCACAAAATACTCGAGATTTCCGACGGTGGGATCCGTCGGCACCCACACCCGGTGAAAATCCGTGTCGCACAGGAGAAGGAAGTTCTTCCCACTGTACTTCCAATAAACGGAGAGCATTGCCGGAAGATAGAATGTGTGGAGAAGCGGTGTCGAAGAGCCATTCAAGTCACGATAGAAAGTTTTGCCCACCCCCAACCGCTTTAACAAGTGGATGAAGTTCGATTCGGCCATAGACGGAGCTTGATGGTCTTCGGGAATGCTCATCACGCCTTCAAACCATTTATAAAGCAGCCCGCCCCGGCCTTCCGCACCTCTGGATGCATAGCTATGCAGATACTGAGACCCGCTCCAGACGAATTTGTCGACAGCATTTACGTTGGGGTCCCTGTCGACTCTCACGACGGGCGCGTGACTGTAGCTGGAAATATTATGCGCCGCCCTCAGATGGCCGAATCCCATTAGGGCAGACGTGATCAGATATTTCTTCACCGACCGGCTTTGAGACATAGTTATCGCTTGATCCGCAATCAATAGTTTATAGTAGTTGTCTTCAGAGGGGCAAGAGGATATTAGCTGTGACAAATATACCTAACCGAGCAGTGGCAAACAACGTCCCCGTGGAACGAGAAGGGAGTGCTTCACGGAGCTTAATCGCGTTCAATCGGAAGAGGACGGAATTAAGAACGTGAGGCGACGGGGCCGCCTCACACGCTGCAAAACGCTCCCGGAAATCAAGATGCAACCCGGCATTCGTCCAATCTATCACCACTCAATCACGGCCTTGATTTCATCCTGACCGTGGTGCTGAAACGCCGAGACGAAGTCGTCGAACCGGTGTCTGTTTGTGACGAGCTTATTCAAATGATCACCCCAGAGGAGCCTTGCGTGGGTAAGGTCATCGACCGCCATCTGAAAATGATCCCGCGCGGCATTCACGCTTCCGATCATGACCTGGTTCTTAAGTACAAGCCGTCGGATGAGGTCCGCTCCGTCGATCTGGAGCGCGCGGTCGCCACCGGGGACTCCGGTCAACACATATACGCCGTTGAGTGCAAGCGCGTCGAGGAGACTGAGCTCTACCGGCGCGACACCTGTCGCATCCAGGATCAAATCCATCGCCACCACCGAATCCGCGACCTTTTGCGCCGGGATCTTTCTTCCGTCGATATATTTCCCGCCTATCTTCTTCAGCCACTGAGGGCGTGGGGTATTCTCATCGACTATGTCGAGCCCATACACGTCCGCGCCGCGCAAAACCAGCGGGATGGCCGCCAGCAATCCGATCGGGCCGAGTCCCGCGACGAGACATTTCTTGCCGTACAGCCAGCCAGGGGTCGCGCCGGCATCGGGCAGCCGAGCCGACTGGACCCTCACCGCCTCGTCGATTGCCTTCTCGGCCACCGATGCGGGTTCGGTCAGAACTCCAACGGGTTCCAATTCTGACGGGACATGCACTGCATATTGTTCCTTATCCACCACAAATTCGGTCTGGTAGCCGTCCAGCCCCCAGATACCTCGCTCAAGGTATTCGCCCGTCAGGCACATATCCGAACGATTCATCGTGCATGGCAGGCACTTGCCGCAACCCCGCCTCACGGTAAACACGACAAAATCGCCCGCCTTCACTCTCGTCACGGACTTTCCGATTTCGACCACTTTGCCGAACATCTCGTGTCCGAGGACAAGGTCCTGGCTCCCCTGCGGCGCTAACGATCTGCCTCCCGCCGTTTCTTCGCGGTCCGTTCCGCAAATACCGACACGGATGATTTTCACCTTTACTTCGTCGGGCGCATTGATATTAGGTTCGGGGCGATCGACTAGCTGAACTGCAGTCGTCCCCGGTTTTACTGAAATAGCTTTCATTATATCTCCGGAATAATTTTAGAAAAACGGTACGGCGAGATGATCGTGACATAGACGAGGGAGGTTCGCGTGTGGCGAATCAAGTCGCTGAAAAGGCGGGGCTATCAAGCAGCCCCGCGGGCACATTCGTTACCTGCTCAGGTTTTCCAGTCGTGCGTTCGCCCAGTCGGCGTGGTCATAAGCGATCCCGTCGCCGGCGTCAGTGACTTTCAGAAGGAGATGCTTTACCCCTTTTATGTCAATCGAAACCGGCGTTGCGCCGCTGGCGTGCGTCATCACGCCGCTATGCCATAATTCATGGCCGTCACCATATACAAAGAACTCAACGCTTCCGTCCTTGCTGCCATTGTCGACGACTCGACTCTTCGAGTTGTCGTCGAGACCCACAACGGCAGTGAACCTGGGATATACATTATCAACATTAAAAAGGATGTCCGAGTTCGCGTGAGTACCGAGACCATGGTCATAAATTCTGCCGGCAATCGACATCTTACTTCCCATAACGGACCTGTCCACGCCCAGCGTCCCCCAGCCTATTGTCGCGTAGACCGGGTGGAGTTCGCTTATGTAGATGTTATCGGGGAGAAGCGATTTAAGTTCAAACCGTTTGGAGGCCGCATCTTTGCTCTCGTTGCCGTCCTCCCAGACCGATTTTACCGACACTTCGTAACTCGAATCGGGATTCAGCCCCGTCAGCGGGAAGATATTCGTCGGTGTGTAGCCTGCAAGATCGCCGTTGAGATAAACTTCACAGCCCATATTCAGGTTGTATTGGTCGGCCCAGTGGACTTCAACCCCGTCGAGGCCCTTGCTCACTACACTCAATCCATACGGAGTACTGACCGGGTAGTGGTAATAATCCGCGGGCCTGAACGATACTTCCCAGTTCACCTCAGTAGATTTCGGGGAGGTGAATTCAACTCTCGCCCAGCCCTGATGGTTATCCGCCTTCACCCTCAGCTCTCCCGCCCTCGCGGCACCGACCTTGAAATTCTCTCCACGGGGAAAGGCGAAGTACAGCGAGTATGGTGCGCCGGCGATTACTTTGCTCTTTCCATGAAACACGTTGCCGCTCGATTCAAGCGAGATAAGGTCCGGATACCCCTGCGTAATATGCCGGTTAGTGGATATCAGCTGGATATGCCCGTTGCTTTTGAGAAGAGTGAGTACGCGAACGCTTGTCGGCGGGATCGTGACGGCCATGCCCTTCCGCCACGCACCCAGGTATTCTTTGTTCCAGAAATCGAAGACCTGGACAAGCGAAGTGTCATCGTAACCGAGGTCCTTCAATTTCAGGAAAAGCGTTTTGGATTTGTCCATGTCGAAATTGAACAGCCCTACGACGTCGTAATCCCTTCCGAGGTGACTGATCTTGAGGTCCCAGATGTGCTTCATCGTTTTCGACGGGTAGAGGTCGAGCGGTCGGATATCCTGGGCAGGGAATACGCTCTTCAGGATCTCGACCCTGTCGGCAGGGAGGTCCGGAAGGCGGTCGCTCGACATTAGCGCTTCTCCCGTCAGGCCCTGCAGGGTCGCCCAGGCGCGTGCCTGATCGAGCGTGAGGGGGTAGCGCAGGAGCATAACATCGGGGTCACAGTACCAGGCGACGTTGTGAAGGAAATACTGGTGCATCGTCGCTTCAAGTGAAGTCATGAAGCCGCTCCAGCCGAGCTCGACATCACCGCCTGTTCGTGAGCCGTTCATTATCCCGACCCCGTCCAGCGGAATTCCCCAGCATCCCAGGAGATACCGCTTGTCACCTATGGCATTCCTTATAGTTTCAATGGTGGCGCGATAGAGTGAGTCGGTATTGTCCGACGGATGTTCCATGTATGCTTTCTTAAGCGCATACTCGTCGATGACGATAGGCTGGCCGTCGATTTTGAAGTAGTCGTACCCCCACCCCTTCAGCGTCGTGAAGAGATTCCTAAGATAGCCCAGGCCAGTCTTCGAGGAAGGATCAACAAGGTATTCCCCTTCCCATGTGCGGGATACGGAGGTATCGCTGTTCATCAGAAAAGCTCCGGGGTTATCCGCCACGACTTTCGGGTTGCTCTGGCCGTGCGGCGCAAGCCAGAGCCCGGGCTTCAGGCCGAGGCTCTTGATGTAAGCAGCCAGCTTGTCCATACCGGGGGCGAACCTGCCGTTGACAGTCGTCCAATCCCTGTTATCGCCTGAGCCGTGGCCCTTTCCCTGCCAGCCGTCATCAATCTGTACATAGTCCGCGCCATAACCCTTCAGATTATGAGCTATCCATTCGGCATTTCGCTCGATTTCCTTCGCGTTTATTTCCTGGTAGTAATAGTACCAAGAGCACCAGCCCGATGGCGGTAACGGAAACTCGGACTTGTCGATGGGTTTGAAGAATTTTATGCCGAGCGAGTCGCGGTAGTAATTCTTTATCACCGTTCCATCGTTGAGAGTGACCTGGTCCTTCGCGGGGTCGAACACACCGTCGGCAAGAGATGTCTTCACATCTCCGAGCGTCATTATGAACAAATCCCTGTTGGCTCCGTCATGGATCCTGCACGGAAAGGGATGCGGCCATTTTTCCGTCGCCGGCTTTGCGGCGTGCGGCGCCTTCTCAGACAAACGTCCGCCACCGTTACCGGGAAACGCCGCAGCGGTAAGGGCGAAAAGGAATACTCCTCCGAGTCGAAGGATCGTTGACTTAATGGGATGGACAGGTTTGTTCATTGCGCTACCTCCAATCATGGTCCATCAAGGTTTATTGCTCTTCCGTTTGGACCGTGAATCTCTTGATCTTCTGAGTCGTTGTTTTCTGAAATTCCTCATCACGAACGGTGAACTTCTTAATCTGCTTAAAGATCGGCAGCTCGCGATTGACCTTCCTCACTTCATCGTCGATTACTTCATTGAGCAGCTCGGGTGTGATAGGGACGCCCTTCGATTCCGACAATTCTATGAAGGACTCTGCGTCCACCACGATCTGTGCCGCTATTATCTCCCCTTCTTTTTCATGCTTCTCGCCGTAAACCATGCTTTCCATAATGAAGGGACTTCTGTTCAACACGTCTTCGATCTCTTCCGGGAAGACATTCTCACCGGCCTTCGATATTATGACATTCTTCTTTCGCCCGCTGATATGAAGGAATCCATCCTTGTCGATGAGGCCAATGTCTCCTGTCTTGAACCAGTCGCCGTCGAAGGTCTCGCTGGTAGCTTTTTCGTTCTTATAATATCCAAGCATGACGTTCGGCGCTTTCGCGTAGACTTCGCCGACGCCGCTCGAATCCGGATTTGCTATTCTGATCTGCACGTGGGGCAGCGGAGTACCTGCCGAATCATCCTTGAAATCCTCAAGCCGGTTGAGCGTCAGGATCGGGGCGGTCTCAGTCAGGCCATACCCCTGGACGAAACCGAAACCGAATTCGCGCAGTCCTTTCGCGACAAGCGGGTCGGGCGCCGCTCCGCCGGCGATAAAGCATCTCACCGAACCGCCGAATTTGTGGTGAATTTCCTTGAAGACAACCTTCTTCGAGTTCTTCCAGCCCACTTTGGAAAGGAGATCCGTCGCCTTGATCATAGGCCCGATGACGCGCGCGACCATCTTCTTCTCTTTTATGCCGCGGTAGATCGCTTTGAACATCTTGTCGTAGAGAAGCGGCACGGCGAGAAAAATCGTCGGCTTAGCCTTCTGCATGTCTTCGACGATCGTCTTGAGAGACCGGGCGTACGTAACCGACGATCCGCCGTAGAGAGGGCACAGCATCCCGCACGTGCATTCATATGTATGATGGATGGGGAGTACGGAGAGGAACCTGTCTTCGGGATAGATCCCGAAATAGCCGACCATGTCCGACAGGTTCGATGCGATGTTCCTCTGGCTCAGCATGACTCCTTTCGCCCTGCCGAGAGTCCCGGAAGTGAAAATGATGACAGCCAATTCGTCGGGGTTTATCGAGGGTAGCTTCGCGGTTTCTGTCGCCGGAGCCCTGTTGATCAGCTCCACCATGGAATGGAAACCGTCCTCCTGCATGCGGAGATCCATGCTGATGTAATGCTTGATATGCTTGAGAGCCCCACTTTTCTCGCGAAACATTGGCGCGTACGTCTCGGAGAAAATCACCGCAGTTGCATCCGACTCGTGCAGGATATTCAGGATTTCGTTCGTGCCCAGGTTCTTATCGACGGGTACCACGACAAAGTTGAACGCCATCGCCGTGAGGTAACTGATTGCCCACTGGATCCGGTTCTCGCTGATGACCGCTACATGGTCGCGCTCTTTAATTCCAAGACTTTTGAGCGCCGTGCCGAACCTCAGGACATTTTCGAGAAGTTCGCCGTACGTTACCCTGGAAATCGGAGTCTCGCTTAAATCCTCAAGCGCGAGTTTGTTCTGATACCTTCGTGCCGATCCGAGGAGCATGTCCTGGACAGAATCGATATGAGGCACGTCGTATAACGGAATATCTGTTCTCATGTCAGGAATTCCTTCCCAGTTGATTTTGCCTCTATGTTTTCTATCTGCAAACGAATCGCGCCGCGGGATGTGAATTCACACCGTGGAACGATCCGGTGAACATGTTTCATGAACGGCCTCGCACTCGGAAATCTCACCGAGCGCCGCGTGCAGAAGAAAAGAACGGCAGCGAGAACAAATCCATTCCGGGCTGTCTCCGCGAAGTCCTCTTTCGACCGTGACTCACTGGCACGCGGTTAGAAATATACTTTAATGGTCTTTATCGAATTCTTCTTAGTATCGATGATGACATGGTTACCCGTAAACGGGACAGGTTTGCCGTCCGCCTCGAGGAAATTCGACTCTACAACCCTTCTGGGCCTGCGCGGGAGTGTAAGGTCGGCGCGCGAGTCCTTTCCGGAAGCGTCGTACCATTCGATCACCCACGCTTTCGAATCCTCAGCCTGCTTGGCAATCGTGAGCACGAGATTAGACGGCGAAAGCTTGAAGAATGAATAATTCATCGGCAGGCTGCCTCCATGCCGTGTCGTTACGCGAGCAATAAGCGGATAATTGAAATCGTAACCCTGCTGTTCGGTGCCGCCCGACTTCCATGTTCCCGCATGCGAATAGATGGAGTAGTCGATGTGATGTTCGCCGCGGTCGGCGGTCGGGTCCGGCCAGACAGGCGACCTGAGCAGTGACAGCCTCATCATGCTTCCCTTGATGTCGTAGCCATATTTCGAATTATTCAGCAGGCTGACACCGAAGCCGTCATGCGACATGTCGGCCCATCTTTCGGCGGGCACCTCCCACTTTGCCCTCTCCCAGCTGTTCGTGGGGATGGTGGCGCGAACGATCGTGCCGTACGGAATTTCGTACGTCGCAAGAGAATCTCTTACGTTCACGGGGAACGCCACTTTCAGCATCGTGTGAGTCTCCCACCAGTCGACATCCGTCCTGAAATCGACGCGGTCGATGCCGTTGTACAATATGATGTCCTGCTTGAAGAACGACGTCGGGAAATTGTCGGTTGGGAAGGCACCGATATCGCCCGGCTTCCGCAAATCGCTGTAGACTCTCAGGACTATTCTGACGGGGCCCTTTTCCAGGATTTCGATCTTCCGGAATTTCGCCGGATACTCGACACCGGTCAGGCCAATGTTCCAGGCGTCCCATTGTTTCGGTTTGTCTTCGAGTGCCTGAAGGCGGTTCCCGTACCCGGTAAGTAATTCCCTGCCGATCTTTTTATCGAAGATGCTCTTCACCCAGCCCGAATCCGGATCCACAGTCACTTTGTAGAACTGATTTTCGAGCGTAGTGTCGCTGACCTGGACGTCCGCGGATGCTTGGCGCATTTTACCGGGCCTTAAATCGTACACTTTGTATCCCAGGGACGGGACACCCGACGCTACGAATATTATCTCGCGCGAAAGGACTCCCTTCTTCACAATCTGCGACGGAATCTCTCTGCCGCTCGCATCATAGATCGAGTATTCTTCCGGGCTGCCGTCGGGGAGTCTCAGCTTTACGACATCTGTCCGCTCCCAGGACAGCGGATTAAATACAACCACCGGTTGCCCTTTCACGCCGGCAGTGTTTATCCGCCCCGTGATCTGCGCCAAAGCCCCATCGAGCTCGTGGTCACCGAGCTCTTTCGCCACCTTATAGCGCTTCGCTGCATCGATGTAGTTCTCGCGGATACCGGATCCTGGCAGTATATCGTGGAATTGGTTGAACATGACTTCACGCCAGGCATTTTCAAGAGAATTCTTGTCATACTTCCTGCCATACAGGGTCGCGATTGTCGAAAACTTCTCGGCGTTCGTGAGAAGTTCTTCAGACTCTCTGTTGGCCTTCTTCGTCCTGGACTGTGTCGTCAGTGTGCCGCGATGATATTCGAGATATAGTTCGCTGTTCCAGACCGGGAGTTTCGACAGGTCCTGGCTTTTAAGCCATTTGATGTAGTTGGCCGTCGTGCCGAACTCCACCTTAGGATATATATCCAGCGTTTTCAGGTGGTCGATTCTCTTCATCATCTCGAGCGACGGGCCGCCGCCGTGGTCCCCGACACCGAAGAGTACCATCATGTAAGTAAACCCGGTGTTTGCCTCGAACTGTCTCATCCAGTCCGCAAGCCCGTACGGGTCGGTCACCTGGTTCACATAGTCGAAGGGAAAGTAGCTCAGTATCTTCGAACCATCGGGAGATTCCCACCAGAACACGCGGTACGGAAATACATTCGTGTCGTTCCAGCCTATCTTCTGCGTGATGAATGCGTCTATCCCCGCGTTGACATAGAACTCGGGCATATTCCAAGTGTAGCCGAACGAATCGGGATTCCATCCGATCTTCGCCTCGACACCGAGGTTCTTTTTGAAGTAGTCCTGGGAATAGAGGAGCTGGTGCATCCACGATTCTCCGCTCGGAATGTTGCAGTCGGGTTCTATCCACATCCCGCCGACCACTTCCCATCTTCCATCCTTGACCCTCTGTTTGATTTCGTTGAATACCGCCGGATCGTATTTCTCCATCCAGTTATAATAAGCAGCGGCGCTCTGGGCGTACGTCATATCGGGCCTCACGTCCATCATGTGGAGGACGGAGCCAAATGTCCTTTCGCAAATATCGATCGTCTCCATGTACCGCCAGAGCCACGCGGCGTCTATGTGCGCGTTTGCAACAAAGTAGAGCGTGTATTGTTTGGCAAAATCGCTTATCGGTTTCAGGAGGGGACGCACAAGATTTACCGAAGACATGAATTCCCCGGTCTTCCCTGCATAGAGCGCATCGACATCTATTCTTGTTGCGAGACTCTGGAGCAGATGGTTGAGGTCGGTCTTCTCTCCACGGTTCATGTGAGACTTGTCTATATGTGGGTCGATTTTAACGTGGGAGTTCGTCTGGTAGGTATCGAAACTCAGTATTTTCTGTCCGACGCGGAAGCTGAGTGCGAGGTCGCGCACGAGATCCGGCAATGTGTCGATCGAGTCGCTCCGAAGTTCGGCGTGCATGAGATGGATGTTGGCGCCGCCGTTGACCGCCTTGATGGCCGCGACAAACCTCATCCCCGGTTTCGCGTCTTCCGTCAGGACAAGCTCCTTGTCGAACGGGAAATAACCTTCATCCTTCCCGTTGATCCACATGTACCCGTAATTATCGAGGGCGACATATAAGCTGATCCTCCCCCTGACAGGCTTTCCAAAGATGCTGTCAGGGAGCACGATGACTTTCCTGATCCAGCAGGAATCGACATTTATTTCCCCGCCTAAACGGACGTCCCTCCATTTTGAATCATTGAAACCGGCGGATGTCGGATCGCCTTCGAGAATTGCCGTGCTCAAATCGGGGCTGGACTTCCAGTTATTCACATATGTAGTGGCCGCGATGGAATCTAAAGCCGACACGAGCCTGTCGACGTTGGAGGTTTGGGCTGTCTGGGCAGTGGAAATCGCCAGGGGAACGAAGAGTGAGAATGCGAGGGAAAGACGGGAGAAAATTGTCATGTCCAGCTCCATTTTTTCTGAAAGCCACGGAAGATATCGGGTTCTTGCTGCATGAGCCTTCTCTCTCTTGCGTCGAAAAGAGAAGCTGATGAATTGCCGGACGCAAGCCACTGCGGCCGGTAAATTTCGCTGTTTTTTCATTTGAAATCAATCTGTACACGAAAACTGCAGCTCACCTTTATGTTGAGTCGCAGTTGGGTTGTGGGTTATTTTGGATAGGAATAAGTCGGTCTGGAAGCTATGCGGTTGAATCTATCGTTCAACTCTTGCACGCGGAATAGACGGAAAAGAGCACGGATTCTCGCGGATTGATTTATTGAGATTAATTTGATCCGTGGTAATCTTGTTTCGTTCTGTGTCATCTCCCGCACATTGATATGAAAATGGGATACGCGGGATGCCGCACCTGTGCGCCTGCCTACACGCCTGCGTGTTGAAGCGCACTTTGGTCGCCGACGTACCAAAGCCACTTAGGCGACGGCACGCGCGTAAACACGAAGCGTTTCGCGCAGGCGCAAGTAGAAGATCCCGCTTCGCGGGGGCGGCACGTGTTCTTTTTTCCCCGGTTCAAAATAGTCCGCTACCCGCAGTTGGGTACTGGCTCAGTTTGAGGATTTTTTCTCTCGCTAAGCCGCAACGACCGCAAAGGGGAAACAATTTCATCCCTTTCTTTGCGAGCTTTGCGTCTTTGCGAGATATTTCTTACAAATTGAGCCACTACCCGCAGTTGGACATACTTCCTTGTCAGGACAAAATTACATAACTTACGGCGTAAAATGTGCGAGCGATTAATAATATGACCGACAGGAGACAGTCTTGAAAATCCTGGCCCCGGCAAAAATCAACATCGGGCTTCGCGTCGTCCGCAAACGCTCCGACAACTACCACGATATCGAGACCGTCTTCTACCCTATCCATCTTGCCGACGAGCTGGAAATCGTCAGGGCGGATAAACACGAGTTCTTCTCGAACATCGACCTCGAAGCGGACGCGAACCTCTGCCTCAGGGCGCTCCACTTCTTCTGCGAGCGCACGGGTATCAACGCCGAGGTCAAAATGGTTCTCAAAAAGAATATCCCGATCGGCTCGGGCCTCGGCGGTGGAAGCTCTGACGCGGCGGCAGTACTCCTCGCGCTCCAGGAGCTCTACGGAGAACCCCTGAGTGATATCGAGCTCTTCGACATCGCAACCGAACTCGGAGCCGACGTATCGTTCTTCCTGAAGAAGATCCCCGCATACGCCACGGGAAAGGGAGAGGTCATTGAGCCGGTGAAGTACCGCGTGAATAGGTTTATTCTCACCGTCACACCGGACATATCCGTCTCGACCGCGCTCGCATATTCACTGGTGAAACCCTCCGGTGAACAGAAAGTGCCGCTCAATGAGACCCTCCTCAAGCTCGGCGGCGACTTCAGCGCGTATAACCGGGCCATCACGAACGACTTCGAACCTCCTATCTTCGAACGATTCCCCGTGATAGCCCGAATCAAGTCCGAGATGTTTTCCGCCGGGGCCGATTTTGCATTGATGTCGGGGAGCGGCAGCAGCGTGTACGGTTTCTTCAGGACCGATCCCGATGCGCGGAAGGCGCTCGCCTCAATCCAGGCCAAATTCACGCTTCGCGCCGGCGATGTGACCCCGCCTCAAGCCTCATAATCCAAGCTTTTCCAGTCTTAACAATACCGAAACATTGCGCAAATAGCATCTTAACATTTCACTCATAAATTGTTGCGTGAAATTAAATAACATAGAAACCTTGAGCACGAGTACAACTGCGTACAGGATAGCTCACATCTCTGACACACATGTCAGTCCTGAATACAACAGGCACAACATTGTAAAGCTTAAGAACCTCCTTGCACACGCTGTGGACGAAGACTTTGACCACATTGTCATCACCGGCGACATCACGGCGCACGGCGAGGAGCGCGGCTACAGGTCGGTCAGAAGATTGTTGAAGTATTTCGACCTCCTGAACTACGACCGGCTGAGCGTAACCGTCGGAAACCACGACATATTCGGAGGGGTCCACAGGGCGGAAGACATACTCACGTTCGGGAAGCATTGCCGAACAACCGACTACAGCGCGAAACTCCGGCTGTTCGAAAGAACGTTCAGAGAGACCTTCCCGAAAAAGGCGTACGATGGAGAGAACATCTTCCCGTTCGTAAAGATAGTCGGCCCCGTAGCGCTCGTTGGCCTGAACTCGATACGTGAGTTTCATCCGCTCTTCAACCCGGTAGGTTCCAACGGGCGCGTGTCGGACGCCCAGCTTGAGGAGGCCGAAAGGATGCTCGCTCACCCCTCGATCTCTCAGATGAAAAAGGTTGTTCTCATACATCATCACTTCAATAAATATCAGCCCTACTCCGATTCGCTCGGCACCAGGCTTTACCAGAAGTTCGAATCCCGGACGCTGAAGCTCCACCGTAGAGGAAATGTTGAGGAGGTTTTCAGAAACGGAGGAGTTGATGTCGTACTCCACGGACACACGCACGTGGAAGGCGTTTACTCACGCGCCGGAGTTGTGTATTCAAGCACGGCACTCAACCCGGTGAGGGGCAGAGACGACAACAATGAACCGGATGCCGACCACAGGCCGAGTTTCAATGAGATCGCAGTTTCGGACGAAGGGGATATTGAAGTCAAAAAGCGCAGGTCAACTGTTCACCCAAAGGGAAGCTCGTCACGCGCGCTCGACATGAAATACTACGGGGAATAGTAAAAAGCTTCAAGCACCAAACCCCAGGATTCAAATAAATTCAAATCATTAAAGAAATTACTCCCAAAGACTGTGGCGCACTTCAGACTTTTTGTCCTTTGGAATTATTCCTTTGTCTGGAACCTTGAGTTTAGCGCTTTGGATTTCCTTTCAATCGCCCCTCACGACTCTGGTCGAGCCCATGGAAACTACAATTCAGAAGTTGACGGCCAGTTGTAATTCAGTCTGGTAACCGAAACCGGTAGGAAGCTTCGACATAGAGACGTGGGCCTGGACGGCATTATTATGGTTATGTGCCCAGATAGCAGCCTCGATCGCGGAAGCGAAGTGATTCACGAGGACTACTCCGATCGCAGTAGAAGCGACAGCGAACAGAGAGTTCGCCTTGCCGCGCTGGTCCATGTAGTAGCCGCTGTTGGTCGTGGAATAATCCATGAAAGCCGTGAAATTCGTGGTCCCCTTGGCGTACGGAGAATCATCCCAGCCCTGCCTGAATTGCGGATACTTCCCGATCAGCTCATAATACTGCTGGTCCCCATGCGCCGGCAGGAAGTGAGTGAAGTAGCCGCCGAGGGCTCCCTCGACCTGATTGATCGAATACCAATCGACCTGGCTCCAGGCAGCGGGTTGGCCGCTGTTGACCACCATGGTAGGCTCGTACTGCATCACAGTCACTACCGATGGATCGGTATTGTCCGTCGGGCTATGTCCCCCCAATATCAGGAGCTGCTGCCAGTTAGCCTGTATCCATTCCACGTACCTGCGCACGCTGTAGTGAGCGTTCCCGTAAGGGTCCGCTTGTCCGCCCGGGAGTTTGTAATTGGCGGTTCCGTCGGCGTAGTTCTGGAAATAGACCGTTTGGTTGTTGGCTTTTTGTGTCCACATTGCATTGACGACCCACCCGGCAACTTCCACGGCGAAGAAAGCAGCGGCTTTAAGATAGTTGCGGTTGTATAACTGGCCCGCCCCCGGGATCAGTAATGAAAACGCCCCAGCCTTTAGCGCCGACCGCGTTTCGGTGACATCAACGAGCGAATCCTGGGTTTCATTCATCGGTTGGACCGCAAAGAGATCCTGTGAAAGGACACCCGTCAGATCGATCCGTTGCATCTTGTTTGAGGTTGCAGCCGTCGATTTAAGATAGAAGTCATCCGTCGGCGTTTGCGCTTTCGCAGCAAGCGAAAGCAAAAGAATCATCAGAACAGTTGTGCGCATCCTTGTCTCCCGAAATCTACTATGTCGAATGAAAACGTGAGGCCGAAATAGAACCTCCACTCCTTGCCATAGGTCGCGTATGTCTTGAACTGAGGTACCTGTTCGCTGAATCTGTCGAAGCTGTAGGCGGCGTCGAAGAATAACGCCGTCGGGAAACTATAAAACGAGAAACCACTGAACCTGAGCTCAGCTCCTGCGTCCTTCTTGAACCTCGTCCCGATGGGCGTTCCGTCCCAGGCATTCCCGACGTCACCATAAGCCGAGAGGTAGACATCGCTCAAATAAAATTGCAGAAACTGTTTGTTGACGTCCCTGAAGAGCGGATACCGGTAGGTGAGGTTCAGAGATGCCATCCTGTTTCCGCCAATCGACCAAAACGTGTATCCCTTCATCCCTATCAGGCCGCCCGCGTAGAAATCGAAGAAGTTGTTAATCGGAGCTCCGAAAGTGTACCCGATGTGAAG
The DNA here is from genome assembly GCA_963806435.1 of uncultured Bacteroidota bacterium. Lineage (GTDB taxonomy): Bacteria > Bacteroidota > Ignavibacteria > Kryptoniales > JAKASW01 > JAKASW01. The sequence continues at coordinate 20,673 of CAWEBD010000080.1, forward strand.
TTTTGCCGCAAGGGCGTCATCATTCCTCAGGACGGGGATTGCCATATAGTTCAGGAATTCTGCCTGCACGAAATTGAAGGACTGATATATCGGCACGAGGACTCCGTTCTGATACGAGTAGTTTCCGTCGGCGTTCAGCTTGTCAAGCGATCCGGTCACCCTGAGCCGCGTCCTGACGCCGAGCGGGTTCACCCATGAATTCCTGGAAGGCATTATGCCGTCGAAGTCGAACTCTGCGTACAGTGCCCTGCCGAGGAAGTAGACGTCACCGGAGGAGCCGACGTATAATCCGAGTTCGGGGAGGACGAAGCCTGAGACGGTGGATGTGTAACGATCGAACGTAAACCCAAGCGACATGCTGAGATTCGGCGTAAAGATATGTCCGCTGAATGAAGCATCGACTTCGAGCATATCGTAGTTCACTCCGACTCCGATGGTGTCAAGTCCCAGTCCGATCTCACCGGTCGTCTGGCGGGTCACGTTATACGCGGCAAGTGTGAACTGGGGATAAATTCCGAGAGATGAGAGCCCGGGGATCTTGTCGTTGTAGTCGAACTGCATGAAAATATCCCGCTCGAGGAGCTTGTTGATCGTCGCGCCGCCGAAGATGTCATACTTACCCACCATATCCATCGAGCTGAAATATATTCCTGCTTTCAGCTCGTCGAGGAAACTCGCGTGCGGGTTGTAGTTGTCGAACAGAAGGACGGGATAGAACGACATGCTGGTTGTGTTGCTATGGTAAGGCTCGGATTTAAGGTCAGGAATCACCATGTCGTTATAATGTCTCATCCCATTGACCAGGAAGTCGCTGAGTGAGATTCCCAGCGACGAATCAGACTCCGTTATGCCAACATCCGAGAAAGTGGACGCTGTATTTGCTGCCCACGCCAGCATGTTGACCGTGCTATCCGCAAACATCTCGTAAGGCTGACTGGAAGGCACGGGAGGATTGATGTCGACATCATACTTGGGCGGGTCGGGGATCGGCTTCGCGTTTTGTATCTCCGCGATCTTATATCCGCTCCAGCGATACAGTGAATAAACCATGTTGCCATCTTTAGAAATCGTCGGCTGGAACGCGCCGCCGAGGACGTTCGTGAGAGCGACTGTCGAGTCGGTGTATATGTTCATCTTATAAATGTTGAATATGCCGCTGCGGTCGGAAGAAAAGACAACAGCGCTGTCTCCGTCCACAAATATAGGGTTGCGGGAGTCCTGCCCGGTCGGGGTGATGAACTTGTACGAGCTGTCCGCGAGGTCGTACAAGCCGATCTGACGCGAAGCCTGAATCGAGTAGCTGAATACTATCTTTGATCCATCTTCGGACCACCGGGGGGCGTATATCTGTTCGCCGTTTTTGAAATGCGTGAGCTGGCGAATGCCGTAAATTTTGCTGCCGTGAAGATCGATGTCAGCGGCGTAGAGATTCTGAGTCCCGTCACTTCCCGCGACATACGCGACCATGCTGTCATCGGAAGCAAGCGCGGGATACTGCGCCCTGAGGCTGTGGGTCAGCCTGACTTCCCTGTCTTCCTTGAGATCGTAAGAGTATATGTCGTCGAGACTATTCCAGAAATGGTTGTAACGGGTCTGTCGCGAATAAACGAGGTAGCGCCCGTCCTTCGACCAGGAGAGCTCGCTGGCCACATTGTCGGTAATCTCTCTCTCCGTACTGTCGGCCAAGTTGCGAATGTAGATGGCGGACGTCCCGAAGTAGTCGTTATCCTTGTTCGAGCAATAGGCTATCGACTTCCCGTCAGGCGAGAAGACCGGGAACAGGTTGGCGAACCCGACATCGCTTATGACATCTCCGCGATGGAGCGTCTCTTTGATGACAGCGGTTTTGGCATCGTAGGTCTCTGCCAGGAAGGTTTTCCATTCCCTGTAAACGGTGTCGGCGGATTTTCCGAGCACCTGCTCGAAGGCGTGATTGATGGAAATGGCGTCCAGCGCCCGCATCGCGACCGAGAGTCTCCGCAGGACGTCGGGGCCGTATTTTGTCGCGAGATAATGCACGAAGGCGAAACCCGCGTTGTACGTCGACTCATTCCCGAGGCTCGTCTTTCCGAAACCACCCATCTCATCGAGTGTGAACATCTTATTGTTCAGGACGTATTCACGCAGGATCATGTCGCGGTGTGTGTCCCAGTAGTCGTAGTGGAGATGCGGAATGTTGTACTGCGCCACGCCCTCGGCAAACCAGGCAGGGATGACTATGCCGCTGATCGGATAGCTTACCACGACATTGGGGTACCCATAGAGCACATCGGGACGGCGTTCCGCCTGATATCCGAGCCACTGCAGGTAGATGGCGGGGACGTGCCTCCCGAATTTCGTGGCAGTGTTCATTTCGATTTCGTGCGTGAACTCGTGAGTGATCACGTTCCGCAGCCAGTTGTGCGTTCCGCGGAGATCGAAATCGAGAGATGACGCCCAGATATTAATCTTATTATCGAAGAAATAAGTCTCGCCGTTCGAGTAGTCGTCTGTATCCCAGATCACGAAAGTGACTTTCTGGTCGGGGTGGTGATTGTAAAGTTTTGTCAGCGGCCCGTAAATTTCCTCGGCAATTTTGGCGACAATCCGGGCGGTACGTTCTTCGCCGGGATAGTAATCGACATAGAAATGTTTCGTCTCGATCGTGCGCCAATTCAATTCAGGCTGTATGAATTCGTCCTGGGCGAACGCAGCGAGAGGCAGAAACAGGATGGCGAGAAGAAGAGCCGGGATTGATCTGCGGGACAAACGGGGGCTCACTTAACGACTGCAATCTTTATTATGGCCACGTCCCGTTCTTTTGATGAAACAGCTTCCACTCTCGCGAAGTAGACACCGCTCTGAACATTGCTCGCGTTCCAGTCGACTTCATTGGCGACGCCGCCAACGCCGTTCGCCTGAATAGCGGCGACCTTGTCTCCCGCGAACGAGTATATTTCTATCGAAACCGTCGCGTTATCCCGAAGATAGAAGTGTATTTTCGTGAGACCGTTTGTGACAGGATTGGGCCAGTTGTAAACCTGGGCTGTGGGCATCAGGGTTGGCGTCGGCACCACAGGCTGCGACGCGAGAGGCTGAGCCATTGAGCTCATATGATTGTTGTCGCCAAGCAGATTTCCCCATAACACCTGGCCGGCCGATGATCCTTTGAAAGTCCAGCTGTACAGATAACCGTCCAGCCCAATTGCCGCAAGGTAGAGCTTGCCTGTCTGCGAATCATACGTTACCGCCGGGCTGCCCGCGAGTCCCTGGCCGACGCTAAGCGGAAAACCCGGAAGGATTTTTGCCGACGCGCCGGTAAAGGCGTATATCTCGCCGCCCTTTGTTCCGAAAATTATCTCAGGCTTCCCGTCACCATCCAGGTCCGCGACGACGATCGAGCCCGATATCCTGTTGGCATCGGATGAAAGGACTTCGCTTCCAACTGTCGATATCGGGAAACCATCGAGGACGGCGCCGGTGTAGGAAATCGCGTAGATTTTTGTTTGGGTGCCGAATATGATGTCCCTGTTACCGTCTCCGTTGAGGTCCGCGACTACAGGACCGGTGGTGATCGTGTCACCCGGAAATGCCGTAAACAATTTGACTGCCGACTGCAACGTGTTTCCCGTTCCTGTCTGAGCATAGATCGATTGCGGAGTGGCCTCAACTACAAGCGATGCCGCCGACGCGGCAAGCCAGCCGTAAGCGATGCCTACAACGGGAGGAGATGATCGGAAAGCGGTGAAAGGATGCGTATCACTTGTCAGGATAGTGCTGTCAATGTTAACAGGATAGGCGCCGAACGAACCGAGCACGTTGATGAAAGCCAGGCTAGTGTCAGCCGCCGCGAAACTGGAGAAATTCGCCGAAGTGGCCGATGTGCCAGACGATGAGGAATTGGCCTCTATGGCAAAATTGGCGGAGTATGACCCGATATAATTCCCGGTGGACGAAAAGATCGACCAGGCCCCGGGGCGATTTCCAAAAGAGATAAATTTCGTCCCCATCGCGAGTAAGGGCTCCGCCGCGGGGTAACCGGCCGATGGAAGCTGGGTCGAAAAGAGTGCGTCGGCTACGCCATCATGATTGTTGTCCCGGTCGACAAATCCGTAAAACACCGAATCGTCCATCGTGTAAATCGTGTTCGTGGCGGTATTCGCGGAAGAAACGACAGGCTGGAACCTTCCGCCCACTTTCGAAAATAATCCTGTCGAGTCGAAACCCGCCGAAGTACCGTCCATGTTGAAAGCGTAGAGTGAGTCGCCGTTGTTCGCGATCACCTGAAGCTTGCCGTCTGCGCTGATGTGTCCGAACACCGGGGAAGAGTTGGCCGTCGCGTCGTGAATATTTTTCGGAAATCCCGTGGTGGGCTGGGCGCTGGAGTCGCCGACCATCACGTCGAAGGTCATGACGCCGCCGGCGCTGTCGAAGTTCGTTATGTACACATGCGAATCGGCACCGCTGTAGCTGTCGGAGTTGGGCAATGTAGTCGGCGTGAACTTGTTGACGTAAGTAAGTATCGGGTTGCCCTCGAACCAGAAGTCCCATGCGGAGCCGTCATAGTAGTAAAGCTGGCCGGTGAAATCCACGATGAGTCTTCCGATCTCGTTGGCGCCATGAGCCTCCATCACCGCTACCCCTCTGTGTGCGGGGTTGGCATTGATCGTATTTGTCGCCAGGTTCGCATCGATCACGCTCTGGTCTATATGCCAGATGAGGATGCCGCCGTGATAGTTCGGGCGATCGCCGGGATAATCCGGCTCCGGAAGCGCCCAGTCAAATTCGTCCGCGTCGGTTACAACGCCGTTCATGTTGTAGATCTGGGTACCATCGAAGTATGTTGTGTCGTTTCCTAGTCCGATGTCCGTCGTGTGGTAACCGCCCTGGTAATAAGTAGTTATTACCTCGCCGTTGTTGAGGGCGTCGCGCTCGCGGTTTTCGATGAGGAAGTATTCACTTCCATTGATCGGGATTTTTAGAACGGAGTACTTGCCCGTCTCGTTGGCGTACAGACTGTATTGGGTAGCCACGGAGGGTGACACTTCGAGAGGGGTAACCCACCCGAGATAAATTTTTTCCCAGGCCGACGGCTCGGGGGGAAAAAGCCCACCGTATGCAAAGATCGACTGACCATCCATTAATCCGAATCTCCCGATCCCTGTAATGCCGGTTTGCGTATCGAAGAGGTCCGGCAGTCCAAGGAAACTTCCAAAGCTTGCCGCCAGGAGTCCGTTTGAACCGAGCGTCAGGTTTATAAGCGTGTCCGTCGGAGAATCCGTTATGAGGTAGCGCTCGCTCTCCGGCATGAGTATGGAATTGGGGATTACAAATGTGCCGTTGTCAACCGGCTGCCCCTGGTACGCGGAGCCAAACATGGACTGAAGGCTCTTCATGCTCAGATAGATCGAAGGAAGGTCGTAAGGCACAGGGTCGTATCCCAGTGTAGAAGTGAAGTCGATGTCGCGTCCGGCTCCGGCATGAAAAATAACGAAACACTGATACTTGCTGAAGTCGAAGCTGCCGCCGTACAACGAGTCGGCCTCATGCCACGCGTCCTTGTAGAGTAAGCCAAGGTTATCGGCGTTGCTTGTGTCGGTCTTGGGCGGGGAGTAGTACTGCATCATATGCGGAAGAGTTATGACCGAATCGAGCACGGTGTAGTTGATGTTCAGTTTGCCGCCCGAGACCTTATTGAAGTAATTCTTCAGGAAGAGGAGGTGATTTTCAAAATATGCCTTATCGTGCGGCGGGGCGTCGAGGCCGCCGTCCGGCGACATCAGGAAGTGCCCGTCGCCGATTGTAAGGCTGGTGCTGTCGGTCTGAAACTGCACCATGATGGCGAGAACGTTGACCGTGCCGGTCGCCAGTACCCTGTTTGGGTGAGTGCTCTGGAAGGCCGTGATAGGATGACTCAACTCCATCGAACGGAGATGTTTGCCCGCTGCGAAAACCGGGCCCGCGTATCCGATGGATCCTGCGGACAACGCCGCCACCGCGATTAATGTCCGAAGGACCCTGCGGATTGAAAATTTAGAATTCGTCTTGGCCGCCCAAATTCAGGGATAGAGAGAATCTTAGCTGGTTAGAAAGTGGGTTATTCTGATCGAACGTCGAGATATAACTGAAGTCAAACCCATAGATGCCGTATCGGATTCCGGCTCCGAACGTAAGGAAGTTTCTACCGCCGAATTGCGGGTTCTCCTTGTAATATCCCATTCTAAGGGCTATCAGCCTCGGGCTGCCATACCAGTACTCCGCGCCGAAACTGACTACGATGCGCTTCAAACCGCTGCCGTCATTCCAGGTCGTTATAAGTGATTTTGGGAGCGGGTCGACGTGGTTCACGTATGTCCAGACGGTGTCGGGTCCCGTTATCGAGCCTATCGTCGAATCTGTCGTTACCCGAACCATGGTCCTGCTCAGATCGAGCGTCAGATACATATTGTTGAACTGACTCTTCAAAAGATGAATTGATATTCCTGCTCTGAGGTTGGTCGGAAGCGGATCTGCCTGCGCCTGGTCTATGTAGTACAGGTTGGGACCGAGGTTACTGAGATCGAGTCCAAAACCAAGCCTGTCGTCCAGGTTGCCAATCAAAGGGAGATCGAGCTTCTGCGGCCGATACAGCAACCCGAGGTCAAAACTCACATCCGAGGCGATGCCCGTGCCGACCTCCTGCTCGGTGCCGAACGGCGCGAGCTCGCTTCTGATGTAACGGAAGTTCGCACCCAATCCGAGTCCGGGTGAAATCTGAGCACCATATCCGACGGTCACCGCAAATTCAAAAGCGTGCCAGGTGCTGATGATTTGGGGCCCGCCCGAATTGGTCTTATTGAAAGTCCCGAGATTGAAGTAAGTGATGCTCGCGCCGAAATTTCCGTCCCAGTCTTCCAGATAGTGCGTATAGCTGAGGAAGTCGTAAGTAAGATCCGAGCTGAATTCCGGCAGCCACGGCGCGTGCGTGAGACTAATATGATCGCCTCTTAGGAATGCAAGTCCTCCTGGGTTCCAGAATACCGTCGAGCCGTCGTCGGCAAGTCCTGTTCCGCTCTCTCCCATGCCGCCGGCGCGCGCATTCGGAGAGATAAGCAGAAACGGTACAGCAGTCTCACCCTGAGCAAAGGCCCCAGAGCTAAACGAAAGTACCGAGACCGCGGCGACTACCATACACAATGCCATCTTCATAAATCGTCACTCCTCATTTGGACATTTATAATAAACAGTTAAACCAATAATTTCTACACACATCATCGCATTACCGCCATTTTTCCGAGCGCCTCGCTCGTATACGTGCCGTCTATCGTCGTCGCGATTACCTTGTACAGATATACTCCGTTAGCAAGACGGTCGCCTTCGTCATCGAGTCCGTTCCAGTCGATCCTCACGAACGTGTCCGTTATTCCGTATGCCTTTATCGTCTTGATCAGACGTCCGCTTATCGTGAACACCTTGATCGTCACGTTAACCGGCTCTCCTGATCCTCCCGCTGCCGTCCTCTGAAACGTGAATGCAGTCCCGCTGCTGAACGGATCAGGATAATTATATACGTCCCTTATCGTTAACGACGTGTCCGACTCTACATCGAACGTCGCGCTCTCCTCCGAAGGGTTGTTGAACACGTCGAACGCCTGAACCGTAACCGAATGCTGTCCGTATGACAGATCGCTCGTCACCGGATATGTAACGGTCCCGTCCTGATACGAGTTCAGCTTCCCGGTGTAGTATGGCGCCAAATTCACCGACTGCTGTCCGTCGAATGTCGCCTCAAGACCATGACCTACAGCCACATCCGACAGGTTCAACCCGTTCACCGCGTGTAAGTCAACTATCATCGTCGGGTTAGCCGATACAACGTCCCCGTTCTTGAAATTCTTCGAATCGAAATAAATACTCATCTGTGGCGCTATATGGTTGTTCGTCACGTTCGTATCAGTCCCGCCCACTATAACGTTCCGCGTATATCCAAGGCCATCCGAGCCTCCGCCCTGGAAGTAGAGTTCTATCTTTCCCTGCTGGTTGCTGTACGATATATCAGACGGGATCACCGTCTGGCCTTCGAACTTACCGTTCTGAATCGAAATTTGCCCGCGGAAAAGTGTCGAGCCCTGGAACTGATAAGTTGTGCCCCACAGCGGAACATAAGTCGGCTTATCCGAGTCGTATATCGTCAGAAGCCCGGTACTCGACAAGTCGCTCCACACCGTTCCGTCCGCATGGTACACCGTTCCCTTGATATCCACCTTATCAAGTGCCCGGATGTAAGACAGCTGGAGGAGCGATTTACCGTTGAGGCTGTCGAGGCTTGCCCGGTATTTCGGCATCCCCAGCCGCACCGTCGGGTCGCCAAGGTAATTATATTTGATATATGTATAGAGCTGGTAATCCCGCTGTTTGGCGTCGAAAAGTGCCTCACCGATCCTGATCGGATTCCGCTGCGCGTCTTGTGTGAATAGATTTGAGAAAAGGTCCTGGTTTATAGTCTCGTTGTCGGATGCATAGACTACTCTTGTGGCGCTTACGACGCCGATAGCGCCGCCCTGCGGTGAATTAACCAGGAGTTCACCGCCGCTCTGCTGCGTCGGATCGTCGTCCCTGGAGAAGTCGCACGTGGCGGCTACAAAAACGGAGAGCCGGTTCTTGTTCGTGAGCTGCGGGATAGTGACCGCGTTTTCAAATACATGAGTGTAAGACCACACGTTCGGCGCTCCGTGTCCGACAAAATTTATCACCAGCGTCCCCTGATTTACCTGGTTCACGATGTCCGCCGCCGCTTCTGGAATGCGACGTCCCTGGGTGGTGTTAACGACAGGGTATAACACAAGATATATTTTGCGCTTGTCGAAAGAGTTCGGTGTATAGGCCTGAGCAAGGACATCGGCCGCGTCAGTGTGAAGAGAACCGTCGTCACCGCCTTGCGTTGTTATTCCCTGGTCGCCGACGAACGTAATAAGGTTCCTCCAGCTTCCGTAGTCCGGTGACTTTTCGTACTCTTCTATCTTGCTAACCAGAGTTTTCGCGTCTTCCTCGGTCCGGGCGGGAAGTCTCCCTATAACTATCGATATCGGCGTTTGCATCAGCGGACCTGAGAATTGAACGAAGTAGTCGTCGGTGGCATAAGTGTTGACCTGGTACAACGACTCCTTCGACTCGTAAGGCGGAACAAACTCGGTGTCGTTCGCGACAATCCCCTTGTAGTCGTAAGAACCCGAGCCGAAGAGTATCACGTAAGATGGCGTAACCGGATCGTAGGTGTAGGCATACTTCAGATAATCCCTTATCGCGGTCGGATCAGGAATGCCGCAGTCGAACTCATTATAAATACTGGTTGTCGTCACTACCGTCGTATTTAATCCGTCGTTGCTCTGTTTCCAGTTAGCCAGATCCAGTGCTTCAGTCTTAAACTGGGGCGCCGTGACTATTATGAGATCGGCCGACGTGAGCTGACCATGAAGGTCAGAGTTAGCCACGGAGGAGATATTTAATACCGACAGGTATCCCTTTTCTCCAACGGCATAAAACTGCCTCCTTGATCCCGAGACAGCCTGTGTTCCGAAATAAACGGTTCCGTTGCTCACCGAATCGGGCCGAACCAGCCCGACGTTGGAGAAGTCGCTGACGTCAAAGACGTTGACACTGTTGCTCGAAAAACCGCTTACGGAATACCAGGTGCTCGCGCCCGAATCCGGCGCGTAGAAATTCAGCACATCCCCCACCGACTGGAAATACTTGTGATACAGCAATTCCATCCAGTCGATATAAGCGATTGAAGATGTGGAACTGGCGCTGTACGTAATTTTGAGTATGCTCCTGTCGTCGGGGAGATTGCCCGTCCCCTGATAGGTCTGTGGCGGAAGCGGGGCGGCGTAATTGTAGATGTCGTTATTCGCGCTCGTCATGTCCACCGTACCGCCCTGTACCGTTCCCAGCTGCGTGCCGGTAGCGTTTTCGGAAATCGTAAAGTAATTGTACGTTCCATAATCGCTCCTCGATATCAGCTTGACCCTGTACGTGATGCTGTCTGCAGTGTCCAGTCCGTACAACTTGTTCTGCCACAAATATGTCGAGTTGTCTATGCTCGAATTCGGCGGCTGAAGCTCCGGTCCGTACCAGTCCTGGCCAGACCCCAGCAAATTGAACATCGATGAGTCCTGAAATACTCCCGATGTGAATGTCTGCGGACGATAATACGCTGGCCGAATGCACGCTCGGCACTACCGCCATCCGCTTACCCTGCTGTCCTCCCCACGTCATGAAGTAGTAGTTCGTGTCGGAATAGTCGTTTATGTAATGTGAAAATGTCTTCGCCACGGGATCGTAGTTCCATCCCTTCGTCCCTCTTCCATAGAACAATATGTAGTCGTTCGGCCCGAATTTACCCGTACCGCTCGCGTCGTATACGTATATCGCGTTCTCGGTGAGATCGTTCGGCCTTGCCGCGTTCGGGTCCTCCGGCAGTTCAGTACCACCGTTATTGAATATCCGTATCGTGCTTAAAGCTACGCTGTCGATCGGCGCTCCCGCCGCTTTCAGCTCCGCGTACGTCAGCTTGTATATCCCGCTCTGGTACACCGACATCTTATACCACGTCCCTTGCGCCAGGACGCTTGACGCCGTTGTCTTAAGCAGCCGCGAAGGCCCCGACACAACCGCATTCTTCACCTGATCGTAGTTCACAAGTGCGCGTGACAGAAGTGGGTCCGCGGCGGTTGTCTGAGATTCAACTCCGCTCCCTACAGACGTTATCTGGAAAACCACCCTCGAGAGAAGCTGGTATGATCCCGATGTGCTGTCGTATGAATATGGATAGACTCTTACCCTCGCAACAAGATGCTTCCGCTGATCGAACGGCTTATCGAACCCGACAAACTGCGATACCACCTGGGCCTTAAGTTCTGTTGGAGCCACGGGACTTCTCGACGGCGCCATCATCTGAACCGTCCTGTAATCCGTCTGCAGAACCTGTACTGTTATCTGCTTTGAGAACACTCCGACCAGTACAGGTATAAACTCCTTGATATATCCTCCGGTCGAATTGAATTCAGGCACTGCATCCCTGTAGAATAACTGGAGAGCTTTTGCGCCGTCGACACCGACAGTGTCGACGCCCACCGAATCAGGCGTGACTTCTATCGTAATCGAGTTGCTTCCCTGGGACACCACTCTCACACTCTGATTGTCCTGTGCGAGCGCGACGCCTACGAGAAGCAGGGAAACGATTCCTGCCACAACTGTTTCTTTATTCATCCACCTCTCAATAAGAAAAATGCCGAATTCCGTGCAGACCTTACGCACCGTAATTCGGCAGTACAAAGATTCGTGAAAGGTCTACTTCAACGTCAATTTTTAACCTTTAACGAACCTTCGCTACGTCTTCCTCTTTTTTAAAAATATAGCAGGAAACCGAGGACGTGTCAAGGACTCTATGGGAGGAATGCGCGCAAACGTTCCGGAATTGCGTCGGATCACAAGGCAGGCTCCATTTCCGGTCTTTCCATGGGTATTTCATCTGATTACCGCCATTTTTCCGAGCGCCTCGCTCGTATACGTGCCGTCTATCGTCGTCGCGATTACCTTGTACAGATATACTCCGTTAGCAAGACGGTCGCCTTCGTCATCGAGTCCGTTCCAGTCGATCCTCACGAACGTGTCCGTTATTCCGTATGCCTTTATCGTCTTGATCAAACGTCCGCTTATCGTGAACACCTTGATCGTCACGTTAACCGGCTCTCCTGATCCTCCCGCTGCCGTCCTCTGAAACGTGAATGCAGTCCCGCTGCTGAACGGATCAGGATAATTATATACGTCCCTTATCGTTAACGACGTGTCCGACTCTACATCGAACGTCGCGCTTTCCTCCGAAGGGTTGTTGAACACGTCGAACGCCTGAACCGTAACCGAATGCTGTCCGTATGACAGATCGCTCGTCACCGGATATGTAACGATCCCGTCCTGATACGAGTTCAGCTTCCCAGTGTAGTATGGCGCCAAATTCACCGACTGCTGTCCGTCAAATGTCGCCTCAAGGCCATGACCCACAGCCACATCCGACAGGTTCAACCCGTTCACCGCGTGCAAGTCAACTATCATCGTCGGGTTAGCCGATACAACGTCCCCGTTCTTGAAATTCTTCGAATCGAAATAAATACTCATCTGTGGCGCTATATGGTTGTTCGTCACGTTCGTATCAGTCCCGCCCACTATAACGTTCCGCGTATATCCAAGGCCATCCGAGCCTCCGCCCTGGAAGTAGAGTTCTATCTTTCCCTGCTGGTTGCTGTACGATATATCAGACGGGATCACCGTCTGGCCTTCGAACTTACCGTTCTGAATCGAAATTTGCCCGCGGAAAAGTGTCGAGCCCTGGAACTGATAAGTTGTGCCCCAGAGCGGAACATAAGTCGGCTTATCCGAGTCGTATATCGTCAGAAGCCCGGTACTCGACAAGTCGCTCCACACCGTTCCGTCCGCATGGTACACCGTTCCCTTGATATCCACCTTATCAAGTGCCCGGATGTAAGACAGCTGGAGGAGGGATTTACCGTTGAGGCTGTCGAGGCTTGCCCGGTATTTCGGCATCCCCAGCCGCACCGTCGGGTCGCCAAGGTAGTTGTACTTGATGTAGGTGGGGTCACTATAATCGGACTGCTTCGCAAGAAACAGGGCTTCGCCCATTGGGATTGCGTTGCCTTCCG
>CAWEBD010000081.1:0-7683 GCA_963806435.1 uncultured Bacteroidota bacterium
CATGGATTATACGGGCATTATTTCTGCCACCGCCACCATTCCTGCAAATACCTCTTCAACGACTATACCCGTAGACATCATTAATGATGTTTTAAGCGAAGATGACGAGAACTTTACAGTGACTCTTAGCCAATCCGATTGCCGGTTTTACTCTGGGAGTCAACTACATACATACGGTTACCATACATGATGATGATAACTCACGGAAACTCTATTTTACGAGTGAAAGTTCTATCGGTACCGAGAGCATAAGTCCTGTTTCTGCTCACGGTATCTATCGATCCTTCACCAGATAGACCATTTTAATCCTACTACTGTTGACTACTATGTGAGCGGTGGAACGGCTACAGGCGGCGGTGTTGATTATACTTTAAATTCAGGGACCAGCAACCATTGCTGTTCATGAACAATCCACCACCATTTCTGTTCCCATTGTAGATGACGGGTTAACCGAGTTCGGTCGAAACAATCATGGTTACATTGACGAATCCTCTCAATGGAAATTTATCGACATAAACCCGATTGTTCATACGTATTCTGATATTGGATAATGATATTTACGGTTATGAAGGTCCCGGTGGTGTTGGTAATTCGACAAACAACCGATTATGGCTGATGGCCGATGCCTTGGTATACAGCGATGCAGGTACCACGCTCGCGGTTAATAATGCAACTGTTCAGCAATGGAACGACCTATCAGGGAATTCGAATCATGCTTTTCAAAACAATGCTTTAGACAGACCTACCTATAAAACAAATATTGTCAATTCGAAACCGTCACTCCAATTCAATGCCGTACATAGTATTTATCCCGGAGATTTGGGTATTGCCTCAACAGATGGATTTACATATTTCCGTAATGTGGTGCGGACCTACAGCCGCTAATTATACCGGTGATATCACCGGTTTGGGCGCCGATTACATTATTGACAGAACAACTTCCTCTACCGAAAGGGCATCTTTAAAATTTGTCAGTGTGACAGGCATTGGACCAAAATTCGGTTTTCAAAAAAATCCCGATGCAGGTGGAAGCTTGACCGGACCTACAGCTCCGAATACAGTTATTCCTACATCTTCCCCCATCACTTTTTCATTGGCTAACCGCCAGGGAATACCCGACTTTATCGACTTCGTCTCACCCGAATTATGCTCACGCAACCGATTCTCCAAATCCCCCGTGCTCCCTACGTAGTATCTACCCGTCTTTTCACTCTGAAGTATGTACGTCTTGTACATCCGTTGTCGGGGCGGTGGGATTCGAACCCACGACCTTGGCGCGAGACGCGCCACGCTCTAACCGGGCTGTTGCTTTGAAACTCCCGTCAAGTATCTCCCTGCTCCGCGTGCCTTTATCTCTGCCTCTTTCCTGAGTGCCTCTGCGCGCGTACGGAACCCCTCGACATGCACTAACCGCCAGGGAATACCCGACTTTATCGACTTCGTCTCACCCGAATTATGCTCACGCAACCGATTCTCCAAATCCCCCGTGCTCCCTACGTAGTATCTACCCGTCTTTTCACTCTGAAGTATGTACGTCTTGTACATCCGTTGTCGGGGCGGTGGGATTCGAACCCACGACCTTGGCGCGAGACGCGCCACGCTCTAACCGGGCTGTTGCTTTGAAACTCCCGTCAAGTATCTCCCTGCTCCGCGTGCCTTTATCTCTGTCTCTTTCCTGAGTGCCTCTGCGCGCGTACGGAACCCCTCGACATGCACTAACCGCCAGGGAATACCCGACTTTATCGACTTCGTCTCACCCGAATTATGCTCACGCAACCGATTCTCCAAATCCCCCGTGCTCCCTACGTAGTATCTACCCGTCTTTTCACTCTGAAGTATGTACGTCTTGTACATCTGTTGTCGGGGCGGTGGGATTCGAACCCACGACCTCTTGGTCCCGAACCAAGCGCTCTAACCGGGCTGAGCCACGCCCCGTCAACGAATTAATATAACCCTTTAGTTTCTTAAGGAAAAGGAATTTTCACTGGAACGTTGAACAGTCACAACCGCCTTCATGGCAGAGAGCTGTTGAATTTCTTCCTTCTGTTGCGGATATAGTCGACGAAGATGTATTCCCCGAGTTTATTCAGGGAAGAATAGTAGGCCCTCCCCTTGTTCGCCTTGGTCAGCTCTTCCACGAAGTTTATCAGGTACGGATCACGAGCGACCATGAAGGTGCTGATGACGATTTTCTCCCTTCTGCAAGCCACCGCCTCATCGAGTGTCTTGTTTACGATCCTCGGATCGAGCCCGAAGGAATTTCTGTAAAGCCGTCCCGAATCGTCGAATATCGCCGAAGGCTTCCCGTCCGTTACCAGGAAGACCTGCTTATTGATGTTCCCTTTCCTCCGGAGTATGCTCCTTGCGAGGCGCAGCGCCGCCAGCGTGTTCGTGTGGTAGGGGCCGACCGTCACAAAGGGAAGCTCGGCAAGTGTTATCTCCTTCGCGTCATCGCCAAACACCACGATATTCATATGGTCTTTTGGAAATTTCGTCCTGATAAGTTCCGCGAGCGCGAGCGAAACCTGCTTCGCGGGAGTTATCCTGTCTTCACCGTACAGAATCATCGAGTGGCTGATATCGAGCAGGACGATGGTAGCGCAGTTCGTGAGATGTTCGGATTCATACACCTCAATATCATCTTCCCTGAGCTGAAATTCCTCGATGCTATCGTGCCGCAACGCGTTTGTAAGCGTCGAGGTCAGATCAATGTTAGTCGGCTGGTCTCCGAATGTGTACTTCTTGGTTTCACTGAGCCGGTCGACACCTTGCCCGGTGTGGGGCGATTCATGAGATCCCTCCGGGCTCTTCTTCAGGTTTGAAAAGACCTCGCGCAGCGCGTCTTCCCTGATTCGCTGCACACCTTTCGATGTCAGCACGATGACGTCTTTCGCGTCGTCTATATATCCCAGCTCCTTCAGCTTTTCGATGAAGTCGTCAAGAGACATATCCTGATCGAACAGCTCATATTCCTGTCCGAGCTGTCGCATCCATTCCAGGGCTTCCTCCGCGTCACCGCTTGTCTGAAGCAAAAGGTAGCTGAACAGCGAGACAATGTTCTGTAGCCGCTGTTCGTCGGTCATCGAATTGTCGGTCCATTTCGAATACCTAAATCTCATCGCTGCCTCCCATACGTTCTCCGCCAGGACGGTAAGCCGCAAATGACTTTGAAGAAACGGATCTCCGCCTCACGTTCGTAAAGCGGTAAACATCGCCTCTCAAAATCGGCAGCATCCGCGTCATCTCTGCGCAATCCTGTCTTTCATCTTTCTGCAAGCATCATTTGAACGAACTGGTTCTCCATTCGCTCGCGTTTCAGCGTGCTGCCGGGCCCGTGACCTGGATATATCTTTACGTCCTCCGGCAGCGTCATGATTTTCTCCGGTATGCTCTTCGAAATCTCTCCCATCGATCCGGTTGGCAGATCGATCCGGCCGATTGAACCCGCGAACAGAGTATCGCCGGTAAACAAAATCTTCGCATCCGCCTCATACAGGCAAATGGAACCCGCGGAATGCCCAGGAGTATGTATTACGCTGAACGTAATACCACCCACACTGAGCTCACTTCCATCGACCAGGGGTATTTCAACCTTGACCGGTTCAATTGGTTCAGGCGGAGCAATGACCATCCCGTTGGGATCGATCATCATCCACTCATCACCCTTGTTCGCACATACCACGGCCGCCGTAAGCGATTTAAGTTTTTTCATCTCGCCCGTGTGGTCCCAGTGGCCATGAGTTGCCACGATATACTTCACGGACAGGCCGAGCTCTCTCACTCTCTTATAGATTTTCTCGCCAGACCACATAGGGACATCGATAACAATGGCTTCCCTCGCGCCGGCGTCATACACAAGGTATCCGATGGTCCATACGGGACCGTCCTCGAATTTCTCGATGATCGGGGAGACTCCGGCCACCTCAGTCCTCCTCGTATCTTCCCTTCGGCGGGAAAATGCTCCCGACGAGGTCCTTGTACGCTACCACATTATCCGTGTCGTCTTTGGCAATCCTCGAAAACTGGTGGAGCCCATCGAGCACGAATTCCATCGAAGTGGCAAGCTCGTATTTTTTGGACTCTTCAACTTTCAAGTGCTTTTTGGCGACTTCCTTGAGGTTTGCGACCTTGCTGAGCTCAGAGTAATAATCATCGAACGACATGTCGTCGGCGACTTCGATTTTGTTGCCAGATTCAAACCAGGAAATGATCGGAGTGTATTCATCGTCGCGCTTCTTCGGCTCCTCGCCCTGCGGGGTACGCATCTTCTTCTGAAGCGGATCGGGGAAATATTTCTTGAAAGTCTCTCTTACTGCCTTACCGATAAGTGCCCTGCTCACCTTGACGGAGCCTTCCTGTTCGCCTTCGAACACGAGTTCGAGTTTTCCGGTCATTCCGGGGAGCACCTGGAGGAGATCACATATTCGGGGGACGATCGTCTTCTCGTTGTTCAGTATCGCCCTTCGTTCGGCGCTGCTTATCAGGTTCTCCATAACTGAGATCGTCATCCTGACGCTGACGCCGCTCTTCTGGTCGACAAATTCACTGCTCCTTGCCTGGAACGATATCTCTTCTATAATTTCCTTCAAATAATGTGGGATGACGACTTCCCGTCCTCCGTCCCTCGCGAGCCAAGCCTCCTGGTCCGTAATCTTCATCGCCTCTTCAAGAGTGCGGGGGTAGTGCGTGAGAATCTGGGAATCGATCCTGTCCTTCAGGGGAGTAATGATGTTTCCACGGTTTGTGTAGTCTTCAGGATTCGCAGTGAACACTATCATAACGTCCAACGGAATCCGAACGTTGAACCCGCGGATCTGAATATCCTTTTCCTCCATGATATTGAACAGGCCGACCTGGATTCTCGGCTGCAAATCGGGGAGTTCGTTGATCGTGAATATTCCCCGGTTTGTCCTCGGGATAATGCCGAAATGTATCGCGCCTTCGTGAGAGTAGTGCAGTTTCTGAACCGCAGCTTTAATGGGGTCGATATCGCCGATCAGGTCTGCTATGGTCACATCCGGCGTAGCGAGCTTTTCGCCGTAGCGCTGCTCCGGCGTCAGCCATTCTATTTCAACATTGTCGCCTTGTTCTTTCACAAGATCAGTGCAGTGTTTACAGACAGGTTTGTACGGGTTGTCATTGATCTCACACCCCTTGATGAAAGGGATCTGTTCGTCCAGCAGCCCGATCAGACTCCGTGCGATCCTTGTCTTCGCCTGCCCGCGTAGGCCTAGAAGAATCATGTCATGCTTGGCAAGTATTGCGTTGACTATTGAAGGTATTACCGTCTTGTCGTAACCGATTATCCCGGGGAAGAGAGGCTCACCCTTGCCGAGTTTAGCGATAAGATTCCTTCTCATCTCCTCTTTAACGGGAAGAACCTTGTAACCGCTCTTCCTCAACTCACCTATCATACGCGCCGACTGCTTCATCGATTCCCTCTCGTTTCTGCTGAGAATTTATTCCCGCGTCTTCCAAAAAGCAAACCAATCTCTCCACTCACCACGATGGGTCAATTGGAAGTGCACCTTCAAATTCATATTTTCTAACAATGCAAACCTCAAAAAAGCTCCTCATACGGTTGAGCTCGGCAGGCGATGTGCTGCTGACTTCTCCGCTTCTGAAATTGATGGGGGAAAGAGAGCCCGAATCTGAAATACATTTTGTAGTGAAGTCACAATATGCCGATCTCATTCGCCTTAATCCTAACGTAAGCAGGGTGCATTTGGTTCAAGACCATTCGGATTTCCATCAACTTGAGAGCGTCAGGCGAATTCTACTCGCAGAAAGATTCGACCTTACTCTCGACCTTCACAACAACTTCAGGAGTGCCTACCTGCGGAGAGGGACCGCTCCGGAAATCCGCGTCATCAGCAAGGACATTTTCAAACGCGCGATCCTCGTGAACACGAAACTCAACCTCTTCGCATCGGTCCGGTCCGTCGCGTTGAAATACGCACAGACCTATGACAAATCAATATCTCAGGTAGCAAGACCGGAAGTTTTTCTTCCGGCGGAAAGCATCGAAAAAGCCGATGAAATGTGGAGGTCTCTGGGTC
Source organism: uncultured Bacteroidota bacterium (assembly GCA_963806435.1). GTDB lineage: Bacteria > Bacteroidota > Ignavibacteria > Kryptoniales > JAKASW01 > JAKASW01. Next base: position 6,060 of record CAWEBD010000081.1, read on the forward strand.
CGGAGCCCGCGCGTTCCGTGTTTCTAAGCCCGGGCGCCAGGCACTTCACCAAGCGCTGGCCCGTGGATTACTGGAAGGAACTCGCCCTGCGGTTTCAAGCCGACAGCCGCGTCGTGCTCCTGGGCGGGACGATGGACACCGAAGTGTGCGCCAAAATAGCGGACGGCACAAACGTCGTCAATCTCTGCGGGATGTTGTCGCTGACCGAAAGCACAGCCATGCTGAGCCACGCGTCCGTCGTAGTCACGAACGACTCCTACTTAATGCACGCAGCCAATGCGCTCGGAAGGAAATTAGTAGCGATCTTCGGATCGAGCGTCAGGGAATTCGGATTCTTTCCGTTCGGAGTCGAGAACAGAGTAATGGAAGTGAAAGGCCTGACCTGTCGCCCGTGCTCGCACGTAGGTCTTGAATCATGCCCGAGAGGACATTTCAAGTGCATGAAGGATATGCGCCCCCCGGCTGTTGAAGAGGCAACCCTCTCACTTCTTAAACCCTCACTCTGAAATTACAAGGGAAGGAAAGATCGTCCTCTCCCGGCGTCCGCAATACCGGAGATGGTAATATTTCAGTGGCCGCTCGCTCCGAGAGGGCAGGTCGGCTAGGACAGCTTGATGCCCGCCAGCACTTTTAATGCCTGAAGGTATTTCTCACTTGTCCCTTTGATTATCTCTTCGGGGAGGTTGGGCGCCGGTGGTTTCTTGTTCCAGTTAATTGAGAGAAGATAGTCGCGAACAAACTGCTTGTCGAAACTCGCCTGCGATTTCCCGACCTCGTACTTAGATTTGTCCCAGAACCTTGACGAGTCAGGTGTCAGCACTTCATCGATCAGGGTAACTTCCCCTTTGTCGTCGAGTCCGAATTCGAGTTTCGTGTCCGCAATTATGATCCCTTTGCTCTCAGCATAGGTCGCCGCGGCTTTGTAGACCGCGATGGTGTAGTCGCGTATCTTTTCCGCGAGCTCACCGCCGATCAACTTCACCACCTCGTCGAAGGTGATGTTTTCATCATGGACACCTATCTCCGCCTTCGTGGACGGTGTGAATATCGGCTCGGGAAGCTTCTCGGATTCCCGGAGTCCCTTCGGTAGAAAGATGCCGCAGATGGCGCCGGTCTTCCTGTAATCGCTCCATCCGGACCCCGTTATATAACCGCGAACGATGCACTCCACCGGAAGCGGCTTCGTTTTCTTTCCTATCACGCTCCTCCCTTCAAGCTCCGCGGAATGCGGTTTGCATTCCGATGGATAGTCACTGACATCAGTGGCAACCACGTGATTCTTCACAATCTTCTTTGTGAAGTCGAACCAGAAATTCGAAATCTGATTGAGGACCTTTCCCTTGAACGGAATGCCGTTCGGGAGGATGACGTCGAAAGCGCTGATCCTGTCAGAAACCACAAAAAGCAGCGAATTTCCCAGGTCGTAAATGTCGCGGACCTTACCGCGCTGAAATAGTTTTAAATCTTTGTAATCTGTTTTTGTGACTACCTTTTCCATCTTCTTCTCTCTGTTTTGAAATGGAACTCTGTCATGCGGACAACATCGTTTGGCCAATCGCCGAAAGCGATTCGCTCAGTCAAGATAAAAAAAGGGCCGACATTTTCCCAATCAACAAATGCCAAG
>CAWEBD010000082.1:0-22839 GCA_963806435.1 uncultured Bacteroidota bacterium
CTTGTGGAGTTGATGAATTACTACAGCGCGGCCGGGACGAGCGCCAAGAAGGAAAGTCCCACGGAGTCGTTGAGTCTCGAAGATAACCTCAAGAGACGGATCGTCGACGGCGACAAGATCGGGATTGATAATGACCTGAAAAAAGCTCTCGATAAGTATCCGCCCCTTCAAATCATAAACGAAATACTCCTCGACGGCATGAGGGTGGTGGGCGAACTGTTCGGCAGCGGGCAGATGCAGCTTCCGTTTGTGCTGCAATCCGCTGAGACGATGAAGACCGCCGTGAAGTATCTCGAGCCGTTCATGGAACGCCTCGACGGTGCTCAGAAGGGGACCATCGTTCTGGCGACGGTCAAGGGAGACGTGCACGATATCGGTAAAAACCTTGTGGACATAATCCTGACGAACAACGGGTACAAGGTGATAAACCTCGGCATCAAGGTCCCCTTAGAGAGCATTATCGAGGCGGCTGATATGAACGGCGCCGACGCGATCGGTATGAGCGGGCTCCTGGTCAAATCGACCGTGATCATGAAGGAGAATCTCGAGCAGATGGAGCACCGCGGCATAAAGATCCCCGTGGTTCTCGGAGGTGCTGCCTTGACAAGAAAATATGTCGAGAAGGATTTGCGGAGCATTTATAGCGGATATCTTTCATATGCCAACGATGCCTTCGACGGCTTGCACTTCATGTCGCGCTTACATGATCCTGCATTTGTGGGGGAGGATACGGGCTCAGGAAAGTCCGATATCGCTGAATTGAAGGACGCGACGACGGCCTCCACCGCGCTTGATAAATCCCTCGAACTGAACAGGAAGATGCCCGCAAGTGTGGAGCCTGGAATTGGGGTCGCTGCAACAGTCCACAGCAAGGTCAGCAAGGATGTCCCTATCCCAGTTCCGCCGTTCTACGGCAGCGGTGTGGTTTCGAATATCAAACCCGAGAAGATTTGGGAATACCTGAACGAAGTCGCGCTCATTCGCGGGCAGTGGCAGTTCTCGAAAAGGGGACGGACTGACGAAGAGTATCAGAAGATTCTGGAGTCGGAGGTCTACCCGGCGCTTGCCGAACAGAAGCTCCGAGTCAAGCGAGAACGACTGTTCGAGCCCAGAGTTGTTTACGGCTATTTCCCCTGTCAATCTTCGGAGGATGACCTGATAATTTATCGTCCGGCCCTGGAAGAGGACCCGTATACCAAATGGAGCACCGTCAAGCCGGGAAAATTAAGAGGCGACGATCTGACCGAATGGCTCAGGTTTAGTTTTCCCCGCCAGACGGACGACCGGTTCCTCTGCATTTCCGACTACTTCAAGGCTGTCAATTCGGGCCTTTTCGACGTAATTGCGATTCAGGCTGTGACGATCGGCGCGAAGGCAAGCGAATTTACTAAACACCTATTTGAAGGGGGAAATTACCTGGAGTATCTTTATATGCACGGATTGAGCGTTGAGAGCGCGGAGGCACTGGCCGAATACTGGCACAAAATCGTGAGAACCGAGCTGGGAATAGATGATGGCGACGCCAAAGAAACCAAGAGACTGTTCTCACAGGGATACCATGGCGCGCGATATTCGTTTGGGTATCCGGCCTGCCCGAATCTTGAGGACCAGTCGAAATTGTTCGAGCTCCTGCGTCCGGAAAGGATCGGCATGACGCTCACCGAAGAGTTTCAGATTGTCCCGGAGCAGAGCACGACTGCCATCGTGGTACACCATCCGGAAGCGAAATATTTCAATATCAAGTAAACTCACCGATGCTGAAGAGTCTTTCAATAAAGAATTATGCCCTCATAGACGAACTCGAGCTTGAGTTCGGGACTGGGCTTAATATTATCACCGGAGAGACGGGCGCCGGCAAGTCGATAATAATCGACGCGCTGAGTCTTGTCCTCGGTGAGCGTGCGACTTCGGATGAAGTGCGGAGCGGGGCGGACAAATCCGTTGTCGAGGGAATCTTCACGATCTCGGGTAACAAGAAAGTGCAGCGTCTCCTCGATGCGGCAGAGATAGAGAACGGCGAGGAAATTATCGTCAGGCGGGAAGTGAGCCAGAAGGGGCAGAGCCGCGCCTTCGTCAACGATACACCCGTCCCTATCGCTCAACTCAAAGAGCTCGGGGATCATCTTGTCGACCTCCACGGCCAGCACGAACATCAATCTCTGCTCCGTCCCGAGACGCATATCGACCTGCTGGACGATTTCGGCGGGCTCGATACGCTCATCAAGAATTTCAAAACAGCATATCATGATCTGAACGCTGAACTGGGTGAGCTCAAGGATCTTATTTCGAAGAGAGATGCGCTGAAAGAGAAACGTGAACTTTATGCGTTTCAGATAAAGGAAATCGACGCCGTCAATCCGGAGCCGGGGGAAATCGACAACCTCGAATCCGAATTGAAGATCCTTGAGAACTCAGAGAAGCTTTACGAAGTCTCGACGAAATTGTACGAACTCCTTTACGACAGCGAGAGCTCCATACACGACCAGCTCGTGGTTGTGCGGAACCAGCTCGAAGATCTTTCCGAAATAGACAAATCGTTCGAGCCTCTCAAGGAGGAAAGTGAGAGCGCCAAGGCGGTGGTCGACGAAATTACGAGATTTGTCCAGAGTTACAGCAGCAAGATCGACTTCAACCCGGAGCGACTTGAAGAAATAAGGGAGCGGCTGGGCGTCCTTTCAATGTTCAGGAAGAAATACGGCGGTTCACTCGAAGCAGCCATCGAATACCGTGATAAGATAGGAAAGGAATTTGAGCTTGCCGAAAATTTCGATGAGGCGATACGAAAGCTTGCAGTGAACGTCGAGACAGAGAGAGCGAAACTTTCGGAGATTGCCGAGCGGCTTTCCGCCAAACGGCGAGAGGTCGCCGAGCGCGTCACGAGAAGTATCGTCGGTGTGCTCGCCGAGATCGGGATCGAGAGCGCTCAATTCGAGATAGGCATCCGAAACAGGCCTTATGGCGGCGAAGCCGCGGAGCTGAAGCCGCTAGTCAAACTCGGAAAGGACTTCTACGAAACGACGGAGAAGGGCTTTGATTTTGTCGAATTCTTTGTTTCCACGAACGTAGGCGAGGAGCCGCGGCCGCTTGCGAAGGTTGCGTCCGGAGGCGAGATTTCTAGGATAATGCTCGCGTTGAAGACGATCCTCGCGAAGAGCGACCGGCTCCCGCTGCTGGTGTTCGATGAGATCGATACCGGTATCAGCGGCAGAATAGGCACTAAGGTAGGACGAAGCCTCAAGACCCTCTCGGGATTCCATCAGATTATTGCCATCACGCACCTGCCTCAGATTGCCGGGATGGCAGATGCCCACTATAGAGTCGAGAAAAGTGTGAAAGGCAAACGCGCCGTCACGAGCGTCGCCAGGCTTACGGAAGACGAGCGCGTGCTCGAAGTCGCCCGTCTCCTGAGTGGAGACGATGTAACGCAAACGAGTATCTCAGGCGCAAAGGAACTCATCGGACTGAAATGAAAGCAGATATCTTTCTCTATAATTCCCTTACGCGGCAGAAAGAAAAATTCGTGCCCGTTCAGGAGGGGAGGGTCGGGATCTACGTGTGCGGTCCCACCGTTTACAACCACTCGCACATAGGCCACGGCAAAAGCTATGTCTCGTTCGACGCAATAGTCCGCTTCTTTAGATTCGTCGGCTACAGGGTGCTTTATGTTCAGAACATTACGGATGTCGGGCACCTGACCGACAACGCCGACGAAGGCGACGACAAGATCGAGAAGGAAGCAAAGAGAGACCGCGTTAACCCTATGGCGATTGTAGAGACGTTCATGCGAAGCTACTTCGAGGACATGGACAAGCTCGGGGTCATCAGGCCGGATATCTCGCCGCGCGCCACCGGCCATATTGTGGAGCAAATTCAACTCGCGAAGGATCTGATCGCCGGCGGGTACGCTTACGAAGGGGGAGGAAACGTCTACTTCGATGTGTCCCGGTTTCCGGATTACGGCAAACTTTCGGGTAAGAAAGTGGAGGACCTCGTCGCGGGCGTGAGAATCGACGTCCGCAGTGACAAGCGTAGTCCCGCCGATTTTGCCCTCTGGAAGAAAGCCGAAGCGGGCCACATAATGCGATGGCCTTCGCCATGGGGAGACGGTTTTCCCGGATGGCATCTTGAGTGCTCCGCGATGAGCATGAAGTACCTCGGGGAGACGTTCGACATCCATGGCGGTGGAATTGACAACCAGTTCCCGCATCACGAATGTGAGATTGCCCAGAGTGAAGCGGCGACGGGGAAGCCGTTCGTCAGGTACTGGCTCCACAACAACATGGTGACCGTCAACGGCACCAAGATGAGTAAGTCGCTCGGCAATTTCGTTACGCTGAAGGATGCCTTCAAGAAATTCGATCCAATTACAGTGAGATTCTTCATACTTCAGAGTCATTATAGAAGTCCGCTCGATTACTCCGACGAGGCTGTTGAGGGGGCAGGCAAAGGGCTCGAGAGGTTGAAGAATGTAATGCGTCGGTTGGAAGAGATGGGAGCCGATCCTGCCGCGGAAATCGATTTCGACAACCTTCCGGAGGAGCCGATCAATCTTCGGAGATATTATAATGAGTGGTTCGCGGCCATGGCGGACGATTTCAACACACCGTCTGCGATCGCCGTGCTTTTCGAAATGTTTAAGGACATCAATTCCCTCATCGCTTCGGGAACAGCCATGACGTCAGATTTTGCGACATTGCTTTCTGCTTTCACGAGGACGTTGGCGGGAGACGTGCTCGGAATAATTCCTTCCGAGAAGCGGGATAGTTCCGGTAAAAATGTTGAAACAGAACTGGTCAATTTACTAATCAAAATGCGCGCGGATGCCCGAAAGAACAGAGACTTCAAGTTGGCGGATTCCATTCGCACTGAGCTGCAAGACATCGGCGTGATGCTGGAGGACAAAAAAGATGGAACAACTACATTCAAGGTGTCAAAATGAAAAGGCGTGAATTCATAAAGAAGGGTGCGGTTGCCGGTGTTGGTACTTATGCCGCCTCGAAATTCGGTCTGCCAAATCTAACTCCACAAAGAGGAGGGAAAGTGTCTGCGCCTGTCGTCATATCAACCTGGAACTTCGGCCTTCGTGCGAACGAGACGGCCTGGAAAATGTTGAATGATGGTTCTAACTCTTTAGACGCGGTTGAGAAAAGCATTTGGGTGGTGGAAGACGACCCCACGATAACGAGCATAGGATACGGCGGCCTGCCGGATGAAACCATGAAGGTTACGCTCGACGCGGCGATCATGGATTGGCGGATGAACTGCGGCTCGGTCGGCTGCATAGAAAAAATCAAAAACCCCGTGAGTGTCGCCCGGAAAGTTATGGAGCGCACGAATCACGTCATGCTTTCAGGCAAGGGAGCCTACGAGTTCGCGCTCGCGCACGGTTTTAAGCCGGTCGATCTTCTTACCGATGAGTCAAGGGAAACCTGGCTTAACTGGAAGGAGAACATGAGCAACCAGGATAACTGGGTCGGACCGCACGACATGAACGACCTCATGGACAACCACGATACGATCGGTTTGCTGGCCATGGATAAGAAGGGACGCTTAAGCGGCGGAACCTCCACTTCCGGAATGGCGTGGAAGATCCACGGAAGAATCGGAGACTCTCCGATCATAGGTGTGGGATTGTATGTCGACGGAAAAGTCGGCGCCGCCACCTCGACCGGAGTGGGCGAGGCTAACATGCGGATCGTGGGGAGCTTCCTCGTCGTCGAGAGCATGAAGAACGGCCAGAGCCCGCAGGAGGCCTGTGAAACCGCCATAAAGAGGGCAATAGAAGTCCACTCAAAGCAAATTAAGGCTGATAAAACATTCCAACTTGCTTATATTGCGTTGGACAAGCGCGGTGAAGTCGGTGGTGCCGCGATAAGGAAGGGCTTCCAGTTTGCCGTTTACAAAGATGGTGTCAATAAGCTGCACGATGCGAAGTTCCTCTATGCTCAGTGAATGAAGGAGTGGTGATGAGCTCGACAAAGATTATAGCCGGCGCCTATGGTTTCGCGTGCGATGAAGACAATAGGGCGGGTCTCTTCAATATCGCGATCCGCTCGAACCTTGTGGTTGATATTTCGGGAGACCTGGAAGGGCTCCGGCGGAAGTATCCCGAAGCAGAGATTGTCGACGCCTCCGAGAAAATAGTTTTCCCCACTCTCTTCAATGCCCACTTTCATCCGGAGTCCTTGATATGCAGGTTCGTCGAGCCAAAGGTCCCGATTTCTCAATGGAGGACCGAACAGCTCCTCAAACTTGAGTCTTCCCTTGATGCTCAGGACGAGGCGTTTTACGAGAAGATGTATCATCTCACCTTTTTCAGCGCCCTGCAGAGCGGAGTCAGCGCCATCGCATTCGCGGTCATCGGAGATGAAGTCGGGGCGAGAGGGATGTACTCTGCTGTGAAGTTGACCGGCGTCGACGCGGTAGCGTTCGCCGAGGGCGATCAGCAGATAAGTTTCATGAGAAGGATCGTCGACCGGCATCTGAAGTCCGGGGTCTTTGTTCCTTACCAGAAAGACCTGACGCTGTTCGGCCTCAGCGCCGCGGCGAGGAACAACGCCGACTCGCCGGGATGGATAATGACCCACGCCGACGAGGATGCGGAAGACATCGAGCTCACCAAATCCAATTTCAATTCGGGCATCATCCAACTTCTGAAGAAAAGCAGGATTCTTAATAGTTCCACGATATTGGTAGGACTGAACGGTACCCCGGCAGTATCTCTGAAGGTCGCCAAAACCGGCGGGGCAAAAGTGGTCCTGATCCCGGACAGGCTGAATCCCCAGACTTTCAAATCCATACGCAACATCTATGGGAATTTCGCGATAGGTTCGAACTGGGAGACACCCGGTCTCTTTGTCCAGATGAAGAAACTTCTCGAGCTCGGGAGTGATCCTTCCGATGCTTTGGCAAGCGCGACGCGGGCGGGAGCCGAGCTGTTCAACATGAGCTCAAAACTGGGAAGCATCGAACCCGGCAAGGTAGCCAACCTGGCCTTTATCGACGCGAGGAAGCTGTCCGCCAGAAGGCTGGAGAAGCTGTCGCCGCGGGCAGCTGCGGGCGCGCTTATCGAGGATTATTCGGACTCGGATGTTTCAGACGTCATGCTGGACGGAGAATTTGTCTACAAGGATCGTAAACTTCTTCTGTATGACGGCTCCGAATTGCTGAAAGAAGTGCGTGAACTCATCGACACTGCCGGCGGGTATGCGGAGAAGGCTGTCCCGCCGACAGAAGGGAGAGCTCCTTCGGTCCGGGCTCCAGAAATGAGGAGCGAAAGTCAGACCGAACTCGAGCAGGATCCGAAGAAGGTTGAGCTGCCCAAGAACATCCGTAAAGTCTTTGGTGAAGATGAATTCTGAAAGGAGATCGTAATGAAGTTGAAGGCTCTTATACTGGTGCTTCTAACGTCGTCCGCCGTATTCGCCGGAAGCCTGAACGGAAGCGCGGGTAGCAATGCCGGTGTTGAGTCGCGTTATCTCATCGACATGCCCACCGCGGGTATCCTTCACAACGGGATGATCGGGATGAGTGTCCATTTCTACGAGCAGAGCGGAGTGCTCATGTCCCTGGAGGCGGGAGCCTTCAACCGACTGACATTCGGACTTAGCTACGGCGGTGCGAACGTGATAGGTTCCGGAGCCGTCGATTGGAACAAACTACCAGGCGTGAACATACGTTTCAGACTTCTCGATGAGACTGCCGATTTCCCGGCTCTTACTCTTGGGTACGATTCGCAGGGTAAGGATGTCTACGTGCCCGAGTACAGCCGGTACCTGTATAAGTCGCCGGGTTTTTTTGCGGCTGCCTCCAAGTATTTCACCATGCTAGGCTACCTCGGGATACACGGCGGGGTGAACTACTCGCTTGAGAACGGGGACGGAAACAGGAACGTCAACTTCTACGTCGGTGCAGACAAGACCATCGGAAGTGATATCTCCATCGTGGCGGAATACAATTTCGGATTGAACGATAACATGACGGACACTACGGGGTTGGCAAGACCGGGTCCCGGTTATCTGAACGCGGGAATAAAATGGAGTGTGGGGAACGGTTTCACCGTCGAGTTCGACTACAAGAACTTGTTGAACCTGAAGAAGACCGGGAGTCTGCGCACGATCCGGATTGAGTACGTCCAATCGATGTGAGTCGCCATACCTTTCTATCATTACCTAAACCATCGGAAATTAATTTATTTTAAGGCTGTCGAATGCCCTTGTATCGGATTGCGTCGTTGTTGAAATTGAATCGAGGAAATTAGAAGATGATTGCGGTTCTTATATCGGCTTTATTCACGACAGGAATGGTGAAGGGCGACACGCTTAGTACGAAGGGTCTTACGGGGGAAATGCAGAAGTTCTACAATCCGCCGGCGATTCTTCTGGACCAAACAGCAGGGTCCATGTGGGAGGGCTTCGTTGCGCCGGTAATTTTCTCTGCTTCGTATCTCAAAGGTCGCCAGGGGGCAAAGCTTGAAGGGCGGAAAAATAATTCCGAACCGCAAAATCCGGCAGGCGGGATTAAGCGCAAGAGCGAAGTCCTGCGTCCAAAAAAATGAGGTGATTGCCATGAAGACTAGAATAGCCGCTTTAGGAGTGTCGTTCCTGGTTGCTCTCGGGTTATCGGGTTGCTACACTGAGTTCGCGACCACGGGCGGCAATTACGGTGGTTACGGGTCATCGTACAATTCGAGTTCAAGTAGTTCCGATAGTTCACAGTACGGGTACAGCCCGACATACTATGATTCGACAGGTGGACCGGCCGTGAACCCTGATTACCAGAGCAATGATTATGGTTACGGGACCTATGGAATGGGTGGATATGGCTACGGATCGGCCTGGCCGCCATATGGCTACGGATATTATGGTTCTTCATATATGTATCCCCCGCTTTGGAGTTACAGTATGTTCAGCCCGAGTCTGGCTTGGTGGCCGATGGACTCCTGGTCTCTCGGATTTGGCATGAGTTCATTCTACGGCGGCCCATTCTCATATGCAGGGCTTGCAGGCTGGGGGAACTATCCATCTTACTACCCTTATGGGGGTGGGTATTATCCCAATAGTCCTTATTACAATGTCTATTCTCCATACTCGCCATACGGCCTCAATCCTTGGTATACACCCTACACGTATACCAGTCCGACCCCGAGGGTCAGGAACAACGGCGACACCCGCTACGGAAGGTCTGGATACTCTGAGGGAGGCGTCGTTCCACAGCAGGGTGTGGGACAGGCGAACACCGGTACCGCAAATGCATCAAGCGGGAGTTCCGGGAACCTTCGGGAAAACCCGACAGCCAGGACCAGAGTAGGCTCAAGCACAGGTACGCCGACAGCCACCGGAGCGAGTAACACCAATAGTGTGCCGAACACACGCGGTCGGGCGCCGAGTTACATGCCCACCCAGCAGAATTCTACACCTAACCCGCAGCATCGGGTGAGGGAGCGGGCCCCGAGTTATACTCCGGCTCCTCAGCGGAATCCGAATCAGAACCCTGCGCCGCAATCGAATCCGCAGCCGCGCGTTCGCGAGCAGGCTCCGAGTAATACTCCTCAGCAGCCGAATCAGAACCCTGCGCCGCAATCGAATCCGCAGCCGCGCGTGCGTGAGCAGGCTCCAAGTTACACGCCTCCTCCGCAGCAACAGAATCCGGCTCCGAATTACAATCCACCTCCGCAGTATAATCCGCCTCCGAGCAGTCCGCCTCCTCAGGCTCCGCCGCCGCGGATCAGGCACGGTTATGTTTCGTACAACAACGGAGGAACCCGGGCGCAATCTACTTATCGCCCGGTTAGGGTGATTCGTGTCATGAGGCAGAATGTAAATTACTCGCGACCGGCGCCGCAACAAATGGCACGATACGAGGCACCGCGGTATCAGCAGAGCGCGCCACGTTACGAGTACCGGGCGATGTCAAGACCGACGATGAGCGCGCCAGTTGCTGCTGCACCGGCCAGGAGCGGGGGTGGTTCATCCGGCGGAGGAAGAACCCGCCACTGATACTGCTCTTTTAAAATTTTGATGTCATCGACGGGTCGGGATTTCATCCGAGGTTGTGACCCGCCGCGCCGATCACTGTGGACTTAACTTAGAAGACACTCTTTAACTAGGCGGTATTAGTATGAAAAGCAGAATCTTCATTCTTTTGTTCCTGATGTTCTTTGTATCCTTAAATGCCTACGCTCAATTTCCAGAAGACGCATTAAGACTTGCCGAAACCGGCTACGGCATGAGCGCCAGATCCATCGCGATGGGAAATGCGATGACCGGCCTCTCGCAGGGTTTCGACGCGACATTCTTCAACCCGGCCGGCTTGGCTCAATCCCGGCAATCGGAAGTCACCATGGGGCTGAACTTCCTCGGTTATGCCGATAACGCGACTTATCTCGGCACGAATACCTCGACTTCGAGTACTCAGACCGATCTGACCTCCCTCGGGCTCGTGTACCCGTTTGCCACAACCAAAGGAAGCTTCGTGATTTCATTCGGTTATAACCGTGGAAACGATTTCAACTCGGCCCTGTCGTTCAACGGATTCAACCCCTACAGCTCTATCATACCGTCATTGTATAACTCCGACACCACACTTGATATTCCTTATATGCTGTATCTGGAAGACTATGCCGGTAATCCACTGATTACCGACAGCGTCCAACAAAACGGGACGGAAGAGAGAACGGGAGGAATTAACAGGTGGTCCGCTGCCATGGGGCTCGATGTCGCCCAGGATTTCTCGATAGGGATTACGCTGAATCTTCTGAGCGGGTCGTACAGTTACACGAGGACTTTCACCGAGACAGACACGCGTGGGATATACAACTACAGCCCGCTTTATTTCAGCTCTTTCGTCTTAAAGAACATTGACAATCAGGACATAAGCGGGTGGAACGCGAAAGTCGGCTTGTTGTACAGGGTTAGGGATATGAGCGGAAACACGATAGCGAGGTTCGGAGCCACGGTGACTTTCCCTTCGTATTATACCATAACGGACAACTTCAACGACAAAGGCTGGGCATATTCTACGTACTATCCGAGCCTGAGCTACGCTCCCTATCCCGGGAACAATTCGTATGACGTAACAACTCCGATCAAGCTCGGCATCGGAGCTTCGGGTGGAACATCACAGCTTACGCTTGCCGCCGACCTGGAGTACGCGGACTATTCACAGCTGCAATTCAGCAATTCAAACCTTCCCGCCGACTTCATTAGCAGCCTGAATTCTCAGATAAAGCAGGAATTCCGCGGCGCACTGACCCTACGCGGGGGGGTGGAATTTGCCGTGACGAATCCGAACTACTCACTTTTGGTCCCGTACCTGAGAGTAGGCGGAGAATACATACAGTCTCCTTATGTCAACGATGGCACCAATCAGGCCCAGAAGTTCCTGAGTGGCGGTGTCGGCGTGAGAGTTCAGAACAGCATAAGTTTCGACGTGGCGTACCAGTATGGCTGGTGGGACACGAGCTCGCTTGAGTACAGCTACTACACCGGCGCCAACAAGTACGTTTCACAGAGCACGAGCAACGAAAAGATTACGAATTCAAACGTAGTCGTCACGTTCAAATACGATTTCTGAGGTCTACAACCTCGTCGAGGTGAATCATGATACGCAAAAGCATATTCATTTTCCCGCTCATCGTAATGTGCGCCGCAACGACGGTACAGTCGCAGACTCCTGGCGGCACAATCTGCCCTGACAATCTGAGTTACGGCGCGACGTACATACACTCGAATGCCGGGGAGAATCTATTCAGGGGCGACGTTTCTCCGTTCGCGTCCCGACAAGGCGCTATCGCCGCGCCGGAGTACTCGCCGGTTCTAATGAACGCGACTTCCCTGGGAGCGGGCATGGTCGGAAGCGTTCCGCTCCATAACAATATTTTCCTCAGGATCTCGATCATAAACTTGTTTTCTCCTGTGACGCGCACGTTCGGCTCAGTCCCTGAATCACAGGGAATACTGATGCCGGTCCAGGTCGGAATCAGAGTCCCGTTCCTGCGGTCCACGCTGGGGACATTGGGCTACAGCCTTTACGGAGAGAGTTCTGCCGGCCTGCTGTTTGGCTGGGCTTATCCGACGAACGGTTCGTTCCTGGACTATTCATTGCCTAATTCGAGGTTCACCTCCGGAGCGTCGGCATATGTCGGCGTAGGCAACTCGCTTCGGATCGACAAATTCGTGGGACTGTATTTGAACGGCGGAGTGGGATACTATGACCTCTTTTCGGCCTCGTTCATGCCTCAAACAAGATACGTGGTGCCGTCCGTTTCGGTCGGCTTCCTTTTCAGCTTCATGCAATAGTTAGATCCTCCCGCGCGGAGGCATCCTTTCTGTTGTTACATTGGCACCCCCTTTACTAAATTGTGTAAGTGAAACGGTTTAGGTTTGTCGCGGCAGTCGTCTCCCTTACACTCTTCATCATCCTTGTAAGCGTAATCCTGCTGCTAAAAAAAATCGGGACGTCGTCTCTCCCGCAGGTCGACGGTAGGATCGACGTCGCGGGCCTGGGAGGGGCGACGAGAATACTGCGCGACAGCCTTGGAGTCCCCTACATAATAGCCACATCCGATTCGGATGCTTACTTCGCACTCGGATTCGTACATGCCCAGGACAGGCTGTTTCAGATGGAGATGTACAGACGGGCAGGCGAGGGGAGGCTCAGCCGGGTATTCGGCAGCAAGACCCTGGCTGTTGACGAATTCTTCCGTACGCTGCGCTTCACCGAGATGGCAGACTCCCTCTACAAGACCTCCTCCCCACTGAGCAAGGAAATACTTCGCTGGTATTCCGAGGGAATTAACGCGTACATATCCAGTGCGAAAGTCCTCCCCGCCGAATTTGCCATGCTTCAATTCTCTCCACGTCCCTGGAAACCGCGGGACAGTTACATCGTGGCGAGGCTGATGTCGTGGGAACTCAACATTTCATGGTGGACGAAACCGGTTTTCGGGGAGTTGTACGACAGCCTCGGGGCGCAGAGAGCCGCGCTGCTTATACCTCTTTTCTACGGCACGAAGGGAAGAAAAACCTCCGAGGCCGGAACGCGTGCATCTTCCTCGCTCAACGGTTTCATGGAATCGAATTCCCGCGCGCTTGCCTTTTTGGAGGGCGTGAAGGCCCCGGACGGTTTCGGGAGCAACAACTGGACGATTTCTCCGAAGAGAACAAACAACGGCTCCGCGATTCTTGCGAGTGACCCGCACCTGGCTTTCAGCGAACCTGCAAAATGGTACTATGTGTCTATTTCAGCTCCCTCCCTCCACGTGCTTGGAGTTTCGCTCCCCGGCACCCCCGGGATCGTAATCGGGCGTAACTCCGATATCGCCTGGGGAATGACGAGCGTCATGGCCGACGACTCCGATTTCTATATTGTCCAGCCTGATTCCTCGGACCCAAACCAGTACTGGTATGACGGCAAGCTATTTCCTTTTATCACAACTGAGGATACTATAGAAATCAAGGGAGGGTCGCCGTATATCTTCAAGAGACGCATGACGATGCTTGGGCCTGTCGTCAGCGGAGTGATCTCGAGTTCCTACAGTACAACCTCGCTGCACGGGGAGCAGCCGGAGCCGGGAGGGATCATAGCCCTTCGATGGTCAGCGTACTGGCCCAGCGACGAAGTAAGGTCGATGAATCTCCTCAACACCGCGAAGAACTTCCAGGATTTTATCGGCGCGCTCAAATATTTCGGCTCCCCAGCTCAGAATTTCGTCTATGCCGACGTTCACGGGAACATAGGTTACAAGGCGGCGGGGAACATCCCTCTGCGCCGCTATCCTTTACCCTTCCTCCCGCAGCCGGGAAATACCGCCAAAGATGTCTGGAGCGGGTTCATTCCATTCCAATCCCTTCCAGAGAGCTACAATCCGCCCTCGGGCTTCGTCGCTACCGCGAACAACCGGACAACTCCTGACAATTATCCCTTTTACATTACAAATCTGTACGAGCCGTCGTCGCGCATAAACAGGATCACATCCTTTATTACCCGACACGATACGATGAGTGTCGCGCTCTCTGAAAAATTGCAGCTGGATTATTACTCCGATTTCATGACGACGCTGAACAGCCGAATTCTTGCGGCCTGCGACAGCGAAAGATATTTCCCCCGGGAACTGACTTATCTGAAAAATTTCGACGGAAACATAACGGCCAAGAGCACGGCGGCTGCGATTCTGAACGTGTCGTTCGAGGAACTTGTCAGGAGCGTCTTCAAACCTGTAATGGGTAGCCAGCTCTTTGAGCGGTATCTGCTCATAAGCAACGTGCCCACCAGGGTCCTGGAAGGGTTTCTCAGCAAGCCGGCTGACCTGGGCGAGTTATACGGCGTCGCCAACGGGGATAGCCTGCTGGACATGAAGCTCGCGGAGAGTCTGGATAGAGCGCTACAGAAATTAAGAGGGAAATTCGGCCCGCGCCCGATCAACTGGATGTGGGGAAAACTTCATACGCTCGAGCTGAAACATCCGTTGAGTTCAAACTCACTCGTCAGAGGGGTGTACGATCTCGGCCCGTTTCCAAGGGGCGGGAACAACACCACCGTAAATAACGGGGAATACTCGCTTAATGATCCTTACAAGATGATCATCGGCCCGTCGATGAGGATGACTGTGGATATGAGCAAACCTGGAATGTATTTCAGCCTGCCGGGAGGCGAATGCGGTCAGATTCTAAGCCCGCATTACTCGGACTTCCTGAACGACTACCTTGAGGGTAAATCGACTTTCTTCCCGATGGACATTTCGCAGAAGCAGGCAGCTCACCAGCTTAACCTTATCCCCGTGCCATGACAATACCCAAAGAGCTGCAGGAGATCCTTCTAACGGCACGAGAGGTCGTTGCGCTGACCGGGGCCGGTATTTCCGCTGAGAGCGGGATCCCCACATTCCGCGGTGCGGACGGGCTGTGGAGCAAGCTCAAGCCGGAGGAGTTGGCAAACTTCGACGCGTTCCTGAGAAACCCCGAGCTGGTATCGGAGTGGTACGAGCACCGCCGCCACGTAACGAGAGTCGCGAAACCGAATCCTGCCCACGCCGCGCTCGTCGAAATGGAGAAGCTGTTCCCGCATTTCACGGTCGTTACCCAGAACGTCGACAACCTCCACAGGCGGGCCGGTTCAAAGAACCTGGCCGAGCTTCACGGGAGTATCGAAAGAAATTACTGTCTCGGGTGTGGGACCAGGTATGACGGCGAGGACTTTGACGCGAATAAATCTTTCCGGTGTTCAAAGTGCGGCGGTTTGATAAGGCCCGATATCGTGTGGTTTGGCGAGACGCTGCCGGAAGATCAATGGAATATTGCCGAGACGGCGGCCTCCGCGGCTGACGTTATGTTTGTGGTCGGTACGTCGGCGGTCGTGTACCCGGCGGCGGAACTCCCGATGACTGTCAGGCGGAGCGGAGGGAAGATTGTTGAAATAAACATAGAGGAAACGCCGCTATCCGAATACGCGGATTACTCCTTTCAAGGGCCCGCGTCGAAGGTATTGGCGGACATGGTCGAACAAATCAAGGAGCTGCGTAAAGTTGCAAAAGATACAGAATAGAAAGACGAAAATCGTTTGTACCCTGGGCCCTGCTTCGAACAGCGAACAGAAGATCAGGAACCTCATAGATGCCGGGGCTGACGTCTTCAGGCTTAATTTCTCTCATGGGACTCACGAAGAACATGCGAGACATATAGAAATCATTCGCCATCTGGAAGAAGTTACACGAAAACGATTCGCCATAGTCCAGGATCTCCAGGGACCGAAAATCAGGGTCGGTCAGATAAAAGGCACTATGACCCTGACCAACGGCGATGTTGTGACCCTGACGACAGATGAGGTTATAGGCACGAACGGAACTATTCCTGTCACTTACCCAGGAATCGTCAAGGACGTGAAAGTAGGTGACAGGATCCTTATGGACGATGGGCTGCTCGAGTTGAAAGCGAAATCGCTTTCGGGGAAGAATATAAAATGCGAGGTTGTGAACGGAGGTCCTTTGACATCTCACAAGGGGATTAATCTACCCGGGGTGAACGTCAGTATTCCCTCACTGACGGAGAAGGATCTCGACGATTTGCGGTTCGGGCTGAAAAGCGGTGTCGATTTCATCGCGCTCTCATTTGTCCGGCACGCATCTGATGTTAGTGAGCTGCGCAAGATCCTTGAGGGGTTGAATGGCGGACAGGGAATAATCGCGAAGATAGAGAAGCCCGAGGCTGTTGATGAGATCGATTCGATTATAGAAGCCAGCGACGCAATAATGGTAGCTCGCGGCGATTTGGGAGTTGAGGTGCCGATAGAAGAAGTCCCGATTCTCCAGAAGTCGATAATTCTCAAGTGCAATGAATACGGCAAACCGGTCATCACCGCGACTCAGATGCTCGATTCGATGATACGCGAACCCCGTCCTACGAGGGCGGAGGCAACGGACGTGGCGAATGCCGTGTTCGACGGGACCGACGCCGTTATGCTGAGCGGAGAGACATCGGCGGGCAATTTCCCCGTCGAAGCGGTAAAGACGATGGTCTCGATCGTGAAAATGGCCGAATCGAATCTGGGCCTGGTCGAAAGGAAGCTGAACTACAAGACCGTCCGGGACGACTTCACGGACGCGATTGCCGAAGCGGCTTGTTCGCTGGCAGGGTTTGTCGACGCGTCATTCATCGTGCCGATAACGAACACCGGCACGACGGCCCGCGCTCTCTCGAAGTACCGGCCGCAGGTCCCCATCTACGCGTTGACTGAAAGCGTCGATGTTGTCCGGAAACTCCTCCTCATCTGGGGTGTATTTCCAATTGAGGTGGGCTCCCTCTCGGACACCGACGCAATGCTGACGCAAGTGAGCTCCATACTGAAATCGTCGGCGCTTGTTTCTCCGGGCGATACATATGTCCTGACCGCCGGCACTCCGCTCCTCGCGAGGGGAACGACTAACACGCTCAGGATTGAGAGGATAGTCTGAGGCCTGGTATATTCGCGTTTGAGAATAACGGATCCGGACTCTAAATTACCGCGTCAAGCTGGCGCTCATTGAAGTAAAATGAAGCGGAAGCGCGACGTGAGGAGCCTGATATGAGAGCACAAGGGGAAGGGTTCTAAAGGTCCTATAAATAAATTCAGTCTTCATATAGAATACTATAGATTGTAAACCAACAAACTGTAAACTGAATATCGGAAGGACACTTCATCATGGACACTCAAAGCGGACTATCGGCACTCTGGATCATCGGAGCGATTGTCGTATTTCTAATCTTCCTGTGGGGGATACGCATCATCCGCCCGACTCACCGGGCACTCGTCGAGCGCCTCGGCAAGTACAAGAAATTCGCCATGCCGGGCTTCCACTGGATCATCCCGCTAATAGACAAGATGGTAAGCATCAATATTACGGAGACAATGGTTGGAGCGGAGCCGCAGGAGATCATTACCAACGACAATCTTAACGCGACGGTTGACGCGCAAATCTATTATAAGATTAAACAGGACGAAGAGAGTGTAAAGAAGAGCCAGTACAACGTGAACAGCATCGAATACCAGATTGTCAACCTGACGAGAACTACGCTGAGAAACATACTCGGGACGATGACGCTGAAATCTGCCAACAGCGAGCGCGGCAGGATCAACAAAGATCTGATCGATATTCTCGTCAGGGAAACCGGAAGCTGGGGCATCGAGATCGTACGGGCTGAACTAAAGGAAATCGACCCGCCGAAAGATGTCCAGGAGACGATGAACAAGATCGTAAAGGCGGAGAACGAGAAGATTGCCGCGGTTGATTTTGCAACAGCCGCGGAAACCACGGCCGACGGCCAAAAACGCGCGGCAATCAAAAAAGCCGAAGGCGTGAGACAATCCCAGATTCTCCAGGCGGAAGGCGAAGCGGAGGCTATCAGGTTAGTCAACGAGGCGGCAAACCAATACTTTGTGGGCAACGCTCAGCTGCTGAAGCGGCTCGAGACGGTCCAAGCGTCCCTCGAACAAAACACCAAAATAGTCGTTCCCGCGAATCAGGAGCTTGTCAATATCATTGGCGACATGGCGGGGTTCGTTCCGATAAAGCGAAGCGGCGACAAATCCTCGGGGCAATGAAGACGTTCGGGGTGTAAACTGTCGATGACATCTTCTCGTGCTGCGGAGCGGTCATTGCCGAGGGGGTATTGTCCGGCGAATATCGCATGTTTAAAAGTACACGTGCGATTGGATCAGCGCCTCTAGCGGCTGCGACGCGCCCGCGGCGTTCGTCGTGTTGAAGCGTACCTGCGGCATAAAATCGAGATGCGGCAGCGGATAGATGTTTACGCCGAGAATATAGCGTGAAAAGTACGGACCGCCGGCGTATGTTTTGAAATAATCGAAACGACCTGTGGCATACAGCCCGTCGGCGATGTCGTAGGTCGCCTCCACAAACGCGGCGTTCGAGGTTGAATTCGCGGGTAGGAATGCGCTCGGAATGGATTTCGCCCAGTCGTATTCCGCGAGAATAGAAAGTCGTTTGCCTATGCCGACGCTCTCATGCTTTTCTCGCGATCCCTTTCAAAACGCAAACAGGCCAAAGACAGGTTCAAAGAGAAGATGCTCACCCTTAGAACCAAGTTGCTCAGTGCTTTGACCACCCAATTCGACAACGAAAGCGAAAACGCCATCGCCCGTCTAAAAGACGGCGTGACTCCCTACACCCGCTACGTAAGAAGTGAATGTGATCGCATTGACAAGGCTGGGATTACCCTGACCGGACTGCGGCAGGTCCTCTCGGAATTGCGTGCACATAGCCAGGCTGCTTTGGGAAAATAGCGATCATTTCAAAAATACCTGGGACAATTTTGTCGAAGGTGAGACAACTGTGTGGAGGTCACAAGAAATTGGAGTTTCCGGGAAGACCAACAGACAAATTTGAAAGTCAATTATCGCCGGATGAATTTATGTCTCGTGTATAATAATTTTTACCAAGACTGAAGATGGTTTTTTGCAGGCAAAGCGGGCAAATGAAGCATGATCTGCCCGGGTCCCTGCTAGGATTGGAACAAACCAATGCGAGTGAAGAAGAGCCCGCCGGGAAGGTCGGCGAGCATAAAGCCAAAAAAGGCAAAGGCAGAGGTTGCCGGTCTTCTATAATCCGGCCGTCCGACCGTTGGTACCGGGCGCAAGGCGGCGCGAACTCTCCAGGAGGCAGTCTATCGGATCGCGGCGGCTGCCGAAACCACCAGATCCTTGGAGGAACTCTACCCCAAATCCACCAGATCATCTCGTCGGTGATGCCGGCTGAGAATTTCTACATAACCCTTTACGATGAAGTCCAAAACTTGCTGCGGTTTTCCTATTTCAAGGATGCCGAGGATGAACCGTTTATGGGGGGAATCCAGCCCGGGAAGGGCCTGACCGCCTACGTGCTCAGAACAGGAAAATCCCTGTTATGCACGCAGGCGGTGCATGACGAACTGGAACGCCAGGGCGAAGTGAAACTGCTGGGCGTGCCATCGGCCATCTGGCTGGGGGTGCCGCTGATGGTTGAGGGCAAAACGATCGGTGCGATGGTGGTACAGCATTATACCGATCCGAATGCATACGGCGAGCGCGAGCAGCATATGCTGGAATTTGTCTCGACGCAGGTGGCGATTGCAATCAACCGCAAGCGGTCTGAAGAAAAGCTGGAGGAAGAACGGATCCTGCTGCGGACGCTGATCGACAACCTGCCCGACCGCATCTACGTGATGGATGTCAAGGCCGGAAAATCATTTCGAACATTGCAGACTGGCAGGCGTCCGGGGGAAAAAGCGATGGAAGATGTCATCGGAAAAACAGACCTGGAAATTTATCCGCCTGAATTGGCAAATGGATTACTGGGCACTTGACAAGACGGTAATCGATTCCGGAATATCGATCATCAACCGCGAAGAACCCGGGCTCGATTCCCAGGGCAAACCGGTCTGGGTATTATCTTCCAAGGTGCCCTTACGCGATGCCCAGGGAAAAGTGGTCGGGCTGGTGGGTATTGGCCGCGATATCACCGAGCGCAAGCAGGCGCAAACTCTCCAGGAGGCAGTCTACCGGATTGCCGCGGCCACCGAAACAACCCGCTCCCTGGATGAACTTTATCCTCAAATCCACCAGATCATCTCGTCGGTGATGCCGGCCGAGAATTTCTATATCACGCTCTACGATGAAGCCGAAAACCTCCTGCGATTTCCCTATTTCAAGGATGCCGAGGATGAGCCCTTTATGGGGGGCATCCAACCCGGGAAGGGGCTTGACCGCCTATGTCCTGAGGACCGGCAAATCCTTGTTGTGCACGCAGGCGGTGCATGACGAGCTGGAACGCCAGGGTGAAGTGAAACTGCTGGGAGTGCCGTCTGCGATCTGGCTGGGCGTGCCGCTGATTGTCGAAGGCAAGACGATCGGTGCGATGGTGGTTCAGCACTATACCGATCCGAAGGCGTACGGCGAACGCGAGCAGCACATGCTGGAATTCGTCTCCACGCAGGTGGCGATTGCGATCAACCGCAAGCGGGCGGAGGATGCGCTGCGGCAATCCGAAGCCGAACTCCGCGCCCTGTTCGCCTCCATGCACGATGTGGTGCTGGTGATCGACCGTCTCGGGGTATATCTCAAGATTGCCCCCACCAATCCTGAATTGCTGGTCAAACCGGCGGAGGAACTGCTCGGGAAGACTTTGGGGGATATTTTCCCGCCCGAACAGGCTGAAACCTTTCTTAGGACTATCAGACAGGTCCTGGATACAAAACAAACGCATGCAGATCGAATATGATCTCATCATCGGCGACCGGACTGTGTGGTTTCGAGGCGTCCATTTCGCCGATGACGGAAGACAGCACGCTCTGGGTTGCGCATGATATCACCGGGCGCAAGCAGGCTGAAGAAGCGCTGAAAGAGAGCCAGCAATCCTACCAGGCGCTGGTTGAGCAGATTCCCGGCGCCATTTATCGGGACGCTTTGGATGAGAAAGCCACATCACTCTACTTCAGTCCGCAGATCAAAGATATTACCGGCTATTCACCCGAGGAATGGCTGGCTGACCCCGACTTTTGGCTCAAATCCATGGTTCCTGATGATCGCGCCCGTGTAATGGAAGAAAATAAACGACATCTCGAAACTGGTGAAAAGTTTAAATCCGACTACCGCATCCTGGCGCGCGACGGTCGGATTGTATGGGTACGAGATGAAGCCATTACCATTCATGATTCATCGGGACAGCCGCTCTATGACCTGGGTATCATAACGGATATCACCGAGCGCAAGCGCTTTGAATTGGTCCAGAATGCAATTTACAGGATCACCCAGGCTGCCATAACCAGCGAAGGGATCGATGCTCTCTACCATTCCATCCACTCCATTCTTGGAGAATTGATCCCGGCGGAGAATTTCTTCATTGCTTTGATTGACCCGCTCAGTGGATTGATCAGCTTCCCCTATTATGTTGATCAATTTGACGAACCGCCAATCGGGATGACACAGGTCCAGGGGCTGACCGGATATGTCATTCGCACCGGTCGTCCCTTACTGGGTACCCGGGAGATCTTGAACGACTCGTTGAACAGGGGGAGGTGGAGGGGGTTGGAACGCCTGGTGAGGACTGGATGGGTGCGCCTTTGAAAGTGGAAGGACGTATGATCGGCGTCATGGCGGTTCAAACTTACACGCCGGGGGTCCATTTCGAACAGGAGGACTTGAATCTTCTGGAATTCGTCTCCACCCAGGTGGCCCAGGCGATCGAACGCAAGCGCCTGGAAGAGGAGATCCGAAATCTGTCCTTGACCGATGAGCTGACCGGGTTGTACAACCGGCGCGGCTTCACCCTCCTGGCTGAACAGGAGATGAAACTGGCCCACCGAAATAAACAGTGGCGCTTGTTGTTCTTTGTCGATGTGGACCAATCTGAAGACGATCAATGATACCTAGGGGCACGCCCAGGGGGACCTGGCTTTGAAGGAAGTTGCCGCCATTTTGAAGGAGACCTTTCGTGAAGCGGATATCCTGGCCCGCCTCGGCGGGGATGAGTTTGTGGTTCTGGCTCCGGATCTCTCTGGGAAAACGCGGATGATCCTGAACAACCGTATCCAGGCCACGCTCGAAGCACGTAACCGGCAAGATCAACCGACCTTATCAATTGAACCTGAGCATGGGCATCGCCCGTTACGATCCCAAAGTCTCCCTGCACGGTGAATGAGTTGATCGTCCAGGCAGACAACCTGATGTACAAACAGAAACAAGGCAAGAAATACATGAAAGTGATCCCTGGTGAATGCGCTGTGAAGTGCAAAACCGATGCTCCTGAAAATAGAAACGGCCCATCCTTTCGGATGAGGCCGTTTTTCATTTCTTCACTTGTTGACTACGTTCTATGGCGTTGGCGTTGCGTTGGGGCGCGGCAGCCGCCTCTTCGGCGGTCTTTGGCATCCCGGCCAGGATCCAGCGGGTTAACATATCTATATATTGCTCGTTGAGCAGCTTGGTCGGCGGCATCTGCCGGATGATCTGCCGGTTTTTGGTCTGGTGCCCGTTCGGCCGTTGACAAGCTGGAGCAGCAGACTGTCCGGGTCACCGGCGGCAATAACCGGGGCATTATCTCCGGTATTCAGTATTTCATCGTAATAGGTTACCAGGTAGTTGTTGTTTGTCTTGCCAGTCTGGTGGCAGGAGATGCAGTACTTCTTGACGAGCGGTCCGATATGGACTTCATAGGATGGGAACCTCGCCGGGATTAAGCGCCTGCACCGAACTGGCCAGCGTTGTCCCGGCCGGGAGAACGGCGCGGTCATCCCAAGTGTAACGCATGAAGGTGGCAATCCATTCGATCCTCAGTCGAGCAAGACCAACCTGAACGCGTCAGCAACAACA
>CAWEBD010000083.1:0-9599 GCA_963806435.1 uncultured Bacteroidota bacterium
AAACCTTCGTGAAGAACCTCGAAGAGGCGTTGGTGAACGGGGGGATCGTCAAATTCGTCGCGTCCTCGAAGGAGAGGGGACAGATAAGGGCGGAGCGCAAAGACCAGGCGGAACACGCTTCGGAAGACACTCAAAAGGAACCCGGGCAGGAGACCGGCGCGGATTTCATGCTCATCGGAAACATATCGTCCATCATAGATAAAGAAGGCGGCGAGACGGTCAAGTATTACCAGGTCGACCTCGAACTCGACAATGTCGCCACCAACGAAAAAGCATGGATCGGTGAGAAGAAGATAAAGAAGATCGTGAACCAGGCAAGCTACGGGTTTTGATGGATATGTGCTTTCCTTTAAGAGCAAGTATGACGAGAATTCCTGCACCCGTCCTCGACGAATCCGAATTCGGCCGCGAGAGGCACAGAGACACAGAGTCAAATAAACTGCCGACTCTCCGTGCCCCCGTGTCTCGGTGGTTCGGTTTGTTCCCGGCACTTTTCTTGTTTGCTATCCTTGTCTCCGGCTGTGCCATGTCGACCGGCTTCTACAAGAGCGTCGACGCGGACGTGTCCAGAAACCAATTCGAGAAAGCGGCTGCAGTCGTCAGGGCGAACAAGGACAAGTACGGCAACAACAGCTCTGTCCTGTACAACCTCGAGGAGGGCCTTCTCCTCCACTACGCGGGCGACTACAGCCTCAGCACCGAACACCTCGCCGCGAGCGAACAGGAGATGGATGAGCTTTACACGAAGAGCATCTCAAAGATCGCCGGCTCGTTCGTCTTGAACGACAACGAACTCCCGTACCAGGGCGAAGATTTCGAGAAGGTCTACGTGAACCTCTTCATGGCGCTGAACTACGCGGAGCTCGGCAAACTCGAAGACGCTATAGTCGAGGCGCGAAAGGTCGACCTCAAACTCAACGAGTATTCACAGGAGTACGGTGGGAAGAACTCGTTCAAGCAGGATGCCTTCATTCGCTATATAATGGGCCTGCTTTACGAAGCGGACGGGGACGTCAACGACGCCTTCATCTCGTATCGCCAGGCTTATATCGGCTACAAGCAGTATGACACGTTATACAATACGGAATGCCCATCATTCCTGAAGTCGGATCTTGTACGAACGGCGGGCGAGATGGGTTTCACCGACGATCTCGAGCGTTATGAGAGCGAATTCGGCATCGGTTATTCCGATTCGCTCAAGTCGATGGGGAACCTCCTGCTGGTCGTTTACTCCGGAAAGGGCCCGGTCAAGGAGCAGGTTAAGCTGAGGGTATCGATCCCCGACACGGGCGGTGTGATTCACTCGTTCATCGTGGCGGTTCCGAAGTTTCACGCCCGTCAGAAAGGGGTGAGATCCTATGATGTCTCGGTCTCAGGCGCCGCGGAACGCGTCCAGGTTGCGACGCAGGTCGGCGAGAACGTCAACAGGATTGCCGAGAAAGACTTACAGGATCGGGTTGGCCTCATTTACCTGAAGTCCGGCGGAAGGGCTCTGCTGAAATTCCTTGCCGCGGAAAAGATAAAGAAGGAAGCGAAAGCGAAAGGAAAGGGGTCTCGTCTCGAGAACCTGCTAAGCAGTTCGATCGTCGACGCGGCGTACTCCGCTTCCGAGCAGGCCGACGTACGGATTTGGAGGACGCTGCCGCATGACATCCAGGTCGCCCAATTCCCCTTGTCGCCCGGTGACTATTCGGTGACCGTCGACGGGCCGGACGGCGCGCCGCTCATGTCTGACCATGTTTCGATAGGCGCCGGGACTGTGGTGATAAAGATACTTCCCGACGTAAAATAGGGATTATGTGAAATGAGAACGGTAATCGCATTTATCTTTGTCCTGTCGTCGTTCAGCCTGCTTAAGGCCCAGACCCCCGATTGGGTAACCGGGAAGAGCAGTGCCTACCCCGACGACCAGTACATCACCGGTGTCGGGAGCGGCGACTCTCGCCAGGGAGCCGAGAACCGCGCGCGTGCGCAGATCGGCGAGGTATTTAAGGTTCAGCTCAACGCGAGGTTCAGTACCAACAAAACCGAGACATTGAAGGGCTCCGGCGGGAACGTCGGCGGAGAATCTCTCGACATAACAAGAAGCAGTGTGAATGTCGGCCTGGACAAAACTCTGGAGGGGACCGAGATCGCCGACGTGTGGCAGGATCCAACGGATATGGAGTATTACGCGCTTGCCGTGCTGGACAGGCAGAAGGCATCTATGAGAATCGCAGATCAGATATCCGCGATCGACACGCAGCTTGTCGTTGTCGGAAACCAAATCGACACTGCGAGCACCAAGCTTGGCAAATTACGTCTCCTTGCTTTCAGGAAGGATATCGCCCTGAAACGGCAGGACCTTAACTCGGACTACTCCATACTCTCCAGCACTGGGGAGAGCCTCCCTCTGCCGGGGATCTCCGCTCACGAAGCGAGCACGGAGCTTTCGCTTTTTACTTTGAACGGAATAATCTTCGGGATCGTCTCGCAGGGAGAGGGATCGGGAAGTGCAGGGCAGGTCGTGGCGGATGGACTCACGGGACAGGGGCTGTCGATCAACGGTGATGAAAATGTGAAAAAGGATTTCACGATAAAGGTTTCCAGCAGCCTTGATCCTTCCCATACCCCGGTGGACGGCTGGTACTATTGCAGGTGGGATGTCAACATAAGGTTCGTCGACAATGCGACGGGCGCCGCGATAGTGAATGTATCCAGGAGAGGCCGTTCCGGCCAGCTGACCGTGAGACGCTCGAAGGACCGCGCGGTGTACGATATGGACAAGGCGGTGAAAGGCATGACGGTTGAACTGATGAATAAACTTCTCGGAGCAAACACGGAAGTGAAACAGGAATCGGGAAATTGAGCGCCGCCTTCCCGGGTCGGGACTCTGCAACCGGCGCCGACTAAACTCATTCGCTCATTTCCTCGTTATCGATCGCATTGGAAAATGGGTAGTGTCTCAGTTTAAGTAAATTTCACGCAAAGGACGCAGAGCAATCACAAAGCTCGCAAAGGAAATTGAAATTTCTTTGCGTTCTCTGCGATTATTTCTTAGCGCACTCTGCGTGAAAACAAACTGAGACACTGCCGAAAAATGACAACTGATGCTAATCAATCGTCGATTTCCTATCTTGTATTATTCACACATGAAACATCGGACCTGCCACATTCATAGTGTTAACCGTTGTATCCCTTGGGGGGAAGTCATGATTAATCCAGCCGGGTCAGCATACATAAGGCGCGGCATAGCAATACTTGCCGTTCTGTTGGTTCTCTCCGCGCCTTCCATCGCGCGGACCACCGAACTCGACCGCTGCAACGTCGTCTGGACAAGCCAGAGCAAGAACTCATCCGAGTCGATGCCGTGCGGCGGACACGACATAGGCCTGAATGTGTGGGTCGAGAACGGCGACCTTCTTTTCTACATCGCTCGCAGCGGCACGTTCGATGAAAACAACGGTCTTCCGAAACTCGGCAGAGTCCGTGTCAGGCTCACGCCCAACCCATTGAATGGCACCGATTTCAGACAGGAGCTTGTCCTGAAAGACGGTTCCGTGGAAATATCCGGATCGAATAACGGGTATTCGGTTCATATAAATGTTTGG
The DNA here is from genome assembly GCA_963806435.1 of uncultured Bacteroidota bacterium. Lineage (GTDB taxonomy): Bacteria > Bacteroidota > Ignavibacteria > Kryptoniales > JAKASW01 > JAKASW01. The sequence goes on from CAWEBD010000083.1 coordinate 3,591, forward strand.
GTCGACGTGTATCGTCCCGTTATCCATGTCAGCATTTCGAGCAGCAAACCCATTGAAGCCGAAGCGACATATGAAAGCTGGCGCTACAAGAATTTCAGGGAGCGCGCGGGCGAGAACTTCGAGAACTCGTACAGATGGGGCCCGTACGAACATCCGACAACCTTCCAAGACGACATCGCCTTCCGCGATTCGGGTGTGCTCTTCTATCACAGGAACCACACGAAAACGGTATTCGATGTGACCGTGAAGCAGCAGGGGCTCGACTCGGTGAAGCAACAGCTGTTCAACCCGCTCGGGAACCTCACGTTCGGCGGGCTGATGGAAGGTACGGATATGATCCCCGCGGGACACACATCGGGGCGGTATGTCGACACAGACTATAAAGGCTGGATGCTGAAGAGCAAGGCGCCGTCCACATATCATGAGCTTAATTTTTACCTGTATACCGGCCGGACAAATTCCGTGAAAAGCTGGGAGAGTAAGCTGAATCGGGTTATTACGGAAGCCCGTGCCGCCGAGGGACAGGCTCTGGCGGAGACAAGAAAATGGTGGAGCGACTTCTGGAGCCGCGCATTCATATATATCAATCCCGACTCGGCCGATTCGTCATCGCCGGCCTGGCAGGCGGGGAGGAATTACCAGCTCTTCAGGTACATGCTCGGATGCAACACGTACGGCGACTACCCGACACGATTCAACGGCGGGCTCTTCACGTTCGACCCGGTGTTCATTGATTCGACGAAACCGTTCACCCCCGACTATCGAAACTGGGGCGGAGGGACATTCACCGCTCAAAACCAGCGGCTCGTCTATTACCCGATGCTGAAAGACGGCGACTTCGACATGATGAAGCCGGCATTCGATTTCTATAACCGCATACTCCACACCGCCGAGCTGCGCAGCGAAATTTATTGGGGACACAAGGGGGCATGTTTCACAGAGCAGCTGGAAAACTTCGGCCTCCCCAATTCGTTCGAGTATGGCTGGAACCGTCCCGCCGGTTTCGATAAGGGTATGCAGTACAATCTGTGGCTCGAATATGAGTGGGATACTTCTCTGGAGTTCTGTTACATGATCCTGCAGACGCAGCGGTACAACAACAGCGACATCTCCCGCTACATGCCGCTCATCGAGAGCTGTCTGACATTTTTCAACGAGCACTACCAGTACCTCGCGAGAAAGAGGGGGCACGACACGTTCACACAGGACGGACATCTGATACTATATCCCGGTTCAGCCGGCGAGACTTACAAGATGGCTTACGACGCGAACTCGACCATAGCCGCGCTTCACACTGTCCTGACCCGTCTCCTTGAACTCCCGACGGAATATCTCCCTGACAGCAGCCGGGGCAAATGGGAGACGATGCTGAAGCGGATACCTCCCATCAGCTTTCGCGAATGCGATGGGCACGTCACAATCGCGCCCGCCATCGTCTGGCAGCGTGTGCAGAATATAGAGACGATGCAGCTGTACCCGGTCTTCCCGTGGCGGATGTTCGGCATCGGAAGGCCCGGACTCGACACGGCATTAAGTACCTGGAAGTACGACCCCGACGCGCTGAAGTTCAGGAGTTACGTGGGATGGAAGCAGGATAATATCTGGGCCGCATGTCTCGGCCTGACGGATCAGGCCGCAGATCTGACGGTGAAGAAACTCGAGGACGGAAAACTTCGCTTCCCCGCTTTCTGGGGACCTGGATTCGACTGGGCACCCGACCATAACTGGGGCGGGACCGGAATGATCGGAATGCAGGAAATGCTGATGCAAACCGACGGTAGGAAGATATTCCTTTTCCCCGCGTGGCCGAAAACATGGGATGTCCATTTTAAGCTTCACGCTCCGTACGAAACCACTGTCGAGGGAATCGTAAAGCGAGGCAAAGTTAGGATGATAAAAGTCTCTCCAGAATCGCGGGCAAAGGATGTTGTGAATATGTTTGGGCAAACAGAAGGACACTCCGACTGATTATGCCAATGGGTTTATAAACATACGGCAAAGGACACATGTAATGAGAAAGTATATCGTTATCGCAGCGGCAATCTGCATTTCGCTTTCGGGCGTTCATTCATTGAGAGCTCAGACGGCGAAGAACTACGCTGTCATCAAACCGCCGGATACTACAGTCGCGGAGATCATCGGGAAGGCCGCGCGCGTCGTTCCGTCTCCACAGCAATACGCATGGCAAAAGATGGAATTCAACGCGTTTGTCCATTTCGGGATGAATACTTTCGCGAACGTGGAGTGGGCCAAGGTGAAGGCAAGTCCGGAACTTTTCAATCCCACACATCTCAACTGCGACCAGTGGGCGCGGGTGCTGAAAGAAGCCGGAGTGAAGATGGCTATACTTACCGCCAAGCATGAAGACGGTTTCTGCCTCTGGCCGAGTAAATACACGAAGTACAGCGTGAAGTACAGTCCGTGGAAAGACGGAAAGGGAGACGTCGTACGCGAATTCGTGGATGCCTGCCACAAATATGGGCTGAAGGTCGGACTCTATCTCTCGCCGTGGGACCAGGCAGAACCGACCTACGGAACTCCTGCATATAACACGTATTACGAGAACCAGCTGACTGAACTCTTGACGAATTACGGCCCGATCACGGAAGTCTGGTTTGACGGAGGCATCGCCCGAGACTATCCGAAGCAGCAAGTCTATGATTGGCAGGCTTACTACCGGCTTATTAGAAAGCTTCAGCCGAACGCCTTGATCGCGATCGGCGGCCCGGACATCCGATGGGTAGGTACCGAATCCGGCTACGGAAGAAAAACGGAATGGGATGTCCTCCCCATAGACCTGAGCTCGCTCAATGCAGCACAACTCCGGAGCTTGTCGCATCCCGTCGACGAGGTCTTCAGTCCGCACGACTTGATGGGTGAAGATCTCGGGAGCAGGGACAAACTGATCGGCGCGAAAGGACTGTTCTGGTATCCTGCCGAGACCGATGTCACGATTCGTCCGGGATGGTTCTACCACGCGTCGGAGGATACGGCGGTGAAGTCGGTGGCCAAGCTAGTCGACATTTACTTCAGCTCGGTCGGGCGGAATTCGGTCCTCCTCCTGAACGTGCCGCCGGATAAGGAAGGATTGATGACCCAATACGACATAAAGTCGCTGGAGGGATTTCATAAGGTCATATCGGAGACTTTCCGCGAAAACTATGCGACAAACGCGACCGTGGAGATCGCCGGCAAAAAGGGAGAAGAGAAAGTTTCGTCTATGTTTGGCGACGGCAAATATTGGATAGCCGGGCCAGGCGCCGACTCCTCTTCGCTGGTGTTCTCGCTCCCGAAGAAGGAAACGTTCGACGTCGCTATGCTGCAGGAGGAGATCACCGTCGGTCAGCGGATAGGGAAATTCCGCATCGATTACTGGGACGGAAAACAGTGGCAGAAACTGAGAGAAGGGACCACGGTTGGTTACAAGAGGCTTCTTCGTTTCAATCCGGTGACGACGGACCGGGTCCGGCTGGTGATAGAGAGATCGAGGTTGAACCCGACACTCGCGAACTTTGGATTGTTCGAGCTCCCGGTTCAGTATCTCCGCGCCGAGTAGAACAAGGATGAACCTCCGTTCTTATCGTGACCTTACCGGAGGATTGGCGGGCCCCAAGTGAGGAGTAATTCATGAGTAAAGGTGATGCGTTCGGATGGAAGCGGCTGATCGATGGATACCCGTGGTTTAAAGGCGCGGGCAATTATCCCGTTCCGGCCTACTCCGAATTTATGCCGCCTCCCCGTTTGGGCCGCGGCCCGTACTGCTCGATGGATTCGTTGTTCTCGGACGATGACCCTTATGGTTGGCATGTGTCTGAAATCGAGCAGGAGCACGAGCTCAAGCCGGGACTCGAGAATATTGCCGGACAAATTCTCGGACAATTGATCGAGCTGGGGCGCGGCATGCCCGCTCATCACATCGCCGGGCACCAGCGAAGAAATTTAAAAGACAATCCGTATTGGCCGGCCGAAATCGCCGCACACGCCGGACACCTCGACCATGAACGCTATGTGCTTCTTCTCCCCGTGTCCCTCTCAAAAACTCAGGACGATATGGGACGGGTGCGCTGGACCTTTTTCGGCGGCAGCGAACAGGGGCCCGAACGCGCCTTCTGGAAATCGTTTTACTCCGCCCCCGGACATGAAATCCCCGAGCAGCATGCCATTTCGTTCGTCGCGAACCTTCTTCACGCCGCGTACGGTCAGCATGTGAAGAGTGCCGCGCAGCTGATGCGGACAGGGTTTCGCATCCTGCCTTCACCAGAGAATACGGACTTTCCATATTTCAATGATGAGCCGCTCCCGGCCTGGACGCGGCGATTCGTCGTCACTGGGCACTCTTCATTCGATGACGTAAAATATCTCTTGACCTTCGCGCCATTCAGCGGCCTGCCGGCGGTCGTGAGACAGAAGTATCTTGAAGGCAAATTGCACTTGCTCCCTTTTCCGGGGAGCCTCGTGTTTTGGGGAGTTCCGGTCTATCAACGCCTTCAGAAACAATTGCCGTTCGCCATGCAATTGCCGCTCCAGCGGCTCGTCGCCCGCCACGACGGGCCCGGCGGAATTCGCGTGCCGCAATCCGGCTGGCTCCATGAGCCGCGACGCGATAAGAAGGAAACGGAATTGCAGGCAGAGTTACTCCTCAACACCTATCGCCGCACTAATCGCTGGAACCGGGTTCATCGCTATGAAGACGCCGCGGCAAAGAGCGCCAAAGCGGACAAGGTGGCGCGAATCCTCTTCAGCACGTCGCTCGACGCGATCGACTTATACGACAAACCGATGGGTCGGAATTGCCAGCTGTGGAGCGATAAAGGGGAATTGCTGCTCGACGGCCCGAACGCCTCACGTAAAGAAATCGAGCGAGCCGCGGCTGAGATGATCGAAGGCGGAATTTTCCGGTACCGATTTCAATTTCCCGCGATGCGCGTGGGATCGCATGATGTGTACTGGCACCGCCCGTTGGTTGCTTTCCGGCCACTTCACCGTGACAAAATTGAGTTGGTTGACGATGCGCCGCTCGGCTACCTGACGGCGTACCCCATTGAAACCCCCGATCTCGCGCGCCCGGTAGATTTATATCCGAGACCGCTAAGGCGGAAAGTCTATCTCTCGGCTCTGAAATATTTCGACACAACACATGATCATTACTCGCACCAGACCGTGCTCAACATCGTGACGCTTTTGGATGCATGGAAAGCGTTGGGAGAACAACCGCTCCTCCGGAGTTTCGCGCGGCATATGCTTCGGACGGCGAAAGAGGAGACGCTTGTCGATTGGCTGAAGAGTCTGCCCACACACTCAGCCCCGGCCGCCGAGACAACGCGAGTTCACCAAAAGTTGCAATCTATTTTGCGGCCGGATCGGCCATTGCCTGACACGATGACTTTCGATTCGACGGCGACGCGGACTTACGAAGAAGCGTACTGGAATGATATCCTCACGCTCTCACATGGTCTATACATCAATAAAGACAACGCGGACGTCGTTCAGGATAAGCCGACCCTGCGGCACGTGAAGCATCGACACCGGGACCTGGAACAGCTCGGCGACTACCTGATCGAGCGCCATCGGCAGGCTATCGCCTCCGCCGGGATGGAAGGCAAAGCGGTTGTGGGGGAATTGCCGTTTCGCTGGCAAACCGACTTCGATTTCCCATCCTTCGGCGGATGGAAGATCAATCAGGAAGGCCATGAGCGGGAACGAAACCTCCTTGTTGTCATTCCGGGAAAGAACCGAAATGAGGCGGTCGTGTTGGCGGACCACTACGACACCGCGTACATGGAGGACATCTATGACAAATCACGCGGCGGGTCGGGGGCCAGGCTCGCTGCGCCCGGTGCGGATGACAACGACTCGGCGACGGCAACGCTCCTGCAGGCGGCGCCGATCTTTCTGAGGCTCGCCCGCGAAGGCAAACTCAAGCGCGATGTCTGGCTGCTCCATCTCACCGGCGAAGAATTTCCCGCGGACTCACTCGGCGCGCGGCATTTCTGCCAGTCACTGGTCGAA
>CAWEBD010000084.1:0-7904 GCA_963806435.1 uncultured Bacteroidota bacterium
AGCGGAATCGTCGTACCTGAGCTTCGACACGACCGGTACGAGCCAGGACTGGTTCCTGTCGTATGACGATACGACCGCGCTTGCGGCCAAGCTGGCGTACGTGAAAAAGGCCGGATTGGGCGGAATTATTATTTACGAGCTCGGGATGAGCTATGACACGAAGACCGCCACCAACCCGTTCCTAAACGTGTCTCAGGAGTTTTTGGCGCCTTACAACGCAGCGGGAGTTAGGAGCGGTCCTATTGTACCGACGTCGGTCTATTTGTCTCAGAACTATCCAAATCCATTTAACCCGACTACACAAGTAAACTACACAATTCCGCGGAGAGAGTACGTGTCACTGGAAGTTTATAATATTCTCGGCCAGAAGGTGGCCACTCTTTACTCCGGCGTTCGGAACCCTGGCGACTATAGCGCAACTTTTGACGGAGGCAGACTGGCCAGTGGTATCTACTTCTATCGTTTGAAGGCTGGGGGGACGTCCGTCACCAGGAAGTTAGTGCTGTTGAAGTAGCGTCACCGGACTTACATGCGTGAGGGAAGCGCGGGTAGTCAATTCCAGCGAATGAACTTTTGGACCGATCGCTGTCAGTAATGATTACATAGAATTCCGAGTTTGGGTGTTTGCAGTCGATAGTAGGCCGCGAGAGCGGCTTACTATGTTAAAATGGTTTGTCGGCGGGTTAGGTGTTGTGATCTGTAGGCCAGGGCTCGTGCGAAGTTCAAGGGGGTTGCTCGGACCATTTCATTCGTGCGCTATTTCATCCGGGGAGACGGTTTCTCCTTCAACCTCATAGCTTCCTTATATACTTCGTTCAGTTCAGACCCCTTGGCGGTCCAGTCATAGTATGCAAGCACGTCTTTGTAGGCTCTCTCGGAAAGTTTCTCACCGAGCGATTGATCATCAAGAAGACTTATAACGGCGGCGCTGAATTCTTCGGGCGTATCGGCGAGAAGTACGGATTCATTTTTGACCAGCCTGATACCTTCGACGCCGATAGCTGTCGAGACTATTGGAATCCTCATCGCCATAGCCTCAAGCGCTTTGCCCCTTATGCCTCCACCGATCAGTAATGGAATCACGAACACTTTGCTCTTTGCCACGTACGGGCGCACGTCCTCAACAAATCCGGTTATGATTATATTCTTCGATGCCTGAGCCAGTACGTCCTTCGTCGGTTTTGCGCCCACTATGTATAGTTTTGTGTCGGGTTTTTCACGAAGGATGAGCGGAAAGACCTTCTCTAAAAAATACAGGATACCGTGACGATTCGGGTAGTATTCCATCAGACCGACAAAGACCAGGGTATCAGGCTCTGCATGGACGCCGGTCAATGGAGTCAGGAATTGACGATCGACGCCGTTTTGTACCACAGTGACATCGATACCGGGAAGCTCTTGCCTCCATAGCTCCGCGTCCCTGTTGGTCGTCGCCAGCATCGCGTCGAATCTCAGGCAATTCCGCAGCTCCTCTTTTCTGAGCCGCCTATATTCGATGTACCAATACAACTTTCTTATGGGCTCTTTCGTCCCACGGTATGTTCTCTGGACAAGGTCGAACTCGACATTGTGAGTGTCACTGATCGTCGGAACATTGCGGGGAAAATCATAATAACCCAGTATGACGCTTGTGGAATGGATGATGTCGTAATTCTTCTGGTCAGTCAGCTCGTCCAGTGCTTTCTGCATCTTCCTGCGATATACCATGGATTTTGTCTGACTAAATCCTCTGATGAGATACCAGAATCTTCGGATGAGCCGGATGAACTTTGCTTCACGGTTATTGACAAAGACTATGGTCTCACATTTGTCTCCAAACTCCTTTCTGAAGCGCTTTTCCTCTTCGCGGGAGCCCAGGGACAGGACCGACACGTTGTGTCGCTTCAAGTTCTCGACGAAGAAGGGGAAATTGCGCTTTGAAGGGCCAAGATCGAAAGGTGGAGGATTTGGCGCCGCGTGAAACACCATGAGGATGTTCAGCTTCCCGGGTTGTTCATCTTTTAGAGCTTCTATTGACATGTCCAAGTCCTTTTCAGTCATGACTCCCATCTGTTCATACCCGGGTTTTCATTTTGATGATCCGGCAAAATATGAGCCTCTCGAATTGCGATGTTTATTGTGCCTTGCGGCCTTCTACTCTGCAAGCATAAGTCATTGATAATGGGTTGGTGAAACGTTGCCGAGGAAAGTAAATGGCTTGCGGTCATTTTCCGCTTTCCCGTGCAGTTCGGATCCACCTGCTGTCGTCTCCCCGGAGGAGTGTTTTCACGTAGAGCCTCATCTTCCATAAGGCATATTTCGGTGTATTGAACAGAGCCTTATATGCTCCCGCATCCGCATGCGCTGCTTTGAGCCCGCCGAACACATGAAATATTTCAAGCGCGATAACGGTTCCCCAGGCTGCGGCAAAGCCCGACAGCCATGAGGCGCCGAAGGCGACGGCGATGCAATTGAAGCTGAAAAGAACCCAGGTGAGCTCGAATAGGTTTAGGAATGCCGGCGTGATCAGGTCGATCAATGCCTCCAGAATCATTACGGACCTTCTCCGGATCGATGCCAGGATGAGCGGGCCGGCGTATTTCTTGATGATGGGAAATCTGCCGATTTCCCATCTCCTTCTCTGGGATTCTGCGTTCTCCGGGTTGCTCGGCATTATTGCCTGTACAACGGCTTCCGGTGCAAACTGAACCTTAACATCATCGAGCGCGAGACGGAGATACCGCTCGAGATCTTCAACCCTCGAGTATGTATTCCACGGCATAGTCTCCACTATTTTTCGGGAGAAGCACATCCCGTTTCCGTTGAGCCCGGAACTGCAGCCGACGGCTAGTTTTCCCAGTGGTCTCACGTAATTGTGAAGGATGAAGCTAACCCGGGTCATTTCCGGGCTCCACGTTCCGGGCTGAGGCACCACCATGTCGCTGCACTGGATACATTCTGCTCCCTCTTCCAGGTAGGCGTTCATGACTGTGAGGAAGTTTGATGACGCGATTGTGTCGGCATCGATTATCGCGAATGCGTCGTAGCGATTACCTGAACCGTTTATTCGATCCAAGCACCACCTGAGAGCATAACCTTTGCCGAGATGAACAGTATCGAATCGTTCGAAGACCGTCGCACTAAGGCCCTTTGACAGCGTCGCGGTCTGGTCGGAGCAATTGTCGGCAATAACGATCACATCGAACATTTCTCGCGGGTAATCGATCTCATTCAAACTCTGAAGTGTGTGTTCGATTACAAGCTCCTCGTCATGCGCCGGTACCAGAATGGCGAACCGCTTTTGAATGTGTGGCTGGTTGTCGAACCTCCGCAGCTTTCGCGATAACGCCAGCAAGGTCAGGATCGACAGATACAGGGAGAAAAACATGGATGGCGCGAAGAATATTGCGTCTAACGATATGATTAGGATTTTCACTTCTTTGCTTCTCTCCTTACTTCATTTCTTTGGGAATGTGATGTCTGTGATGGCATCTCAGGAAGGGATCCTAATGAGTCAGCCGTGCGGTCAACGGCGTCAGGGACAGTGTCCTCGGCGGCTGCCATGCAGCATGAGCGTGAGCTTATGTCATCCCATGGTCTGGCAGGTTTCAAGACGTAGTCGGAAAGTATCCAGGCCAGCAAGCCCGGCCGCGAAAGAGAGAGCTTAACGTTATACGGGATACCAGGGCTGCCGTAAGCGACGTATATCCTGTAAGGACAGCCGATTCGTTGTGACAGTTCCTCCGCGTTCAACGGCAGACTGAAGAACTGTTCTACTTCGAAATCCGTGCCGGACGACCTGAGCCGATCGAGCGCCTTTTTTGCCAATTGATAATCGTGCGTGGCAACTCCGACTTGACGGGACCTTCCGGCCAGCCTCGACACGATCGCGAGGTAGTTTTCCCGGCTATCCAGTCTCGGCGCACTTGGGTCGCTCCACTGTCCTTTCACGATTCGGACATGCAGTCCCAGTTCGATTGCTCTTTCTGCATCGTCGATGCTTCGCTTCCATCTGGAGGGAAGCGTACACCCTAAATGTTCATATGATGCAACCGCCTTCTCCAGGAAACTGAATTTCGACGAAGCCGTCTCAGGTCCGAGAGAATCGAAGTGAATCCTGGTGTTGCTCTCACGAACCGCTGAGACCAACTCCCTGAACAATCCGATGTCATCCCCAATCGATCCAAGCTTGATCGCAAGATAGCAATCAAGGCCGTGGGACGTTATTGCCTTTGCGGCGGCGGAATAACGGTTGAGCATATCATCCGGTGATTCCTGTGGTTGTGCCCATGGAGAAAGAATCGACCGGATCCCTTTCTTATGGGCCCACTTACATACAACTAATGCATCACTCAATTCAACTCCGGCAATATTGCGCGCGGCAATTGCCGTAACGGTATTTCTCCTCAGTGTTTCAAGCATCTGGAACGTTGCCTTTTCGCCGGCCGGATGCGGTTTGTGATGAAGATCCGCGCCGGTTGGCCGCCGCGACTGGCACAGAACCGAATCGGTTTCTGTTTAAACGTCTTCTCAAATGTGACAGATAGGCCGGAAGGGATGGGAAAAAACCGTTTTCCTTTGCGATGACACTCAGGATTGCCGACTCGCACGCGAATCTTGAGATGATGGAATATTGTGCTGAACGTACGCGGTGAGCGATATGGCGCCATTGCCGGCGGCTGCTTCTTCTCCGGATTGTGACGCGGTAGTTATGCGTGACGGTTGAAGTGAGGTCAAACTTGTACGATTCATCTCCCCGGGCCAATTCAAGAACCTCGAAACCTGACTCGATCGATCGTTTGATGGCGTAAAGCATAAGCGCCATGCCGGCGCCGGAGAAACCCGGAGAGCCGGAACCACGATTCACTTCGAATCCGCTGAGATAATCCCAGACTTGTCCGTTAAAAGCGTACAACAAACGGGCTGCGACGGGTTTGCCGCGTTGCCGTAAAATTGTTAGCCAGAGCCTTCCTTTTTCGCTGAGTTTTTTCACCAGATCGCGCTGCAATGTTTCAAAACGCGGGTCTGAAAAGAGACCGGGATATCCAATGACATTCCATCGCTTCTGATGAAGAATCGAAAGCGTATTCAACGCATCATTAACGTCTCCTTCGTTGCTCAAATCCTCCACGTCGAATTGACTGTCAGTGAAGTACGTATTGTAGGAACGGCGGATATTTCTCCGGAAACCGCTTCGAAGTGAAGCCATGTATTCATCGATTGATTTTGGTAACAGAATTCTTGGACAGATGTCCGTCGGGTTTTTAACGACTTCGAAAGCGGAAGACTGTATTCTCGGGAGGACGTGGGTGAGTACCACGCCGCACTCGGGTAGATTCTGGAATTCAATTCCATCCCAGTCGTGATGGGCCCGTGTCAGAAATTCTGAGACTGAAGTGCCCACCTTCTCCTCATATCCTCGCTCCGCTATCACATCCAGGTAATCGCCGGGGCCGTCTCTTTCAAGAGAGAGTACGGGCGTTTTCTCAGACTGGAGACCCGAACCGATTAGCCTTAACTGCTTGAAGATTCGCAAGCCGGCGAATGTGAAGCTTTCCACGAAGAACGGTGCGATTCCGATGAGTTTTTCGTTTTCTCTTAAGATCATGACGTACAGGCTGTGCCGGGGACCGGATGCAAAATGCTTCCACCAAAGGGATTGCCAGTCAAATGTCTGAAAAATCGTTCCCGACGAACGAGATACCAGATCATCCCATTCGGAAGAAAGAGATTCCAGGGAAGTCAGGTCGGTGACAATCTCCAGCCTTGTCCAAGGCCTCGCGCTCGTTTCGGTCTCCTCGCGAACCACGCTCATTCGCACGCCCTCTTCGATTTAAGATGGGGGGTGGGATTGGCGGGAACAACTGGTCTCATCATGGCTGATTAGATCCTTAAATCCTGAGCGGCACTTCGTTTGGCTGCGCTGCGTGTCTGTTCGGGCGACATTGCGTTATCCGTGTGTGGAGTCAGCCCGCTGCGGAGCTTCCATAGGAGCCACCTGTAGTGAGAGTATGGAGTGAGCATCTTAAATGAGAAGCCGACCACTTCAGTCGTGTTTGTAATGAGCGTTCGCCTTATGTTGAAGAGATCTGTGGAGAACCTGGGAGGTCCGGAAAAAGATCCGCATCCGTATTCATACCCGGCAGATGAGACTAAGTGTTCAATATCTGGGTTTGTAGCCCCGAAGGGGTAGGCAAAAGTAGTGACCGGACTCTTCAGCAAGTTCTCCAACGAAGCTTTCGAGTCAACGATCTCATCCCATGCTGTTTTCCGGGACATCACTGTCAAATCCGCATGTGTCATTGAATGTGATCCTATCTCGAAACCTGCTTTGTGCAGTTCAACGATCATATCGTCGTTGAGCAGCGATACCTGAGAATACTTTACCGGGTAGTCCCATGAATTGCTTCTTATTGACCGGTCTCCAAGGACGAACACGGTGGCTCTGACCCCGAACTCTTTCAAAACCGGGAGCGCGTATTTATAGACGTCAGAGTAGCCGTCGTCAAATGTCAGGATTACCGGTTTCTTCGGCAACACGAGTTCGCCTCTCCGGGACAATGAATGATCCTCGAAGCTTATACAGGTATAGCCCCATTTCTGGAGTAGCCAGAGATGTCTTCGCAACTGAGACTGGGTAACGCTCCAGTAGTAGTCCGGATGCCGTTTGTCGTCGGTTGAGATCCGGTGGTACATCAATACTTTGATATCTGACCTATTCACAAAGAGTCTCCTGTCGTCGTGTTATGTCCGCTGGCCTTGGTCGGCCTGGACCGGGTTCGCAGGGGTTGAATGCACAAACGGAGGAAGTCGGCTGCGGAAGGTCCGGCTCATTTCGGTCCACATTGCAGCCGTGCCATTGGATAGTTCTCGGCGAACGAATTGGGTCTCTACGTCAAAGGAATTCCGTGATGACTGCTGAACGACTGACAATGGAACACTATGCAGGTTGGCGGCCCTCATGCGTGTGCGCCTTTCCTTTCTGCTAAAATCCGCTTTAGGTTCTTTATTGAGAACGCTCTGGTTATATACTCAATCTCTTTGGGTTCAAATGCCCTGAGGAGGATCAGCGATACGACGTATGTAATTAGGCCGGTGAATCCCTGAACAACCCACGGAATGCCGAGACGGACTCCGCCAAGGACGACGACGGACATCGTGACTCCCGCTAGTATCCCTTTCCCAACAGCACCGAACAGCTTTCGGGTGAACAATTCCTTTGGGAGGAGGAATACGGCCGACACCATCACAAATAGCTCCGTCAGGTCGGTAGCGATTGCCGCACCGACCCCCCCATTCCCTATAGTCCCCTGAAAATACGGAATCAGAAAATAGTTCGAACCCACGTTGACGAATATTGCGAGGAAAGCGACAAATGCCCATGGACGCTGTTTGTCGATTGCGACTACGGTACCGGAGAGGATTGAATCCACGTAAACTAGTAACATGCCGATTGAGAAAACCTGAAGTAAGATCGCAGACGGCCCATACTCGGCCTGGCCGAAGACGGTCTGGATAATGCCTCGCGCGAAAAAGACGAGCGAGATGGCTATGGGAATGCCTGCGAGCAGCAGGAACTGGAGACTTTTTGCGGATGTATTCCTCATCGAATTGTATTCGGACTTGCTTTGCCTGGACAGGATGGGGAGCAGTGCAGAAGAGTAGATTGCGGGAAGGAACATCAGGATGTCAAAGAGCTTGTAAGCTGCGCCGTACCAGCCCACCACGGCAACAGGTGTCATGACCGAAAGCATGACGGCGTCAATACGGTAGTAGATGATTCCGAAGAGAGACCACAAGAAATAGGGGAACCCGTCGCTTGCGAGTCTCTTCAGCGTCTGGAACCGGATGGAAAAGCGAACGGGAAATATAGTCTTCACAAATCTCATGCTTACTGCGAAACTCACGAGAGTGCTGATCGCCAT
>CAWEBD010000085.1:0-7575 GCA_963806435.1 uncultured Bacteroidota bacterium
CGCAGAAAGACCTCCGAATAGCAGGAACATGTAGAAAGGGATGTCGAAACGAATCTCAAAATTCATCTCAAATACAAGACCTTCAAGACTTTCGACGAGCCGTTCACAGTTACTCTTATGAAGTACACACCGCTGCTTGCTTTTGTTCCGTTGTCGGTTGCGCCGTTCCAGGCAAGCTCTTCATAGCCTGCCGGGAGGCTTCCGCCAAAGATCGATTTCACCTTTCTTCCAAGTATGTCGAACACCTCGGCATCGACGCGCGACTGACCGTTCAGGACGAAGGCGACATGAGTCTGCTCCGTAAAGGGGTTCGGAAAGCTGTTGTAAAGGAGAAAGCTTCCCGAATCCGCAATCGGCGTAATCTGCCATCCCGAGAGTTTGAACGCTTTTGACGCCCCGTAATACGGAACATCTAATTGCTTTCCGGCGGAATCAGCCATGTCGAAATAGAAATACAGAGTTCCGGCGGGCGACTTGGGGACGGGTGTCTCAAACGCAAATTGGTCCGTCGTGTCCGTGGTGAAAACCGGCGCAGCCGAGTAATTCACTCCATCATACGAATAGTATGCGCGGCTCAATGCGGTATCAATACCCGAATTGCTGAATGCCTTCACGGCAATGTAAGCAGATGAGCCTTTCTGCCAGAAGGTAAAATCGTTCGACCCTACAAAGCCGATGCTCTTTATAGCGTCCCATGCGTTCACAATGCCCCAGCCGTAAAAATTATTCGGGTAGGAAAAAGTATTGGAGTCGGCTCGGTTGTAATACCGGACCGCGGTGTTCTTCAGCAGGTTGATGACCTGCATGGGAGTGTAATCGGGCCTGACAGAAAGGATCAGCGCGGCAATTCCTGCCGTTATCGGGGTCGAGAATGAAGTCCCGCTCTCGTAAGCGTAAGTGTCCGGACCGGGGACAACGGCGACGTAGTCCCCCACGCCGTCAGCTACAACGTCGGGTTTGATCCTTCCATCGTTTGTCGGACCCGTGGAGCTGAAATAACCGAGCTCTCCCGTCAGGTCCACCGCCCCCACTGAAAGTATGCTGTCCGCGTCAGCGGGTACATCCATTGTCCCGGTGACGCCATTTCCATTCCCCTCATTGCCCATCGCCTGGACAACAACGACGCCAAGCTCGGCTGCTCGAGTAGCCGCCCTGCTCGCTATCGACTTCTTTCCGTTGAAATCTCCACGCCAGAAGAAGTAAGATTCAGCCGAGTCAATAGCGCCGGAGGAATCCACGAAAATATTATACGCCACCGATGAGGATACTACGTCTACGCCGCGCGACTCCATCCATTCGAGTCCCTCAACCCAGTTATCTTCTTCCCATTTGTAGTCGGTGACCGGAACATATTCGGTCTTCGCAAGCATAAACGACGATCCGTAAGATACGCCGATAAGGTTGCCTGGCGAGTAGCCGCCGATGACCGATAATGTCGATGTTCCGTGGTTGTCCTGGTCGGATGAATCTCCCGGTTGATTGGCGGTTATGGAATCGTTCTGGATGAAATCGTGTTCACCCACGATCTTTATATGATCGAGGGCCTGGTGCGTCTCGTACCGAAACCCGGCATCGAGCATACCTATTATTATACCCTTGCCGTTTATGCCAAGAGATTGAACCTGAGGAATACCGCTGAGCTGAAGCTGTGTCAGAGAAGGACCGTAGTAAGATGAGTCACCAGGTTGTTGGGAAAAGGTAGATTTCGCCAGTCCCGTCCCGAATGGCGGAACGGGGCGATTCGCTTTAATCCGGTCAGTATAAGCCACGATGCGCTTGATGCCAACCACGAAGGGGAGCCTTTCCACGTTGCCGAGCGCCGCGGGATCTGCCGTCACTACCGCGGCATTGAACCACCTGCTTGTGCCGACAACGTCAAGCCCCGCGGATCTAATACTGTCCAGGTAAGCCTCACAAACAGGGAAATCCGAGATAGAGACGATTCGCGAGGCCGGCAATACTTTCTCTCGCCTTTCGATCGCGCGTCGGGACAATACCCCGTTCTGAACGAGAAACTGCTCCGCTCCTTCCTGGTCGCTGACGCCACCGGCCTCGAGGGCGTTCGGCTTATCGCGGAAAAATATCCAATATTTTTTCGGGCCAGGATCGGGTGAAGAGGAAGGGAGCCCTATCTGTCCATAGGCAGGCGCAGCCGCAAATGAAGCGGTGATGCTTACAATCAGAAAGGCCGAGAAGACTCTCACTTTTCAATTCTCAAGAAGTCGGCGGACTATCTCCGATGTGTTCGTGTTTTCCGCTTCAGCGTTGAAGTTGGTGATGATCCTGTGCCTCAACACCGGGAGCGCGGTCCGCTTGACATCGTCGATGTCAGGGCTCAACCTGTTGTCCAGTGCGGCATTGGCTTTGGCCGCGAGGATCAGGTACTGTGATGCTCTCGGTCCGGCGCCGTAGCTGACGAACTGTTTCACGAAATCGGGCGCACTACCGTTCCCGGGGCGGGTGCGATTGGCCAGGTCGACAGCAAACTTAACGACCGAGTCAGACACCGGTACTCGCCTCACAAGTTCCTGGAAGTGCAATATGTCGGCGCCATCTACGACCTTATTGATCGACGGGGTATACTGGCCGGTTGTTGACTGGACAATCTTTACCTCCTCGTTGAAGGAAGGATAATCCAGCCAGAGATTGAACATGAACCTGTCGAGCTGGGCTTCAGGGAGAGGATAGGTCCCCTCCTGTTCAATGGGATTCTGAGTCGCGAGGACAAAGAACGGCTGCTCCAGCTGGAAGGTCTGCCCGGCAGCAGTGACACGATATTCCTGCATGGCCTCCAGAAGAGCGCTCTGAGTTTTCGGAGGAGTACGATTGATTTCGTCGGCGAGTATGATGTTTCCGAAGAGCGGCCCCTTGACAAACCTGAAGGATCGCTCGCCTGTCTTGACGTTTTCCTCGATTATCTCGGTGCCCGTGATGTCGCTCGGCATCAGGTCCGGTGTAAACTGTATCCGGCTGAACTTCAGGTTGAGAGAGTCCGCGAGGGTCTTCACGAGAAGCGTCTTGGCCAAACCCGGGACGCCGATGAGCAAGCAGTGCCCCCGTGAAAGGATCGTCACGAATATCTGCTTAACAATCTCCTCCTGTCCGACGATGATCTTGGCGATTTCCCCGCGAAGCTCAACGAAACTCTTGTTGAGACGCGCTATCCCCTCGACATCGGAGGCCTGATGCTGCTTCAAAGAATCCTGGCTCAATGCACAATCCTCAGTTTAGAGTTCTCTGTTTTTGTTTTCTGTCGGCGCCTGTCCGTCAGGCATGGAGATTTCCACACGCCCGAACTTCTTAAGACTACCGGCAATTTCTTTCGAAGCGCCGCTAAGAACAATGGCCACGTTTTCCGTTTTGATGTATTTCCTGGCGACCGACTTTATATCTCTCGCTGTGACCTTCCGGATATTCTCTCTGTAGTTCCTGTAATACGTTTTCGGAAGTCCGTAGAGCTCGACGGCCACCACCCGCCCCGCCACCTGCTGCGGTGTCTCAAGTTGGATCGGGAAGAGCCCTGCGAGATAATTCTTTACCATTGTCATCTCATCTCTCGACGGCAGAGTCTCCCTTATGCGACTGAGCTCTTTAAATATCTCGGCAATCGTCTCAGACGTAACTTCGTTCCTCACATCGGCGGAAACCTCAAAGGCCCCCGGCAGCGCGCGAGCATCGAATCCGGTTCTTCCTCCATAGGTATAGCCGTGAACTTCCCGCAGGTTCATGTTGATGCGCGAACTGAAGTAACCTCCGAGGAGCGTGTTCATCACAAACACCTTGAGATAATCCGGATTGTTTCTGGCGATTCCCAGGTGGCCAACCCTGAGAGCGGATTGTACGGCACCTGCCTTATCGGCGATAATTACACGCCCGCCCAGCTTGTTTTCATTCGGAACAGGAACGGCCGATCGCTTGCGCCGTCCTTTCCATTTCACGAAACACTTCGCAACATATTTCTCGGCCTCTTTTAGCGTGATGGCTCCCGCGAAGACCATGAATGAATTATCGGGAGCGTAGAAGTCTTTGTGAAATGACACGAAGTCGTCTCGTCTCATTTTGTGGATCGAGTCTTCGCTCCCTATAAGGGGGTGTCCATACGGATGATCGCCGAAAACTACGCCGGCGAATTTTGTGTCGGCGAGGTAAGCGGGATCAGCTTTCAACTGTTGGATCGACGCCATCCGCTGTGCCTTCACCCTCTCGATCTCCTTTTCCGAGAAAACCGGGTTGAGCACCACATCCCTGAGTATGTCGAATCCGGCAGTGAGGTGATTCTTCAGAACGGAAACAAATACCTGACTGGCATCCCATGAAGCGTTATTAGAAAGCGATCCGCCGATGAAATCAATTTCCTCGGCAATTTGCGTCGCGCTCCGCTTCTTTGTCCCTTTGGTCAGGAGCTCGCAAGTCATGCTGCTCAGCCCCGGCAATTTGCCGTCGAATGCCGCCCCGCTCTTCACAACGAATCCCATCGTAACAATAGGCAGCTGATGGTTCTCTACCACGAATATCTTGAATCCGTTGCCGTATTTCTTCTCGAAATATCTCGGGAATGAGACTTTCCCGGATGGACCGGCTTTGGGAGGCTTCGTTCTGTCCGGGACAGCTTTTCGCTTTAATTTCATTTCCTGCTCACTGAAATTTAATGCAGTCTGAATTCTGAATCAGACGTGGGACAAAAATATACTCTTAAACATGATCCGATGGGTAATAGCGGATAACGACCCGGTTGTTTCTTCCCAGAAGATTTCCGGCAGCGCTCCTTATCGATTCCCGGCTTACTGCCAGCTCGCGTTCAACCTCGGAATTTATCATCCCGGCGTCATGGAAAATGGTATGATAGTGCGCCAGCGCGTCGGCGACCCCGCTGTTTGTCGACAGCCTGCCGACATATGAGGAGAGAGTCGAATTCTGCGCTTTCTCGAATTCGTACGGAGTCACCAAAGAGTGTTTCAGCCTGTCGATCTCTTCATCGAAAATCCCAAGGACTTCTTTCTCCGAATGTCCGGGCGCCACGAACGCCGTAAACAGGAAAACACCGGCCTTTTCCATCCCCTCGATTGAAACTTCAAATTCTGATACCGCCTGGATGTCATACACGAGACGTTTATACAGGCGCGAGCTGTTTCCGTCGGAAAGAATTTTTGCTATCTGGCTCAGTTCATAATACTCAGGCGAGCCTTCCTGCGGGACCTTGTATGCCGCAAACACCGCTGGGGCCGGGACGTTTCCGCGGAGAGTCTCGGTCACTTCACCCGCAAGCGCTCTGTCTTCGAAGTTGACCTTTCCGACATGATCGGGGCCCGGCGGTATATCAGAAAAGTACCGCCTGATCAGGCGCTCCGCTTCGCGCTCGTCCATACTCCCGCTAACCACCAGGACTGCGTTGTCCGGTGTGTAGTGACTTTCATAAAAATTGCGGACATCGTCCATGCCGGCGGCATTCAAATCTTCCATCGAACCTATAACCGGCCAGTGGTACTGCCCGACCGGAAAAATCAGACCTTGCATTCTTTCAGTTGTGTCTCCGTAAGGCCGGTTGTCGACCCTCCATCTCTTTTCTTCCTTCACCACTTCTCGCTGGGTAGAAAGTGCCTCTTCAGTGACGCTGAACTTCAGCATCCTGTCGCTTTCGAGCCACAATGCGAGCGGGAGCTGGTTAGAAGGAAGCACTTCATAGTAGTTTGTCACGTCCTCGGTCGTATATGCGTTGTTGTAGCCTCCTGCCAGCGAGACATATCTGTCGAACTCCCCCTTCTTCACATGTTCCGACCCTTCGAACATCAGGTGTTCGAACAGGTGCGCGAATCCTGTCTTGCCTTTTCTCTCGTTCTTCGAGCCGACATGATAACAAACATCGACGGCGACTACAGGTACCGAGTTATCCTTACGAAGGATTACAGTCAAGCCGTTGTCCAGCCTAAATTGGGTAAAACCTACTTTCACAGTCAGCCTGTCACCCGGCTTTCCATGTCCCACCGTACTCTTCTGAAGATTTCGCATCGTCACGTTATCTGCCCACACATCGCCGATGTGATCCTGGTCCGAACAAACGCATCTTCATCCGACTGTTCACTCCTTTGATTGCTTAGGAAGATAATAAACCACCACGGAGTCCTCCGTATCAAGGTACTTGTCCGCCGCCTCACGAACCTCTTTGTCCGTGACTGCGAGGAATTTGTCGAGATAACGATTTATCATTCCGGCATCGCCGAAGAAGGTATGAAAGTGAGCCAGATTATCCGCTCTTCCCATCGACCTCGACAACTGCTTGACCCATTCGGACGACACCTGGTTCTTCACTTTTCTGAGTTCCCTTTGCTCCGGGGGCGTTGCTGCAAGTTTTCGAATCTCTTTCCTGATCATAGCCTCAGCTTCTTCCGGCTTCCGTCCGGGAGAAACGACCGCGTGTACGACGAAGACACCCGGATCTTCCATATCCACCTGAAAGGCGTCTACCGATTGGGCGATCTTCTCGTCGTAAACGAGTTTTCCGTACAACCGGGAGCTCTCGCCCTGCGACAGGATGCTCGCGGCAAGGTTCAACGACTCCGAGTCACGCGACGTCATCGCCGGAACTCTGAACAGCATGTAGACTGCGGGCAGTGCTATGTTGTCGTACACGACTTCCCTTGTCTCTCCGCGTAAAGGCGGTTCGGCAATTGCTTCAAGTTGAATTCCCGGTCCGCTTTTTATCTCGCCGAAGTATTTGTCGACGAGCCGCCTTGCGGCTAACGGATCAAAGTC
Organism: uncultured Bacteroidota bacterium; assembly: GCA_963806435.1. Classification (GTDB taxonomy): domain Bacteria; phylum Bacteroidota; class Ignavibacteria; order Kryptoniales; family JAKASW01; genus JAKASW01. The sequence continues at coordinate 6,751 of CAWEBD010000085.1, forward strand.
TCCCGAGATTGATAGGACGGCGTTGTTGGGCGCGTAGTACATCCCAAAGAAAGAGCGAACGTCCTCAACCGAAGCGGCGTTCAGGTGCTCCAGGTATCCAACGACCGGCCAGTGATAGGGATGGGTTTTGAAAGCCAGTGAGAAGATTCTTTCCCAGGCTGTACCATAGGGACGGTTATCGACGCGAAAGCGCCTCTCCTCCTTTACGACCTCCCGCTGGTTATCGAGGTTCTCCCGGCTTATGTCCAGGCTCATCATGCGGTCCGACTCGAGCCACAACGCGAGTTCAAGCTGGTTGGACGGAAGCGTCTCGAAATAGTTCGTGCGGTCCCATGTCGTCGAGCCGTTGAAAGTTCCCCCCGCCTGCTCAATGTACCTCATGTGTTCGGCCTTGGCGACATGCGCCGAACCCTGGAACATCATATGTTCGAAGAGGTGAGCGAACCCGGTCCGGGATGGTTCTTCGTTCTTGCTCCCCACGTGATACCAGATGTTGACAGCTACGACCGGCGCATTCCTGTCGGGGCTCAAGATGACATGAAGCCCGTTCGACATGTCATACTCAGAGAACTTTAGGGAATCCAAATCCGTCTCCGTGAGATCGCGGTGAAAGGTTGGATGGCGACTGTCCGAAAGACGCTCCGTATGAAGCTTATAGAGCCCTCTCCGTCATCAACTCATTATCTTCCAGTAGACCTGCTTCTTTAGCTGCTCGATCCAGTTGGTGTACGCCTCATTCTGCTTCATACTCAAGGCCATTTTCTCCAGCCGCGAGTAGTCTTCATTAAGATTGACCTTATGGGCCGGGATCCGATCGCGTAAATA
>CAWEBD010000086.1:0-9660 GCA_963806435.1 uncultured Bacteroidota bacterium
CAGGAAATCGACGCCGTCACCATGGGTCACAACGATGATTTTCGTTTTCGGCGCGACATCCAAATGGTTGCGCATGTTGCGCAGCGCCTTGAGCGCCTGCGTCGCCGCGTCGTCGATGTGATAGACCACGTTGACCGGTGCGGACTGATCCTGTTCGACGGCCAGCGCCGTTTTGTCTTGGGCAAAGTCGGGACCGCGCAGAACAGCACCTCCAGCAAGCCGGCAGCAGCACCTGGATGCCGCTCCTTCACGAAAACAGCGACCGTCAGCCAATACCCATATTGCCATCGACGTTCTTGAGACGCGGCAGGTTGAGTTTGGGCGCCGCAATGGTCTTCTTCGTCCGCAGATGGCGCGCGACCAGCTCCCATATAGGCTCGCCGCCAGCATCGCGCGCGGCTTCGGAAACGGTGTGCCGCTGCCACTTTGTAGGTCTTGTTGGCCTCCATCGGATTGCCCTTGAGGGTCATATCGCCGATGCGATTGCCGATAGTCGCCGTCGGATCGCAGGAATAGCTCATACCTCCCACGCGCACCATGTCGCCACCCTGCTGGTGATCGAGACGGCCGTGCTGACTGCCACAATCATCAGGAGAATAGCCACCTCGGCGAATCTTCCGCTCAGGACAGGTGTCGGGCTAAAATAGTGCAACCGGAGAGTAGCGAAGAAAAACAGCACCAGGCCGCCGCCCAGGAGGTAGCCGGCGAGAAACGGAGACGACTTTCGCAGGAAACGGGAGACCAGAATTACGCCGCCGGCCAGGATGTATCCGAGCCCGGACGCGAACGCCGGGTTCAGGCTCCTGTAAGGCTGGAGGAGAAGAAAAACCACCCCGATCATGAGCGTGACGATTCCGACTTTCGCGAACCAATACAACCCGATTCTCAGCTCGAGATTGTCCTTGCTCTCCTCCACCGCCTCTGACTGTTGGATAAACTGAGGGGTCGGTTTCGGAGAAATCGGCTCCAGGTTGAGTTCCCGTTCGATACGCGATAATCTAGTTTCAATGTTGGCCAGGATTTGGCCGAGATGCGCGTCGTTGTCTACTCGTTCACGATCGTCAGGCATTGACACTCCTTTTATCTGTTATGCGGGCAGCAACATAAACCCGGCCCGCATGAGACCTGCCGGAAATGTGTTTAGAATTTTTCTCTATATGCGAAGATCACGGGCATTCGCTTCCCGTGTCTTAACAACAGCCTAACCTAAGATTCGATTGTGAAAACGAGAGAATCGAGAGAGGGACCCGCCAGATAATTCTTCAGAAACGCAAGTACACCGTGAAACTGCCCCTTTCCAACAACTAGTACGGCCTGCAACTCCAAGGGTCCTCCGATTATCGGTGCGTCGAAAACAGTGTTGACGTATCTCTTACGCCGGCAATATTAATGGGCGCCCGGATAATTGTCAAGCCTGAAGGCCTCTGCTCTGACAAGTTCTACTTAGTCTTGATAACCCGCCCGCAGACAGCCCCGAAGGGGAAAAAAGAAGAGCCTGAAAACTGATTCAGGCTCTTCCTGTTAAGATCTTTTTTCGGAGATAGCTATCCGATCAGTTGCCTTTGCCCGGCATATCCATTGCCTCCTTGTGCCACCTGGCAAGGAGTTGGTCCAGCTGCTTTCGTGTCAGGGCGTACACCTCGAGTTCCCCCTGTGTCGGGGCGGCATCAGCGCCCTGCACCGCCGGCACAAGGCTCGCAAGGTTGCCGGCCACCGACGCAAAGGTCGGATTCCCTTTGCTCTGCAGAGATGAGAGAGAATCCACCGATGATGGGGACAGCGAACCTTTCTTCTCATTAAGAAGCCTGCCGATCTCGCCGTGGGCTGTGACAGCTTCTTTGAGAGCCTTGTCGATCAGCTTGGAAAGGTTCAACTGTTTCTGCAACTCGCTCATGCTGACATGAACTCTCGGGTCTTCCTTCACCGTAAACGGTTTCGTGTAGCTCTTTCCGTCGACGGTCAGCGTCGCCGTATACTTGCCTGGCAGCGCCAACGGACCCTCGGGGTCGAGAGGCGTTCCGGCATCCTCATCGTTTGTTCCGCCGGCGGGCCATACGGCGGCAATCGAGTACCCGTACCTGAGTGCCGGCGGCCTCGGATAACGCAGGTTCCAGACAAACCGGTGCGAACCCGCACTCGCCGATAATTCTTGCGGCGGTTTTATCCACTCTGCCTGGAAATAGCGGTGCGCCGGAAGGTCTGCCGCTTTTTCGTCGCTCACGAATTTGTTGACAACTTCCCCTTTCGAATCACGGATGGTGAGTGCGACGGGGCCGTGAGATCCGTCCTTGAGCCAGTAGTCTATGACGGCGCCTGTGGGTGGATTTTGTCCGAGAGCCGTCTCAGGCGGCCATGGAGTGTCCTTGTTCTCGTCCGCACGCAGCCGTATCGCGACCGCGGGGCGGAAGAGATGGACAGGCTCCGAGGTGAGAGTCGCGTTGATTTCACGGAGCGGCTCGACGTCGTCGAGGATCCATATACCTCTCCCCTGAGTACCGGCGACCAGGTCACTGCCGTGTACGACCAGGTCATTCACGCAAACTGTCGGAAGATTCAGCGTCAGCGGACTCCAGTTCGAGCCGTCGTCGAATGAAACATAAACGCTCCTGTTCGTGGCCGCGTAAAGGAGACCTTTCTTCACGGGGTCGGTCCTAACTGAGTTGACGAACTCATCCGACGGGAGACCGTTCGTGATCGCCTCCCACGTCCTGCCATAATCGGTCGTCCTGAAGATCAGCGGTTTGATATAACCGAGACGCTGCGTATTCACTGCCACGTACGCTGTTCCGTCAGACTGGTACGAAGGATCAATCGCGTCGACTCTGGCCCATGTCGGGATGCCGGCGGGAGTCACATTCTTCCAGTGGCTGCCGCCATCGGTCGTCAGCTGAACGAGTCCATCATCCGTCCCGATCCAGATGGTGTTTTCCGACTTCGGCGAAGGCGCGATCGTGAAAATCACTCCGTAGCCTGCGTCCTTCGCCTGGGTTCTGCTCGGGTCGAAGTAATCCTTCGAGCCTGGTTTCATCCCGCTCAGGTCAGGACTCACACGCTGCCAGTGGTTGCCGTCGTCGAGAGACTTCCACAGATACTGGTTGGCAACATACAGCGCGTGTTTCCCGATCGGGGAGAATACCAGCGGCGTAATCCAGGTGTACCTATACTGAACCGTGGATTCCCGCGCGCCATATGTGGACAGAGGCCACGGCGATATCTCGGCGACCTGCCTCGTGACGTTGTCGAATCGGGAGAAGTGTCCTCCCAATCCGCTGCCGAACACCAGGTTCGGATCGCCTGGTTTCGGGACGTCGTAGTCACGCTCGTCACCGCCGACGGGATGCCAGTCGCGGTCCTCGATCACACCATACGGGCCCCGGCTCAAAATCCCAACCGTGCCGTTGTCCTGTTGTCCGCCGTATATCTTATAAGGAAACTGATCGTCGACTGCGATATGGTAGAACTGTCCAGTGGGCTGATTGTACCAGCTTGACCACGTCTTTCCTCCGTCGACGCTCACGACACATCCCTGGTCGGATGCCGTAATCATGTATTGAGCGTTCATCGGGTTGATCCAGAGGAAATGATAGTCGTCGCCTCCCGGCGCGCCCTTAAATATGGTGAAATTTTTCCCGCCGTCCTCCGAGCGGTGAATGGAGCGGTCCATAACATATACGATATTCGCGTTTGTCGGGTCGACGGTGACTCGGCTGAAGTACGAGTTGGCGAGTCCCCCGTCTTTGTTCACGTATTCCCAGTTTGCACCGCCATCGTTTGACCTATAGAGGCCGCTTCCGCCGTTTGAACCGATCACCGTCGCGTAGACGATTTGTCCCTTGCTTCCGCGGGCGACGGCAAGCCCGATCCGGCCGAGCGCTTCTGTCGGTAACCCGCCGCCGGTCAGCCTTGTCCAGTGTTCTCCACCGTCGGTGCTCTTGAAGATTCCGGATCCTGCCCCGGTCTGGGGCATGAAATAATCGAGCCATGGATGCGCCTGCATCTGCCATAGCGCCGCGTAGACCACGGAGGGATCTTCCGGGTCTGACGCGAGGTCGACCGCCCCGGTACTGTCGTTTACGAAGAGAGTCTTCTGCCAGTTTGTTCCACCGTCTGTCGTAAGAAAGACTCCGCGTTCATCGCTCGGCGTGAAGACGTTTCCAAGTCCCGCTACAAGAACCCGCTGCGGGTTCTTCGGATCGACGATGATCCGGCCGATATGCTGGGTACCTTTGAGTCCGATGTTTGCCCAAGTCTTCCCGCCGTCTGTCGTCCTGTAGACGCCATCGCCGGCAAGCATGTCGTAACGGAAGGCGACCTGCCCCGTGCCGACGTAAAGGATATTCGGGTCAGACGCGGATATGTCGATCGCTCCGACTGTTGAGGCGCCCTCGTGTTGCATTAGCGGCTCCCATGTCCGCCCGGCATCGATCGTCTTCCAGACACCGCCGCCGGCGGCGCCAAAGTAAAATGTGTTCGGCTCATTCGGCACGCCGGTGGCCATCGTGGCCCAGCCGGCCCGGTAAGGCCCAACCATACGCCATTTCAGACTCGCGTATGCCTCGTTCAAATTCGGTTGTGCAATCGCCTGTCCCCAGAAGGCGAGTGCAAGTATCGCCATTGGAAGAAACATCGCGGAAATGCGATTGAGGGAAAAATTTGAGGTCTTCTTCATCATATAGGTCCTTCGCTAGTAAAAGAGTGGTATTTGCATCAAAATCATCGGGCCATTACGGCCGTTTCCACAAGACTCATAATATCTTGAACTCTCTGTGAATCATCTTAACAAAATCTGACACCAATTGGTTTAAGATGTTGAGGATGAATTTAACTATCAATTCGTCAATTTTTAAAGGGCGTGCAGCGACGGGCGGGAATCTTGCACTGTCTACTCAGGTCACCTCCCGTCGGCGGGAAGGCAGGTTCCCCTCACAACAAGCTCCGGGAGGAACGTTGTGTGAATGACTTTCAGGTTCGGCTTGGACATCCTGGCGGCCAGTCGTTCAACTGCCATTTGTCCCATCCGGTACATCGGTTGTCGCATCGTGGTGAGGTTCATGTGGCTCGCGAGTTCGATATCATCGAAGCCCACGATCGAGACATCTTCCGGCACCTTGAACCCATTTTCAGTCAACGCTGCAATAGCGCCGATGGCCTGTATATCTGAAGACACGAAGAATGCCCTGGGCATTTGCTCGCCCATCTTGATAAATTCCATCATTGCTTCGTAGCCGGCTTCGCGGTTGAAGCCATCCGCCTTCGTATTGATTCCGGTTTTTACAAGGCTCTCCGAGAAACTCATTCCTTTGCTTTCGAGGGCGCGCCTGTATCCCTGCAGTCTCTCATTCGCGGGCACGCTTATCTGCAGCGCATTGATCATTCCTATATTGCGGTGACCCAGGCCGATAAGATATGTAGTCGCGTGATAAGCACCGTCTTCGTTCGCGATTGAAATGGAATCGAACTTCGGATGGAAGCTGTCCACGAGGACGATAGGTATCCCGGCCTCCCTCATTCTTGGGACAACCTTATCGGGCAACTTCATCGAGAAAAAAAGGATGCCGTCCACTCTGCCCTTCTGCAGGGCACGTGCGATTTTGGATTCAACCTGGTTGACATTGTTCACGCCGAAGAGGGTCAGGTCGTATCCGAGCCGGCCAATGTCTTCCTGGACACCCCTAAGTACCTCCACGAAAAAATAATTGGTAAAGAATGGAATTATCGCGGAGATAGTCTCAGACTGGTTCCTGGCGAGCCGCTGCGCGTAAGCATGGGGTTGATAGTGGAGTCGTTTTACAATCTCTCTTACGCGTTCGCGGGTTTCAGGCGTCACGCTCGGATGGTTGTTGAGCACACGAGATACCGTCCCGATGCCCACTCCTGCGGCACTTGCTACATCGTATATCGTTATCTTTGAAGGCATAACAAAATCCGGGTGCGCGTTAGGCTGTCGATTTCGAGACGATAAGGCTCGCGGCGTTCCCTCCGAATCCGGCGGCGTTGATCATGATTTTGCGGATCGGCCGCCGCGGGTTCTCAAAGGCGACGGGATAAGGGAAGTCAATGTAGTCCTCGCTTGAGAGTATCAAAAGCGCATATTCCAGGCTAAGCGCCGCCGATGCGCCGAACGTGTGCCCCACAAACCACTTGTTCGATACCAGCACAGGAAGTTTTCCGCCAAATGTAATCTTTATCGCGTTGAGTTCGCTGCGGTCACCTTTGATGGTTCCGGGAGCATGCAGGATTATCATGTCCACAGAATCGCCGGACGCCATCCCCTTCAACGCCATTGTCATCGAGTTTCTCAGAGCCAGGCCGTCTTCCGTTATGGAAGTTGCCGTCGAAGGTGATTCGAGACCGTAGCCGAACGATTCGATAACTCCGAGAACCGACCGCTTTTTGTCGCTGAGTTGTGCGGTGGTGAGTTTCTCGAGCGCGAACAGAGCGGCTCCTTCGCCGAGTGCCATCGTATCACGCAGCGGCGTCTCGGATGAACAAGGACGTGAAGGGTACTCCGAATGGATATCGTTCGTGTATATTCGCAGGGCTTTCATCTGGGCGACGGTGAATCCTGTCAGCGGGGCCTCCGCACCCCCTACAACAAATCGGTCGGCGAGCCCTCCCCTCATCCACGCGATACCGTTGAAGACCGCGTGGAGCGCCGAGCTGCATGTGACCGAGTGGCTGAACTCCGGCCCGTTAGCCCCGATGTCGTGCGCGACGGCGCTCGAGATATTGCCGAGTGTCGTTATCGGAGATGTGAGCGGGAAGATGCGCTGTGATGGGTTCCGCAAATAAGCACCGTGTGATTCCTCAAGAATACCGGTCGCCCCTCTTGACGAGCCTATGTTCACGCCCGTTCTCGATCCGCCGTCGGACCGATCCCATCCCGCTTGTTCCACTGCTTCTCGCGCGCAGTGCATAGCCATGAGAACGGTTCTGTCGAGATGCTCATGGAATGATTCTTCAATCCTGATGGCTTTCAGAATATCCTCGGAAGGCTTCTGGAGGCTTGCCACCGGCACTTTTTCATCGTTGAAAAGGCGCGGCTTCAAAAGGGATTCTCGCCTGAGGTAAGACTGCCAAACTTCATCCGGGCTGTATCCCAAGGGAGAAATCGAGCCCATACCCGTAATGGCAATATGATCAGCAGGCTTTGACATTACTCAATTGAAGATAGCAAACGGGACACACAGATGACAAGCGTTTATCCCAATATTTTGCATATTTGCGAGCCCAACAACAATCGCCTCCCCTAAATGCCCGACTGGGCGCCTACGTGCCGGACATACCGTGATACATTTGAAGGTGGTTAGTAACTTGGTAGAAGTAGTTCAGCTTCCGCGTGGAGTCCCTCCCGCATTGTCTGCGAAAAAGCCGTCGCCGAGACGACAAGCACGAACAGTAACATTCCGCGTAACATGGCATCTCCTTTTGTTCTTGGTTCGCTCCTATTTCTGACTTTTGACTTCTTGCTTCTTTTTCCCTTCATCCACCTCCTTTCAGTGTCTTATCCCCATGGTAATTATGGCTTGACCAAAATTGACATTATTTTGTCCGACTCCCACAACGGTATTCCCGTTAACTGCAACTCTGGAATAACCGCCGTTAGATAGACCCGTCTCCGCTCTAAGGCTTGTCCAGCGTACTCCGTTATAGTGCAAAAAGTCACCCGTCGATGACACTATAAAAACGTCGCTCGTATCGCTGCCGCATGCTCCAGTAGTTGCCGCTCCGGTTATTGGTAATGGAGTCCAGCTAGTGTCCGAAAGAGAACGCTTCTCGTAAACTCCCTCTCCGACAATGTAGTAACGTTGGTTAGGCACGAACCACACTCCGTACAACGCCGACGGAAGCTGGATAGGATTTATTGAAAGCTGCGTTGCACCGTTTCCCTGGATGCTGAAGAGTGCTCCGCTATAACCATGTATCTCAGCAGCATCGTACGCGACTGCCAGTATCTGTCCCCCTGAGCCATAGATGTCATCGAAAGATAAATCCGTCCCCGTCGCTATCTTCGTCCACGTGCCGGAGGTGTAGTGAGCGATCGTTCCTCCATAACCAACCGCGTAGATTGAGTTGGCGTTATTGCCCCAAAGCCCGTTTATGGTGAAAGAAATTGGTGGTGCAACACACACTGGGGCACTTTGTGAATGCCCATTGAATCGGACAACCTGACCCGCCCCTGCCATCCATATGTCTGTACCAGACAAGGCGAAAAGCGCAGTAGTGGGATAGGGCGTCAAGTCTGATTGCCCGCAAACGGTACTGAAGTAGATTCTCGAAAGCTGCCATTCTTTTCCATCCCAGTGTACCGCGTTGTACGGAAACGGATCGGGCGCTCCGTCGGCAGAATCGAGATAGACAGCTCCTACCGCCCAGATGTCCGTGTCGTTTATGATCGCAACATCTTGCAAGTAGCAGCTTCCCGCGTTCCCACCAAACGTGTATGTCTGAAATGTGAAGTTATTGCTCGTCGTGTCTGCTCCCGGCGGCGGGCCGACAGGATTATGCTTGCAGTCAACTCCTGAAAATATCAGTACGATCATAGATGCCGCCAGGAGACATCTTATACTGCACTTTGTGCTCATTCTCGCCTCCATCAATGCCTTCTCCGAATAACTACAACGGTTTGTGCCCATTGCGTTTATTACTAACCTAAGTATGGACTCATTGGAAATTCAAGACTCATCTCCATCGACCTACAATAAACATACGGTCTTTTTTTCTCCTTTCGGGCATTTAGCAAAACCCTTGACCATCCGTTCTTTCACGTGTAGTTTCCTTATTGCAGGCAGACCGGGTCACTTTATGCACCAGTACGCAAATGCCGTGCCTTCGTCTTGTGTTAAGCAGCCTCGAATTCTCGCTGAAACGGCGATGATATGCGTCTACAATGCACTCGGTATTCGCTTTCGATACTTCAAGTGTGCGATTTTGAACGCCGTAATCGCAGGTCCCCATCGAACTATGCAGCGTCACATTACGATCTGGCGTTTGGATCAAGAATTCCTTAGTTTACCGAAAATCATCAACCGCAGATTGATACGCTTAAGGAAGATGCACAATCATGAAAGCTCTGCGCCTCCAGATACAACTGCCTGTCCAAGCTCCTGAACTGTATCGCCTCGGCGATGTGCTCGGGAAGCATGTCGTCACTGGCTCCAAGGTCGGCAGTCGTTCTCGCAACTTTCCAAATCCTGCCCGACTATAGTCGAGCTCTCGATATATAAAACTAACCAATAATAAGGCTCTTGCCGACGATTTAGCTCAAGATGCTTTTATACGTGCTTATAAATATTTAAGGACATTTAAAGCAATAGCAAGTTTTCCAACTTGGTTGTACCGTATTTCGTATAATGTATTTATTGATTATACGAGATCATTAAAAAAGACAGATGATATTGAAGGGTATGATTGCATTTCTGAAGATGACAAAGATGTAGGTTCGGAAATAGACATGCAAAGTGCTTTAAAAGTGCTTAACGGGAATGAAAAAGTTGCAATCGTATTACATTACGATAAAGGTATTCTCATAATGAAATAGCAAAGATTAATACCTTTGGGAACAGTGAAAGCAAACATATTAAGAGCAAAGGAAAAACTTAAAAAGTATTACAATTATGAGCAAAACAGATGATTTTGATGCGTTTTTAAAAAGCGGTT
>CAWEBD010000087.1:0-15633 GCA_963806435.1 uncultured Bacteroidota bacterium
CGTCTTCCTGATTTTGCGTCAGATGGGGATGCTCAATACATACTGGGGACTGATCTTACCCGGGGCTGTCAGCGCGTTCAGCATTTTCTTTTTCAGACAATACATGATGACGATTCCGACAGACCTTATCGATTCGGCGAGGATTGACGGATGCAGCGATTTCAGGATTTATTGGCAGATCATTTTGCCGCTTGCCAAGCCAGCCCTTGTAACGCTTGGAATCTTTACCTTTCTCGGTACATGGAACGATTTTATGTGGCCATTGATAGTGTTGAACAGGGACACAATGTATACGCTTCCTGTTGCCCTCGCCAACCTGATGGGCGAGCACGCTCCCGACACCGAACTCATGATGGCGGGCTCCGTTGTGACCATTCTTCCGATTATGATTCTGTTCCTCGCTCTTCAGAAAAGCTACGTTAGCGGGCTTGTAGCGGGCAGCTTGAAGGAATAGCCGGAGAATTTCTATGGTGCTAAATCTTGGATTTATTCAAGTGAACAAAAAGATGTCGATCCAGAGAGTCTGGTTTGCCGCGGCGAAGCGGTCTCTGTCCTGGACATATTTCGCTGATACGCGCGGATTGAAAATCATCAGCGACAATCCGGACGATCTGCGGGAAGCTGTTCAGCCTGGCTTCTGCCGGGTCAATTTCCGAAAGAAACCGCTCATCGTCTTCCTCGTCTTTATGATTGGCGTGACATCGTCGGCGCTATCGCAGAAAGTACAGCAAACTTACTGCAATCCCGTCAACCTCGATTACGGTTACTGTCCGATTCCCGATTTTGTAAAGTGGGGAAAGCATCGTACCACAGCCGATCCGGCGATTGTTCTCTACAAGAACGATTTCTATTTATTCTCGACAAACCAGGAGGGCTACTGGTGGAGCCGGGATATGCTTCATTGGCATTTCCTTTCGCATTCATTTCTTCCGCCGGGGCGAAAATCGATTCAAGGAAATCGGGATTACGATAACATTACCGCTCCTGCGGCATGGGTAATGGGTGATACGCTGCTCCTTTTCGGCTCGACATACACGGATGATTTCCCGATCTGGATGAGTACCGATCCGAAGCTCAATCTCTGGAAAGAAGCCGTCGACTCTTTCAAGATCGGTGGATGGGATCCGGACTTCTATCTCGCTTCGAATGGAAAACTCTACATGTACAACGGCAGCAGTAATGTGTATCCAATATACGGCGTGCAAATCGACCGACGTACACTTCAGCCAATCGGCGAGAGGAAACCGATGCTTCAACTCGACTACCAGCGTTATGGATGGCAGCGATTCGGTGAATACAACGACAACATTTTCCTTCCGCCGTTTATAGAAGGCTCGTGGATGACGGAACACAATGGAAAGTACTATCTCCAGTATGCTGCTCCCGGCACGGAGTTCAAGACTTATGCTGACGGAGTTGCGATCGGTGATAATCCGCTGGGTCCGTTCCGTGAACAAAGTTTCAATCCATTCTCGTACAAACCGGGCGGATTCGCACGCGGCGCGGGACACGGAAGCACTTTTCGGGATCAATATGGCAACTGGTGGCATGTGTCGACGATCGCGATTAATGTGAAAAACAATTTCGAGAGACGCATCGGCATCTGGCCGGCCTACTTCGACAAAGACGGCACACTATATTCCAACACGGCTTTCGGCGACTATCCCCAATATTTGCCGGCCGCCAGAAAGCTCAATCCCGGCAATACATTTGCAGGTTGGATGCTTCTGAACTACGCCAGGCCGGTCACGGTGTCTTCCACGCTCGGCGGTCATCAGGCGAATTACGCCGTTGATGAGAATATCAGGACATACTGGAGTGCGGCCACCGGCGATCCGGGCGAATGGATCGAAAGTGATTTGGGAAATGTCGATACGGTCTATGCCGTGCAGATAAATTATGCCGATCAGGACGCACCTTTCATCGGGAAGCAATTGAACATTTATGAGCACTATCGTGTCGATTACTCGTCGGACGGAAAGACGTGGAAAATCCTGATAGATAAAAGTCACAACAAAACCGATGTGCCTCATGACTATGTGCAACTAGCCTCGCCTGTAAGGGCTCGCTATTTGAAATTGACGAATCTGCATATTCCAGGAGGGAAATTTGCAATCAGCGGATTTCGCGTCTTCGGGAAAGGAATCGGTCCGCTGCCCGACAGCGTGCAGTACTTCACGGTTCTGCGAACTCAGGCTGATAAACGCAGCGCGTGGATCAGGTGGAAGCCTGTCGACAACGCATATGCGTACAACATTTATTTCGGTGTTGAGCGGGACAAGCTCTACGGCTGCATCATGGTGTACGGCGACAACGAATATTTCTTTGAAGGCATGGACAGGAAGAAGCCATACTATTTTCAAATCGAGGCAATAAATGAAAGCGGAGTCTCGCCGCGAAGCGCTGTAGTGAAAGCGGATTAAGTCTGATGAAAAGAAGTATAATCGATTTGAACGGTCTCTGGGAAATTCAGCCGGGCCAGAAAGAACGTCCGCCAGCAAGGTTTTTGCACACTATCACTGTACCATCACTCGTCGATTGCGCCGAGCCATCATTCGACTGGCAACCCCACAGTTTTTACTGGTATCGCAGGATGTTCCGGGCCGATCAGGGGGAAATGGGCCGGCCGGCATTTCTGAAGCTCGAACAGAGTATGTATGGGACTGCGGTCTTGATAAACGGGAATTTTGTCGGTGAATCGATATCCTGCTATACATCTCAGGAATATAGGGTAGACAGCTTTTTGCGATACGGATCCGAGAATGAAATTCTGGTCAGAATTGGCCAAAAACACACGCTTCCTTCGGAAAGCGCCGTCGGAAAGGACCAGGAACGTATCTCGTTCATCCCGGGTATCTGGGGAGACGTAAAGCTCGTTCACACCGGTAATGTAAGAGTAAAGCTGATACAGATGCTTCCGAGAATTACCGAGTCACGTGTTGACGTGAATGTGTGGCTGGAAAACGTGAATATTACTCCGAGAGATATCTTCCTGTCGGCGAAGGTTAGGGAGAAGTCGAGCGGCGAGCCGGCATCCGGAGTTATCCATGAACGGGTGACAGTTGAGCCAAAGTCAGAAGCAGATGTTACGATTCACATACCCATGCCGCACGTTAATTTGTGGTCACCCGACACGCCATTCCTCTATGTTTTTACCGGTACGCTTACAGGTGGCGACGGTGCCCTCATCGACGAGATGGATGTTACCTTCGGGATGCGTGAATTCAAAATTGAAGGTTCCGACTTCCTGCTCAACGGTAGAAAGATTTATTTGAAGGGGAGCAATATCGCGTTTCATCGTTTTCTGTCGGACAAGGACAGACGGATGCTTCCCTGGAATGAAGAATGGATTAGGAAATTACTGATTGAAATTCCGAAGGCGCACAACTTCAACTTCTTTCGTGCGCATCTCGGGCACATGTACAACAGGTGGTACGACATTGCCGACGAAGGCGGTATCATGCTTCAGGACGAATGGCAGTTCTGGGGAGCGACCGGCACAAAGGAGCAGATTTCCAGGGAATTCACCGAATGGCTGAAAGACAACTGGAACCACCCGAGCATTATTATCTGGGACCCGCTGAACGAATCTTCCGACGGCGTTGTGCAAAATGAGATAATCCCTGAGATGAAGAAACTTGATCCCACTCGTCCGTGGGAGTCATACGACTTCTTCGAAGACCATCCGTACATCTACTCGCTCGGGCCGGTCCTTGTAAATCGTAAATTCGGTTACACGAGATCACTCCACGAGATAGAGAATTCAACTTATCCTTCACAGGTGAACGAATACCTCTGGTGGTGGCTCGACAAGGATTTCCGGCCGAGTGGGCTGACCAAAAAGGTGGTTAGCCGATGGCTCGGTGAAGACTTTTCTAAGGATGAACTTATAGAGCGTCAGTCATTTCTGGCTTCCGAGCTAACGGAGCTTTTTCGGCGAATGCGGGTCAGGTGCATTCAGCCTTTCGTGTACCTCAGTACCAACGAAGGCCCAACTTCCCACTGGTTTGAAGGCGACATTTCAGGATTGAATCCGAAGCCGGTGCTTGTATCGATGAAGAACACTTTCGAGCCCTTTGGTGTCAGCATCGAGCTGTGGGACAGACATTTTGTTGAAGGTGAGAATAGATCCGTAACCGTGCATATTCTAAACGACTATCCGTTTGCCAGCGAAGGGAAACTCAAAATCGGGATTTTGGATTCAGGCGGCGAATGGGTTACTTCCACGATTACTTCAATACGCGTTGAGGAATCGGGACAGTCGAAACAGAATTTCAGTATTATCCTTCCATCGAAGGGAGGGGACTATCACATCACGGCGGAGCTGACGGATACTCGCACGGGCCGTGTGGCAACGAGCAATAAGGTGGCACATGTTTACCCGCCCAGCACCGGCAGAGAATCTTCTGCATCGACAACCGTGTCAGTTCTTGGTGCAAGCGGCGAAATTCAAGAATTCCTCATTTCTTGCGGCGTTCGGGTCTCTCAACAAGCGGGACAAATCGACCGGGACACAGATGCTTTGTTTGTGGTGGGGAATGAGATCTCTGCGGCAGAGTTCGAAAAAGCGAGTGAAGAAATTGTCTCGTGGGTGGAAAAAGGTGGACGGCTTGTACTTCTCCAACCGGAGTACGGTGTCAAAGAAAAAACGGAGTTCGCGCTTCCCGGAAAACTTAGATTGATCATTGAACCGAGGGAAGATCTCAATGAAGGAGGATACGATTCTCATATTATTCCCTCCGATCTTTCGCACATGACTTGGAAAGGAATAAGAAAAGAAGATCTCCGCATGTTTAACGGCGGGTACGGCGGTGAGATAGTGCCTCAATGTGACTTGAAAATCGTCGGAGAACACGAAGTCCTTGCCCGCTCGGGACTCGGACTGGCAAGACCCGTAATCGTCTCGGCTGAGGTAAAGAAAGGGCTGGTTATCGTAAGCAGCGTCGAGGTTCTCGGACGATTAGTTTGGCGGGACTCCTGCAACGACAGTCTGTTTGCGTTGAGGCCGGATCCGGTTGCCCAACAATTGATGCTGAACCTTGTGGAATTCTGCTCGCATGGCAATAAATCCGAGGCGTTGAAAACTAAATCAATTCGAGGTGCGGCGAATCCTGAGTTGAATTCGAAGCGTTGAAAAAAGTCGGTTTCGACGCGTTCCTGATGTTTACATCGCGCAAGATCGGGTTTCGAGGTGAATTAAATGCCGTGCCGGGTCTCGCGGTCTGCGAGGATTGGACTAAGCTTGCACTCATGAAAGAGATGATAAATCCATAGAATTCTCGGGAGCCTAAAGTGTCAGAAGTAAAACTGGTAAACGTATCGAAGACATACGAAGGCGGCATCAGTGCCGCGCGGGATATTAATATTACGGTAGAGGATAAGGAATTTATGGTCCTTGTCGGGCCGTCGGGCTGCGGTAAGACGACGGTTCTGCGGATGATCGCGGGGTTGGAAGAGATAACCGCCGGGGAGCTGTATATCGGCGACCGGCTTATGAACGACGTTTCTCCGAAGGACCGCGACATAGCGATGGTTTTCCAGAACTACGCGCTCTATCCGCATATGACGGTGTACGATAACATGGCATTCGGGCTGAAGCTGAGAAAATTCTCGAAGTCGGAAATTGAAGAAAGGGTGACGGAAGCCGCTGAAATACTCGGGATAAAGGACTATCTGGCGAGAAAACCGAAGGCGTTGTCCGGAGGACAGCGACAGAGAGTGGCGCTGGGAAGGGCAATAGTCAGGAAGCCGAAGGTGTTTCTCTTCGACGAGCCGCTGTCCAATCTGGACGCCAAGATGCGCGTGCAGATGCGGGCGGAGATATCGAAGCTTCACAGGAGACTTGATGCCACGATGATCTACGTTACGCACGACCAGGTCGAGGGGATGACGATGGGAGACAGGATAGTAGTCATGAAAGATGGAGTTATTCAGCAAACGGGAACCCCGCTCGATTTGTACAACTATCCGGGGAACAAGTTCGTGGCAGGGTTCATAGGAACACCGGCAATGAACTTCTTCGAAGGGAGAATAAGGAAGGAAGGGAGACTCTATTTCGAAGAGGGGGACAAGGGAATCAAACTGGAGATCCCGGGGGAATACGAGCGGAGATTAACCGGGATGGCGGGGAAGGACATTTATCTCGGGATCAGACCCGAACACATAGTTCTGGAGGAAAGTAAGAAAGGCAGTCTTGATTCGTCACGGGCGTTGAAGGTTGAGATTTCCGAGCCGATGGGGAACGAGGTGTTCCTGTATTTCCAATCGAAGTCAGGTCAGATCGTCGCGAGAGTGACGACGTCTATCGACCCGAAGCCCGGCACTGAACTGAAAATGTACTTCGACACGACACGCGCTCATTTCTTCAGTAAAGAGAACGAGAGAGCACTGCTCGTCGATTGACTGGATGGGGCCGCTGCGGTATGACACTGCCGATAATGGGCATGCGTCCTTATCGCTTCGCTATTACTCGTCCGCGCGGCAACCTGGACATTATCCATACAGTTTTGCCTTTCCATCCTGAGGCTTCGCTGTTTCACGCCCGGGGGCGGTACATTCTGCTTTGGACGTTATTTTCGGCCTCCCACGTCTGCAATCTCTCGTGTTCTTGATTCATTTGCCCTCTCCCGATAATTTGCTGACGGAGAAGGAGGATAAAGAAAGGGGGAGTCCCACGATATTTGAGTGACGCGATGAACCTGAATGAGTTGATGAAGCACAAAATACTTGTAATAGACGACGATGAAGGCATCGTCTATGCTTTGAAGCAGCTTTTCCTGAAGGATGGATACGCCGTCGCGACCGCCGGCGACGCAATTTCCGGGCTGGATCTTATACCTAAAGAGAATCCCACGCTCGTGTTCATGGACATAAACATGCCCGGGATGAACGGGCTGGATACGCTTAAGGAAATCAAGAAGGCAAAGCCGTCGCTGCCGGTTATAATGGTAACGGGATACGGCACCGTTGAAACTGCCGTGCGGGCGATGCAATTCGGCGCGTTCGACTACCTGACGAAACCACTGGATGTGAATCAGGTAAGAAGGATTACCTCCGACGCAATCGCGCGTTTGGAAAGCATCAGCCGCACAGACAACTCGACAGAGCCGATCAGGGCAGAGTTCACCGATAAGTATGAACTAGTCGGCAAGAGCGCGCAGATGCAAAACATCTATAAGCTCATCGGCTCGGTATCCACGACGCCGAATCTGACTCCGGTTTTACTATTGGGCGAGAGCGGCACGGGGAAGGAGCTCGTCGCAAGAGCAATTCACAGTTACGGAGTGAATGCAGATCAGCCGTTCGTGGGGGTGAATTGCACGGCAGTGCCGGAGACGCTTCTCGAGTCGGAACTATTCGGTTACGAGAAGGGGGCTTTCACCGGCGCGAACGAGAGGAAACCCGGCAGGTTTGAAGCGGCAAAGAACGGGACGATATTCCTTGATGAAATCGGCGATCTTTCGTCCGTGCTTCAGCAGAAATTTCTGAGAGTCCTTCAGGAGCGGCAGTTCGAGAGGCTCGGATCGAATGAATCCATCCATGTCGGCGCGAGATTCATCGCGGCGACAAACAAGGATATCGCGGGGGAGGTAAAGAAGGGAAATTTCAGGAAGGATCTCTTCTACAGGCTCAACGTGATGGTCATAAACCTTCCTCCGCTTCGCGAGCGCCAGGAAGACATACCGGTTCTCGCAAATTACTTCCTGGCAAAATATTCTGAGCGACTGAGAAAGAAGATCTCGGGATTCTCGGACGATGCGCTTCAAATGCTATCCCGGCATTCGTATGCCGGCAATGTCCGCGAATTGGAAAATATGGTCGAGCGCGCAGTCGTCATGGCTAAGCAGGAGGTCGTCACGTCCCGCTCACTCGCAGAACTTTCGGCTTCGCGGGCCGATGGCGAGTCTGATGAAGCTAGTGGCGGCTTTGCGGAGGCCCGAAAGCAGGCGATAGACAACTTCGAGCAATCGTTCGTGCTAGATGCGTTGCGGAAACATCGCGGGAATATCGTAGCCGCGGCGCGCGATGCGGGTATGACGCGACAAAATTTCCAGAGGCTTGTCTCCAAGCACGGAATCAACGCGGACGAGTTCAGGAAATAACTCACACAAATCCTTCATGATTAACATCAACAGGCTCTTCCCGTGGCTGTCCATCCGGACGAAGCTCATCGTGGCTTTCACGGGCCTGTCTGTCATACCCATTGCAGCGGTCGGTGTGTTCGCGGTCTGGTCCGCTGCCGGAAATCTCGTCGCGTCCGCCACGAAAGACCTGAACAACGACGTCCAGATGGTCCGGCAGCGTGCGGGCGATTTCCTGAGCGGAGTCGAGACCGATATGAGATTCCTGGCGAGGTCATATCCGTTCCAGCGTCTTGATGTTCAGCTTTCCGGACAAGGGATCAGCGGTGTACACCGGATGAATCTCTTGGCTTCCGAGCTGCTCGACTTCGCGAAGACCAAGAAGATTTATTACAGAATAAGAGTCCTGGGCGAGACTGGCACGGAATTAATGCGGGTTGAATCGGGGTCCGGGAAGATCGGCTCCGGCGGATTTATCATCGCCCCCCGGAGCGAATTAAGCCGTCAGAAGGAATACTACTATTTTCTCCTTACCGATTCATTGCATGACGGGCAAACCGCCTTCGCACCCGCCGAAATCATGGGAAATAGAGGGACGCGTGTCGCGGTCGTCAGCTTCGCGACTCCGCTCTTTGACGGAAGTAAAAGAGTCGGGATCTTGATAGCGGACGTCTTTGCCTCGAAATTCTTCGATGTGATGGAATCTAAATCGGCACACAAGTATGACAGGGGAGTCTTCCTCGTAAGCGGAGACGGCCACTATCTCTACGATTCGCGCAAGAAGAGAAATCGAGATCAACTCTTCGTCCTGACAAAGGAGGACATAAGAGACGAGTATCCGCAGCGCGTATCTTCTGAGTTGCTTTCAGGCAAGCCAGGCATGATCACGGAGGGAATAAAACAGGTGGTAGCCTACGCGCCGCTGTTCCCTACGAGGGCGCGCGCGGACCGGCAGAGGTTCGAAACCGATTTCCCAATTCCCCTGTTTGTTGTCGAGGCAATTCCAAAGGATGTCCTGATGAGCCCGGTATATTCAGCCACATTCGCTTTCGGCGCCGCCATCATAGGCTTTGTGATCCTGTCCGTTACCCTCAGCCTCCTGGCGACGCGGCAGTTCACAAAACCGATAGCCGAGATGAGGAAGGGAGCGGAAATCATATCAAGCGGCGACTACGCGCACCGCCTTCGCATTGAGACGCGAGATGAGATAGAGAAACTTGCCGATCAGTTTAACGCCATGGCAGAATCGCTCATGCTCCGCGATCAGGAGCTCCAGAATCACAGGGCGAGCCTCGAAAGGAGTGTGGCGCAGCGCACCCTGGAGCTTTTCAATGAAAAGTCGAAACTCCAGACAATCCTCGACAACGTCCCGAGCGCGCTGCTAGTCCTCGACCGCAAACTCAGGATACAGACCGTGAGCGCCGCATTTTCGAAGGTAACCGGCTATCAGCCGGAGGAAGTCATCGGCAAAAACTGCAGCGATTTCTTCTGCGGCGCCGGCTTTTGCCAGGTTTGCATGAGCCAGAATGTAATTCAGTCGGGGAAACCCGAGGGGCATCTCGACCAGGTGGTCAACCCGGACGGGACGGACAGGTATATCGAGCATTTCGCCGTGCCGATGGAAAAGGATGGGGAAGTCAACGCGGTTCTCGAAATTGTAACCGACGTGACGAGCAGGAAGAGGCTCGAGCAGCATCTCGTGAAAACGGAAAAGCTTGCGACGATGGGCGAGCTTACTGCTTTCATTGCGCATGAGTTCAGGAACTCGCTGACGTCGATCAAGATGATACTCCAGTTGTTCAGCGAGTCACAGGATCTTGACCGCTCGAAGAAGGAATCGCTGACAGTGGCTCTTAATTCGGCTTACAGGATGGAATCCACGGTGTCAGAACTCCTCGGTTTTGCCAGGCCGACGATGATGGAGTTCAAAACCGCATCGGTCAATCGCGTCATCGACGAAAGCGTGGCCTTTGTGAAGCTGCGTGCGGACAAAGCTAACGTGACAATTGAGAGGAAGCAGGACCAGTCGCTACCGGAATTGTCGCTTGACGTCGTTCACCTGAGAGAGGCACTGGTGAACGTGATTCTCAACGCGGTTCAGGCGATCGAAAACCGAAACTTCTCGCCTCCACCGAAAGCTAAACAAAACCATGATGAGTCCAGGATTTCGATTAGCACGAAGAAGACCCGGCTGGGAAAAACATTGCGGGACTTCGTGTACGTGGAATTGGCGGAGCCGCCGGCTGACCAATCGGCGGATCTTCAGGAGATTGTACTTAAGAAGGGGACCGAGTGCGTGCAGATTGAGATCAACGATACAGGGCCCGGGATCGAGAAGGCAAATCTCGCGAAGATATTTGACCCTTTCTTTACCACAAAGCCCAACGGAACGGGGCTGGGGCTCTCGATGGCGAAGCGTGTCGCCAACGGGCACGGGGGTATCATTCTCGTCGAAAGCAGCCCCGGAGCCGGCACCAAGTTCAGGATCATTTTGCCGCTGTCACATGCGACGCTCGCGATGGGCGTGGCGTAGGGGAATCTCAACGACTGGGCTCGCCCCCGGATGACTTCAATCCTTGTTAGCCCATTTCCTTGATCATACGTTCGTACTCGTCGTGGGCGCCAATCCAAATCCAAATGAAGTCTTCCTCGTCTCGAATCGCAAGAGCCCTGTGACTGGTACCGACTCGGATCGACCAGAGTTTTCCGACTTTCTTGAAATGAAGCGACGGATGGGTTGGGCTTTTCTTTAGAAGCTCGAAGCTCTCTTTAGATTCTTTTTGAACAAACTCCGGGAGGTTCTCGAAACACTTCCAGAACCGGTTTGTGGTTCTATGCATCTACAGTCTGGAGAGTTTCCCCTTAGTCTTTTCATCAAGGGCCTCTTTGATGAGGAAGTCCAGTTTCCCCCTCTTGGAATCGGCCTCAATTTGTTTATCCCATTTCTGCCAATCTTTGTCAGAGAACCATTGCCTCAACCGAGCATAGTCTTTCTCCGGAAGCATTTCTATGGCATCCTTGATTTCATCTACTTTTGACATTGTGCATTCCTCTATACACCTAAAGTAAACCGTTCAAAATTCAGTTTCAACAGCGCCATGCCATTGTCACTTATTCGTGGAGGACACGTTCGCTTCTGACTTCTCCCACCCTTCCGGCTCAGATCAGACTTGGAAGTGTGATTCCGATACCCGTCAATTCCCGCATCTCCGGTCTCTCGAATCCATTACTCCATCTCTTCCTCTCACTGCCAGCCTTAGTTTACACCGAAGCAAGCGGCGCTTGTCACTCCAGGGTGAGTTCTTTTTAATTCCCCCCCAATTTGTAAAATCCGAGCCATTTAGTCTCTTCATTCGGCGGCATACCCTTTGCCCTTCTAGTCATGAATGTTGCACTATCATGACACGCATGCCTAAAGTTTTGGTTTTGGATGACGACACGAACATCCTCCTCGCGTTTCGGGATTTCCTGAAGGAGGAGGGGTGTACGATGGTGGCGGCACCGGTGCCCAAAGAAGCGCTTCAAAGAATGGAAGAAGAAAAATTCGACCTACTGATAACCGACCTGAGGCTGAACCTGGAATCCGGAGTGACTTTTGTCCTTCACGCAAAAAGGCTTCAGCCCAAGGTGCCGGTCATAGTGATCACAGGTTATCCCGATACCGTGAGCGAGTCCGAACTGAAATCATACGGCGCGGATTATCTCTTCGTGAAACCGTTGGAGCTCAAAGAGCTTCAACACGCGGTGCGGACTTGCCTGCAACAAAACCAATCGAAGGAATTGAAGAGTTGACATTTCTACCGACAAACACAAGAAAACATAATATGCTGGAGGTAACCATGCATCGAAGTGAAAGTACAAAGACATCAGGCAGACGCGGGCCGAAGATCTCGCTCGTTTTGGCTCTGATGGGGGCAATCATGATTTTTGCGAGTTCAAAGGGATACTCCATCCCGAGCTATGCGCGCCAGACCGGGTTGGCTTGCAGCTCCTGCCATTACAATTTCCCACAACTAACCCCGTTCGGCAGATTGTTCAAGTTGAACGGGTATACCATGGTCGGAAGCCCGACGCTGGTCGCCGCGCATGACAAGACCAAGGACCTGCAGATACTCAGCAGCTTCCCGTTGTCCGCGATGGTGATGACGTCGTTCAGCCAGGTCAGCAAGGCGACACCCGGTGCGGAAGCGAGCGCGACTCAATTTCCACAGCAGCTCAGCTTCTTCCTTTCCGGCGAGCTGACTCCAAAGTTGGGATCGTATATCCAGTTAACCTATGATCCGTCGGCCGGAACGATCGGTATGGATATGGCTGAGTTCAGATACGCCGATCACACGATGGTCGGAGGAAAAGACCTCCTCTACGGAATAACTCTGAACAATAACCCATCCATGCAGGACGTATGGAACACGACGCCCGCGTGGGGATTCCCGTACGCTTCGTCCGCCGCGGCTCCAAGCCCGGGTTGGACGCCGATACTTGCAAACGCCATGTCGGGAAACGTGCTTGGTCTCGGGGTTTATGGACTCTATGATAATCTCGTCTACGCCGAAATCAGCGCATATCATTCCGCCATCCAAGGAGTCGCTTACCCGGCAGACAATACATGGTCCGACAACATAAAAGGCGTATCGCCATACTGGCGCGTGGCTTTGCAGCACGACTGGGGAACACAATATCTCGAGGTCGGCACGTTCGGTCTTTCGACCAGCCTGTTCCCGTCCGGAATCGAGGGGCCTTATGACAAATACACGGACCTTGGTGTCGACGCTCAATACGAAAAGGCGCTTGGCGGCGGCGAGTTGGTCGGACACGCGAGCTACGTTACGGAAAGCCAAAGCTTAGGCGCGACATATGCCGCGGGCAGTTCGGCGGCCAACAGCCTGACACTTAACAGCTTCAAGATCGACGCGAATTACAACTTCTCGGCTCCGTTCGCCGTCGCTCTCGGATTTTTCTCAACTACCGGCACAAGCGACGCGGTTTTCTACGCTCCCGGTTCCGTCACCGGCAGCGCGAACGGCTCGCCTAACAGCAGCGGCATAACCGGACAGGTGTCCTATATACCCTGGCTGAACACCCAGATTTCACTTCAGTACGTCGCTTACTCGAAGTTCAACGGCGGTTCGTCCAACTACGACGGCGCCGGAAGAAATGCATCGGACAACAACACGCTCTACCTGCTAACATGGTTCGCGTTTTAAAGAGGAAGACTAATATGAATAAGACATTACTCGCGACGTCTCTTTTAGCCATCATGGTCCTGTTCGTGATGGGTTTCAGGAGCGCCAATACCTCGCCAAGGGGAACTCTCCAGGGCAAAAAAGAAGCCGTCGACAACGGCATTGGTCCGATCAAATCGGTGAAGTTAGGCAAGATTGACCAGGACCTCGTCGACCAGGGCAACTCGATATTCTACTCGAAGTGTTACCTGTGCCATGACATAGACCAGACAAAATTGGCCCCACCTCTTCGTGGGGTGGCAAAGAAGCAGACGCCGGAATTCATCATGAACTATCTCCTCAACACGGCGGAGATGCAGGAAAAGGACGCGACCATCAAGGCTTTGATGGAGCACTTCTCCAACGTTCCGAAGATGCCGGATCAGCAGCTCTCGAAAGATGACGCACGGGCCGTGCTTGAGTTCCTGAGGACCATTGAGTAACCAATCATTCACAATAACCAGGCGAAGGGCCAAACCCTTCGCCTGGTTTCAGCTTAGCGAAATTTCATGAAAAAGATCCTGATACTTCTTGCAACTGTGATTGGAATCGCGGCGGGCGCGTTCGCGGTAAACTACGCGGTGGACAAGCGAGAACAGTCTGTCCAGCCGATAGACTTCAGCCACGCCGTTCATGCCGGAAAATACAAAATCCCGTGCATGGCATGCCACCAGCGTGTAATGATGGGCGCGCGTGCCAGTATCCCAAATATAGAGGTCTGCGGCGCCTGCCACACGACACCGATGAAAAAGACGCCCCAGGAGTTGCTGGTGTACCAATACGTCAGCCAGCACAAACAAATACCGTGGTACTCGATCTATCATGTCCCGGACTATGTGTACTTCTCGCACCGGAGACATGTCGGAATCGGGAAGTTGGATTGCAAAGATTGTCACGGCGATATGGCGGCATTAAACACGCCGCCGAAGACACAATTCCTGCAGATAAAGATGCAGAACTGCTGGGATTGCCACGAGAAGCATCATGTTACCACAGATTGCTCGCATTGTCACAGATGAAGAAATTCGAAACTCTAAATCCGAAATCCCAAATGAGCGCCCTGCGCCATCCCGCACATCCTTTTCGGATAATATTGAGCGGGACAAATTCAAATGTTCAAAATTCATAATCCCAAGGGACGATACATGGAGCCGCACAGCGCAACGTTCGCCAATGCTGCTTCGATTCATTCCCGTCTGAGAAATTGTGGTGCGGCGAATTGTTTGCTTTTGCCTTTCGTATTTAGAGTTTGTTTAGGATTTAGAGTTTGGGAATCAGGATTTGCTTTCGTACTAGAAACTGTCAATACCCCGCCGGTTTCCGGCTCTTTCAACGGAGATACCACCCTATGGAAATAAATAGACGAGACTTTGTAAAACTTCTGGGCGGGTCGCTGATCGGTTTCACGGTCGGCGGAGTTGGGGAAGCCCTTCTCAAGATACCCAATGCCGTAATCCCGCTCCTCTATAAGGGGCCCCGGATCGAAACGTGGAAGATGACGACGTGCACGAGGTGTCCGGGCGGTTGCGGGCTCCGTATTCGGATGATAGATAACCTCCCGGTCCAGGCTTTCGGCAACCCGCTGTCGCCCGTGAACATGGGGGGAATTTGTCCGATGGGGCTGACCTCTATCGAGAGCTTGTATCATCCCGATCGGCTCACTTCTCCGATGAAGAAGGTCAACGGTAAGCTTCAGGAAATATCGTATGTGGAAGCTTACAGGTTGCTGTCGAACGCGCTCCTGAGCAATGGTAAAGGTACGGCCGCATTTGTCGCTCAGACAGAATCCGCGTTCATGGCAAGCCTGATCGGGGAATTCATGACCGGTCTGAATTCTGACAAGGTGGCGATCGACAGTTTCTCTGCCAACTCAGCTTTGCCTTACGCCCGTGCCACAAACGATCATCCCGACTTCATTGATTTCGGAGCTTGCGACTTCATCATCAATTTCGGTTCGCAGCTCACGGAGCTCTCGGAGAGCCCTGCCTACTTTTCGCGCGCAATCAACGAATTCAAGTCGAAGCGAAATGAGTTTGTGACATTCTCTCCCAAGCTGACGCCGAGCGCGTACAAGG
The DNA here is from genome assembly GCA_963806435.1 of uncultured Bacteroidota bacterium. Taxonomy (GTDB): domain Bacteria; phylum Bacteroidota; class Ignavibacteria; order Kryptoniales; family JAKASW01; genus JAKASW01. Next base: position 15,379 of record CAWEBD010000087.1, read on the forward strand.
CAAGTCGCTGGGTCCCGGTCCTTCCGGAGTATTATGAGGACGTCGCTCTCGGCCTCGCCTATGTAATCCTGACGGACGGTACGTACGACAAGGATTTTGTCCGGAAAGAGTTCGGCGACTTCGATGGTTTCAAGAAGCTCGTCATGGAAGATTACAACCCGGCTGCCGTTGAGAGCAGAACCGGCGTGGCGTCAAAAGATATCATTGCGACTGCCAGGAAATTTGCCAATGCCTCTGCCCCTGTCGCCTTTTTCG
>CAWEBD010000088.1:0-8101 GCA_963806435.1 uncultured Bacteroidota bacterium
AAGTTACTGACGTGAGAAACGCGCAACTCCGAGCGCTCACCCTTCCGAATACCGGATTGGCAGTTACGTATGACTTAGGCGAGTGGAACGATATTCACCCCCTCGACAAGGGTGATGTAGGCAAGCGGCTTGCGCTGGCGGCCGACAAAGTTGCTTACGGCAACAACAAGGTTGTCTACTCCGGGCCGATTTACAAAGCAATGAAAGTCGAAGGAAATAAGATCGTTCTATCGTTCACGAATATCGGTACGGGCTTAGTCGCGAAAGGTCGACGACTCGACTCGTCGAGCGGCCCACTGAAACGTTTCGAGATTGCCGGCAAAGACGGCAAGTATGTCTGGGCCAATGCCAAGATAACAGGAGACGAAGTAGTGGTCTGGAGCGATAAGGTATCGGCTCCGGTGTCCGCGCGTTACGCCTGGGCTGACAACCCGGCAGGTGCGAACCTGTACAACAAAGAAGGTCTGCCGGCATCACCGTTCGAAACGGAACCGGCACACTGATGGCGCAGATGGAACGGATTCACACGCATCAACTGGAATTGCATCGTCCCATGATTCCATTATTCCAGCATTCCATCATTCCGCTTCTTTCTTGTCTCTTGCTTCTGACCTCTTTCTCTAACTCGTTCGCGCAAAACACACCTGTGGTGAGCGGAGTCTCCGCCAAAGGCGGATCCGCCGCCGGTGGAGAACCAATGAAATATACAAACCCAATACTGGCCGGTTTCTATCCCGACCCGAGCATTTGCAGAGTCGGTGACGATTATTACCTCGTGAACTCGACTTTCGCTTACTATCCCGGCATACCGGTGTTCCACAGCAAGGACCTTGTGAACTGGGAATTGATCGGCTACGTCATCGATAGAGCGAACCAGCTCAACTACGACAGTCTCGGTGTCTCGCGCGGAATTTTCGCTCCTGCCATACGATATCACGATGGACGCTTTTACGTGACCTGCACTTTTGTGGATGCGGGCGGAAATTTCGTTTGCACTGCTAAGCACCCCGCCGGGCCGTGGTCGAAACCCGTCTGGCTCCCACAGGTCAGCGGAATTGATCCGTCGCTTTTCTTCGATGAGAGGGCGGAAGGTCCCGACCTTGGTCGGGATGTCAAAGCCTATATTCTTTATAACAGCGTCGCACCCGCCGGCAAGCCTCTTTATCAGGGACACAGGACGATCAGGATGCGCGGCTTCGACATCAAGACTCTTCGCGTACTCGACGATGAAAGAATCCTGGTCAATGGCGGAACAGACATAAAGGAGGAACCGGTTTGGATTGAAGGGCCGCACATCTTCAAGGTCAACGGTTATTACTATCTCATTTGTGCCCAAGGCGGTACTGCGGAAAATCACTCCGAAGTTGTCTTCAGAAGCGATAACGTGAATGGGCCTTACGTGCCCTACGCGGACAATCCGATTTTGACACAGAGAGATCTGAATCCCGAAAGAGCAAATCCGATCACCTGCACCGGCCACGCCGATTTTGTCGAGACGCAGGAGGGCAGTTGGTGGGCGGTGTTCCTCGGCTGCCAGCCATATCCTCCGTACGAGAAAGATTACTACAACACAGGCAGAGAGACTTTCCTCGCCCCAGTGACATGGAAGAGCGGGTGGCCGACTATCGTCCAGCACGGTCAAACCGTCGCGTACCACTATTCGTATCCATTGCCCGCGGTGGAGCAGAAAGGCGCGCTCCGTTACGGCGGGAATTTCGAATACACCGATGACTTCGGCGAGAAGTCGCTCGACCTTAACTGGGAGTTCCTGCGCGCGCCAAAGGAGAAATGGTACAGTCTCACTGAAAAGCCCGGTTATCTCGCAGTGCGGTTGAGACCGGAGACGTGCGCAGGTAAGATGAACCCGAGTTTCCTCGGCCGCCGCCAGCAGCACGCGGAGAGTTCTGCAAGCACGGCGATGCTGTTTTCACCGGCAGATGCGAACGAGAAGGCAGGGCTCCTCGTGTTTCAGAACGAGTCACATTTTTACTATCTGTGCAAGTCCATGAGAGATAATGAGCGCGTGATCGAGCTGTACAAATCGATTGATAATCCGGATTCCGTGGACAAAATGGAATTGGTTACTTCACGGACGCTCGCCCCAAACTCTGAGAACCGGGAAATTTATCTGCGGATAGATGCACACGGGGAATATTACAGTTTTCTTTTCTCTTCCGAAGCCGGAAAGTGGATCACATTGAAAGACAGTCTCGATGCCTCTTTCCTGAGCACGAAAGTCGCCGGCGGATTCGTCGGCTGCATGTACGCTCTTTACTCGACGTCGCTGGGGAAGCCGAGCGATAACACATCTTACTTCGATTGGTTTAAATATAAAGGAACAAATGAGCCAGACAACAAATGATATACTTGAAGCGGGAACATATAGAGATCTCAGAGACAAAGTCGTACTGGTAACGGGCGGCGCGAGCGGAATCGGTCTCGCGATCGCCAAAGCTTTTTCGGTGAATGAATCCAGAGTCGTAATTCTCGGAAGAAACGAGGGAAAGCTTGAATCAGCCGGCAGAGAGATCGGAGGAAACATAAACTGTGTACGCTTCGATTTGAATGAAATAGAACGATTGCCGAACCTGGTTACGAAGATCGAGGCACAAGTCGGCGGGATCGATGTTCTTGTGAACAACGCCGGCATAAACCTGAAGAAGGATGCGTTGGACGTTTCGGTGGAAGAATATGAAAGCATTATAAAGACCAACCAGACCTCAGTCTTCTCGCTGACGCAGGAGGTTGGCAGGTCGATGGTTACGCGCGGGAGCGGCAGCGTAATCATGATAAGTTCGATGGCTTCGCGGTACGGGATCCCGAAAGTTGTTGCGTACACCGCGTCCAAGTCGGCGATCGAGGGAATGACCCGCGCGCTTGCCGTCGAGTGGTCGCGCCATGGCGTCCGCGTCAATTGCATAGCGCCCGGCTTCATCAGAACCGCAATGTCGTCGACCGCTCTCGACAACGATCCCGAACGGAAGATCAGGGTGCTTTCGCGCACTCCTATCGGGAGGCTCGGTGAGCCATCGGACATCGCGGACGCCGCCCTGTTTCTCGCATCTTCGCGCGCGAAGTATATCACCGGGGTCGTACTTCCGGTTGATGGCGGTAATTCGATAGGTTTCTGAGTAGGAATATTTAAGCACCTTCAAAAGGAGAGAAGTGATGTTGATTAAGTTTTGTAGATTTGGCAAAGGTAGTCTGTCCGTATGTGTATCCGCAGCGCTTGTCGTCGTCTTTTTACCGTCGCGGTCCTTTTCGCAGCTGGCCATCGGCCGAAACAAGTGGGTCGGTAATGTCATTCACTCCGGTTACAGTATTCGCTCGGACTTCGCGACATACTGGAACCAGGTCACTCCCGAAAATGACGGCAAGTGGGGAAGCGTCGAGAGCAGTCCGGGGGTCTACAACTGGGCCCCTCTCGATAGTGACTATAACTATGCCATTCGCAACGGGTTTCCTTTCAAGGAACACAATTTGATTTGGGGATCCCAATATCCGGGCTTTTTAACAAACCTCGATTCGGCACAAGTGTACCAGGAAGTAGTCAACTGGATCAAGAACTGCGGACAAAGATACCCGCAGGCGGCTTTTTGTGACGTGGTGAACGAGCCATTGCACACTGCGCTACCCGCGATCTACAAAACAGCCCTGGGAGGAAATGGCAAGACTGGTTGGGATTGGGTGATCAACGCCTTCAAGCTGGCGAGGCAATACTGGTCGCCTGACACGAAGCTTCTTGTGAATGAATACAACGTAATCGACAACAGTTCTGCAAATGCGCAGTACATCCAGCTCATCGACCTGCTTAAGGACAGCTCACTTGTCGACGGTATCGGCGTACAAGCTCATTCCTTTGAAGTTGCGACCGGCGGCGCATCTCTCAGTGCCTTGAAATCGAACCTGGACAAACTGGCGGCAACGGGCCTGCCCATATACATTTCTGAATTTGACATCAACGATACGAACGACACGCACCAGTTGAATGACTACAAGGCCATTTTCTCGATGCTCTATCAGGACCCCGGCGTGAAAGGAATAACTCTGTGGGGGTACACTTATGGTCAGACCTGGCAGCCGTATGCCTATTTGGTGCGGTCGGACGGGACGGAGCGGCCGGCTCTTCAATGGCTGCGGACATATCTTGCAAAATACTTGTTACAGCCAGCTCCGATTTCGCCTCCGGCCGACACAACCGGAGCCCCGCGTAATCCTTTGGTCATGTGGCATTCGTCGATAGCTGCATCGTCCTACCGCTTGCAGTTGGGGACCGACGATTTGTTCTCGACGGTAGTTCTGGACTCCACCGTGTCAGACACTCTGCTGCAATTGCCCGCATTAAATGCCGACACGAAATATTACTGGCATGTCGCCACATTTAACGCCAGTGACACAGGTGACTATTCTGTTCCGGCAGGTTTTACCACTGGAGATTCGATTGCCACTGATGTGAGGAAGCTGGAAGGAGTGCCTGCCGAGTTTGAGTTATTGCAGAATTATCCGAATCCATTCAATCCGACCACAGTTATAAGCTATCAGCTTTCAGCAGCCAGCGATGTGACATTGAAAGTTTTTGACATACTTGGCAGAGAAGTGGCGACGCTTGTAAATGGAAAACAGAACGCGGGCTATTACGACGTCACATTCGACGCAAGTAATCTGCCGAGCGGAGTTTACTTTTACCGGTTGCGGGCCGGCTCTTATGATAAAATCATGAAACTTATGCTCTTGAAATGAAGATCAAGCAAACGAAGGAAGTATACCAATGAAAAATCTTAAACTGTGTCTGTCAGCAATTTTATCGTTGTTTGCAGCTTTTCCGTTTTCCGTTAGTGCTTATACGTATTCGGTCAAAGGCACTGTGACCGCATCTGGAATACCTGTCCGGTATGCGTCGGTCACTTTTTACGACAGCTATAACTTCTCCATCCAATACAATGCGTTGACCGATTCGACAGGCACTTTTTCACTCGGCTCGATTACGGCTGTGAAGCATGAGAGTCAGCTGCCTGAGAAGTTTCGGCTCGAGCAAAACTATCCAAATCCATTTTCATCCTCGACAGCGATATCATACAACCTGAACAATCAATCGGATGTAAGTGTGTCGATATACGATGTCCTTGGGAGAGAGATAAGGACATTCAATGTCGGTTATGAGGCAGCTGGATCGCATGGCTTAGAGTGGAATGGTAGAAACGACTTTGGGAAAGTGGTTGCGCCCGGAGTTTATTTCTACAGGCTTCAAGCTAACGGTGAAGCTCAGACCAGGAAGATGGTATTCGGAATAGGCCAAAATACGAATTCGGTTTTGCTGCCAGGAATAGTATCTTCGCAAGCGGAGATGGGATCTGACGCAATTCAGAGTGTTCCCGACGGTCTTCTTGCCAGCGCAGAATCATTTGTGATAGCTATATCGAATACCGACAGCACTTCGCCCGCGATTGTTCCAAAACAATTCGGCGGCGTTGTGATTAATAGTGACACTACACTCAGCTTGAGTGTGACCCTTCCGCAAGCAACGGTATATCTCGACAGCACTCAGCAAATCATAAGAGGCTTCGGTGGCGCGAATGCTCTCATCTTCCGTCCTGACATGACGCCAGCTGAAGTGCTGACCGCGTTTGGAAGCGCCAATGGACAGGTCGGGATGACTATAATGCGTCTTTCTATCTCGCCTGACTCGACTCAATGGGCTGCAAATGTTCCATCGGCACTCGCCGCACAGGATCTTGGCGCGACAATTATCGCCACGCCATGGACGCCTCCAGCATGGATGAAAAGCAACGATAGCCAGGTCGGAGGGTCGCTTGTTCCCTCGAACTACGCCACGTATGCTGCATATCTGAAATCATTTGCCGATACCATGGCCGCGCACGGCGTAACGGTGAACGCCATCTCCGTTCAAAATGAACCCGATTTTAACGCATCCTACCAATCATGCCTTTGGACCGCGACGCAGTTTGACACTTTCATGAAAACCGACGCCCCGTTGATCGGCGTTCCGATTTTTATGCCGGAGTCCGCGACATTTAGTCACCAGCTTTCAGACTCTACGCTGAACGATCCTGCCGCTGCCGCGAACGTCGCTTTCATCGGCGGACATATTTATGGAGATGTCGATAAAAATGGTAGCGTAACATCGGCCGTTCAATACCCGCTTGCTCTGCAAAAAGGAAAAGAGTTATGGATGACCGAATATTTGATAAACAGCGGCAACCCACCCGCTTACAATAGCCTTGATACCGGTTGGGCTGGCGCCATTCAGACAGCAAAGACTATAAATGACTGCATGAGTTACAACATGAGCGCGTATGTTTGGTGGTACATTGTCAGATATTATGGTCCAATAGATGATGGCTCGCTTAATTCCAGCAATACCGGCAAAGTCACTCATAAAGGTTACGTGATGTCCCAGTTCGCGAGATTCGTCCGGCCAGGGTTTTACCGCGTCAGTGCCACGACGAGTCCCACGTCAAACGTTTATGTGACGGCTTACAAGGACGGCGCAAAGGTAGTCATCGTCGCATTAAATATGGGTTCCAACGCGGTGACTCTGCCGTTTGCTCTGCAAGGTGGGACGGCGAGTTCGTTTACGCCGTACGTTACTTCGAGCACCAAAAACTGCGTGCAGGGGAGCGCTCTGAACGTTTCCAACGGCAGCTTCACGGGCACGCTCGACGCTTCGAGCGTGACGACCTTCGTGTCGAACTAGAAACCATTGAATCGAGGTGATCGTGCTCATTACTGAGAGTTCAGCTTCGCGGCGGCTGTGGTTCGCCATCGCTTTTCTGTTGACCCTGAGCGGCAAATGCGCTTCGCAAACCGTGCCCGCCGGATATCAGATCGCTGCCTGGCAGGGCTTCCGCTCCGCCGCGATAAGCTACACGTTCGATGACAACTGCCCCAACCAGCTCGCAATTGCCGTCCCGATGTTCGAAAAGTTCGGATTCAAGGTGACACTCTTTACTGTAACGAGTCCCAAGTGGGCGTGGCCGGCGAACTGGAGCGGGTTGCAGAAGGCAGCTTCGGCGGCGCCGCCGTGACAGTCGGCGAGTTTGGCGCCGGCTGGACGCCGATCGGCGCGGTGCAGACCGCGAGTGGCTATGACGTGGCCTGGCACGACCCCGGCACCGCGCGCTACACGGTGTGGAGCACCGACAGCAGCGGCAATTATCTGGCAAGCATCGTTGCCCCCGGGCCAGGCAGCAGCACCGCGCTGGAATCGGCCGAGACCAGTTTCCACCAGGACCTGAACGGCGATGGCGTGATCGGCATTTACGCCGCACCCGGCATTACTCTCCAGATCAGTAGTCCTCTTGCTGGCACATCAGGATCGGCAACGATCGGCACTGGCGCAACACTCGAACTTGCTGCGGCCGACTCCGCATCGGTTACGTTCAGTAGTTCCACCGGAATGCTGAAGCGACAGATAGTCCCTCCACATTCAGCGGACTGATCTTCAACTTTGCTGGAAACGGCAGCCTTTCCGGCTCCGATCAAATCGATCTCAAGGGCATCAATTTCAATTCCGTGCATGATAGCTATACCAATGGCGTGCTGATGGTAACCGACGGAATATGCACCAGTTATCACGCATATCCTTGCTGGTGCCTGTCTTGACTGCAGCCCAGAAGGGTGTGGAAAGTGGGTTTTCCAGCCCGAAGGTAATGCTTCTTGCCTCTCTGTCGCTTAGAATGTCGGATACGATAAAGGATGCCTGTTTCGAAAAGATCATACCGTCCTGCTCCTGCCGGCGGGGAAGAACGAGAAAGAGCCGGGAATGGACCCCGCCGTTTGCAAGAGCTAGATAGGCCTGAACAAGTTCATAGAGACTGACGTCGATAGTGCCGAGAGCCAGGGAATATCCATAATGTTCCGAATCGTGAAGACCAGTGAAACCGAGACGGCGGAGTGTTTCCACAAAACGGTCCTCGCCGGTTAACAGGATGGCCCGGACAGCAGGAATGTTGAGCGATGATGCCAGGGCAATCCTTGCGGACACAGGTCCTTTGTAACTATTGTCATAATTGGCGGGCCGGTATATGCCTCGTTCTGTATACAAATCGATAGGCGAATCACTGATAAGAGAACCTGCCGT
>CAWEBD010000089.1:0-13644 GCA_963806435.1 uncultured Bacteroidota bacterium
AGGCCGTTATTGCCCGAGCCGAAGGAGTCCGTGCTTAGAAAAAGGTAGATCGATTCGTCTTCGTGCAGGAACCTGAGGGATGACCCGTAGTTGCCGAGAGTCCGGATCGCCTTCTTCTCGAGGTTTGCGATACCCGCATCCGGGAGAGCAGGGGCGACACCGAATTGACTCCCATGATAGACGTTCTCCGCTCTGCAAATGAAAAATGCTCCAAGTCCCTTCAGGTACATCCCCCTGGCATTTGGAGCGGACAACAGGTAACTCTCATACGGGATCCAATGGCCGACTGACTTATCGAGTATCGTTGCCATGATATCAATTGAATTGTCCCCGCCATCCTGCTTGATGACGTCGATCCGGACCTCTCGCTTGAATTTGGCTTGGGTTGTGTCTTCAGTTCGGTAGCCTGTAACATCTTTCCTGGAGATACTGAAGAACCGGCCCGGGGATTCACCGTCCGCAAGAACAACTACGCCGATCTTTTGGGATGGCGACAGCTTGTTTTCCGCATCAGCATAATTCTCCAGGAATTTCATGACCGCGTTGTACTGTCCTTCAGAGTAATTGTTAACGGAATCCCTTTTCATCTTATCCGGTAGATTCGGTACTACAGGCGGTCGTTCCAATCGCGGTAAAACAGATCCGCCGCGCGCCATGGATGAATCGAACTTCGCCATCGCCGAGTCGAAGTGCTGCATGGAAAAATGAAACCGTTCCATCGCAGAATCTAATGATTCAAAATGAATGCCTAAATCAATTTTGTAGGGAGGGTTCACTATGAACAAGAGTCCGTAACTGGGAACATAAGTCCCGTAGACATCAATCCGGTCGTATGTTCCGTAAGCGCCTTCCATCAGTTCCCTGATGATGCCGTTCATTATGTCTATGCGCGGATAAGAACCCGTGTTCTTCACCTGCGCGTTCGCTGCCACCGGCATTAGAAGTGCTAAGCTGATGATAGCGCTCAAAGCGAAGCCGATTTTCTTCGTAACCATTGTATACTCCTTCCTAAAAGTGATCATATTTTGAGCCGGTCTCTATCTAACGGAGCTTGCAAGCTTGACTATGCCGTCCAGAGCGGCACGCGACTGGTAGTAAGCGATCTGGTCTTGCTGCTGCAAACGGTACATGTGATTCATTATATAGGCGATGTAGCTCCGCTGCTGGTCGTTGACCTGGCGCGAGAACGTTGTAAGCGTCGCGCGATTGAGTTCGGCCTGCCGTGTCTCGCTTGCCGCGATCATGTCGGAGACGAGCTGCATATCGCGCTGCCGCACTTCGTTGACGATAGCCGCAATCGTCGCGGAATCGGCGGGAGTATATCCCATCTTTGCACTTCCGACTGTGATCGATATTGCCCCGCCGTCATACCTTATATTTGTGCCGACGACAAGAGCGGCCACGAAGAGCGCGACGAAAACCGCGGCGATCCCGGCACGCGCGAAATATCTGCGGCGACGTTTCCGGGGATCAGGGTCGTGCCCCGCCACGGGTGGTGCGGGGAGGAACGCGAAGCTCGGCGGACGTCCGTGGGCCGGCACTTTCCAGCGGCTGAGTGCCAGAAGCGTTTGCCGGTATTGCGCCACTTCGGCGCTGCATTTCTCGCACGATTCCAGATGCTCGCTTATCGCCCTGCTCTCGTCTTCGTTCAGTTCGCCTAATACGAACGGGGCAAGGTCTTCACTAATGTCTTCACATCGCATTTCTTAATATCTCCTCGATGAGTCTGTTCTTGTTCAGGGTTTCCTTCAAAGCGCGAAGTCCCGTATACATGCGCGTCTTGAGAGTGTTGACCGGGACGTTTAGTACTTCTGCTATCTCGGTGAACTTCAAATCCTGGTACAGTTTCATTACGATCACGGTCCTCTGTTCATCGGGAATAGAGGCGAGCGTTTTCTCGCATAGCCGGCGGAGCGCGATAGCGTCGATCCTCCCTTCCGGGTCTTCTGGCTCGGTCTGCGGAAGATCCGATGTCTCGTCTGAACCGTCCGGACTCTGCCTGCCGTTGCCGTGAAATGAGTTCTTCCGGCCGCGAAGATGATCGATTGCGCAGTTGTTCGCAATCCGGTAGAGCCACGTCCCGAACTTATTGCTGTCATTCAGCTGGTGGAGCCTGAAATAGGCCGTAATGAAGGTCTTCTGGCAAACATCCTCCGCTTCGTCGATATCCCCCACGATTCTGTACAGGAAGCCGAGGATTTTCTCGTACCACATCCTCGTGAGCAAATTATAGACGGAGAGGTCTCCCGCCTTGAACCTCGCGATCAGTTCCGAATCTGTGTTGTCCTGCATTCCCTTATAAGACGAGAGTTGTTGACGGAAAGTTTTTCAAATTCAGTTGGGTATTCCTTGCGGCATCCCGCGAAACGATGCAAAAATAGAACACGGGCGGGAATAATGCACTTTTAACATTCCGCCGATATAACGAATAAATGTTCGATGGAAATTACGATAATTGAATCTCTCGCGAATGCCGCGAATACATCGATGAAAGATTCGTGTGATTCGGATTTGACAACCAGATTAATCCGTTGCATTCGTGTTTCAATGTTTTCCCTGGCGGCGGTACGGTTTGACAACTATCAGCGGGTTAATTATCATTTGTAGAGACATGAGATTTGTCGAAGCAAAATGGCACTGAGGAGGACTACCACGTTGAACGGATCATATAAACCCGCCGGCTACAGTTCGGTTTCACCATACCTCATAGTGGACGGTGCGGCAGGCACCGTTGGGTTTCTGGTCAAGGTGTTCGGCGCCGTCGAGTTGCGGCGAATCCCCGCTCCGGACGGTAAGGTCATGCACGCGGAGGTGAAAATTGAAGATACGGTGGTGATGCTCGCCGACGGCGGGGCAGGCTGGCCGCCGGTACCGTCAAACGTGCACGTTTATGTTCGCGATGTCGATAAGACTTACAAGCTCGCCCTGGAGGCGGGAGCGGTTTCCGTCCAGGAACCCGTGAAGAAAGGCGATGAGAACAAGAGAGCCGGCGTGAAGGATGCAGGCGGTACGACATGGTGGATAGCAACTAAAGTAGAGTAGGCTCGTCTCGCTGCGAAATTACGGGTCGGGCCAAGCTCACCCAAACCGGTTCTAATCGGGTCGACCGGGAAGTCGATCATTTGTAGATGCTTAACTCTGACAATTAGTATAGGTTAACTATGAAGTCATACAGCGAACTACTTCTCCGAATTCTGAAAATCGTTTGGTGTACCACACTACCGGCGGTGCTTTCGCTGCCGACTGTAGTCTTTGCGCAATCTGCGACACAGGTTTCGCCGCATCCGCTGGTCGTCGATGCGACGGCTCCCGTGCCGCCGCCCGTGCCGGGCTCGTATGCCGAAGGTGACACTCTCGCTCCGGACGGCGAGACGATAACCTTGAACAACCGCTATCTCATCCGCGATGGGAAGCCGTGGCTTCCTGTCATGGGCGAATTTCATTACACTCGCGTGCCGGAGAATCGTTGGGAAGAAGAGCTTCTCAAGATGAAAGCCGATGGTGTGCAGATCGTTTCCACATACGTGTTCTGGATTCACCAGGAGGAAATCGAAGGCCAATTCAACTGGTCGGGCCGGAGAGATTTGCGGCACTTCGTCGAGCTATGCGCGAAGAACGGTCTATATGTCGACATCCGCATCGGTCCCTGGGACCACGGTGAAGCCAGGAACGGAGGCTTTCCAAACTGGCTGCTGAAGAAAGTACCGAACGAAGACCTTCGCAAGGATGTACCGGTGTTCATGTCTTATGTCAGGAAATTTTACGACCAGATCGGGCTTCAGGTTAAGGGACTTCTTTGGAAAGACGGAGGTCCTATCATAGGCGTTCAGCTGGAGAACGAGTACGCGATGCGCGGGCCTCATGCGGGTGCAGATTACATACTGGCGCTCAAGAAACTGGCGATCGGAGCGGGGCTGGACGTGCCGCTATATGTGGTAACCGGTTGGGATAATGCCGTGGTTCCGGAGGGCGCGGTCTTGCCATTCTACGGAGGGTACATGGACGCGCCATGGGACGGTTCGAGGGACCAGCTTCCCCCGAACGAAGTTTACGCGTTCCGGTTCGACAGCCGCGTCTCAGGAAGCATGGGGATGATGGGTCCTCATCGTGAGGGAAAAACTCCGGCCACGCCACTGGCCGCCGCGGAGACCCCGTTCCTTGGGACTGAGTTCGGTGGCGGAATCGAGGACACTTACCATCGCAGGCCCATCATAGAAGCGAACGACGTCGCCGCAATGTATCCCGTTATGCTCGGGTCCGGCGTGAATCTCTACGGAACATATATGTTCCAGGGAGGGGAAAACCCCGAGGGAAAATTGTCGACGCTTCAGGAATCCCAGGTCACCGGATACCCAAACGATGTGCCGGTGAAATCGTACGATTTCCAGGCGCCGCTGGGAGAATTCGGTCAGGAAAGGGAATCGTTCCGCAAGATCAAGATCTTCAATTATTTCATGAACGACTTCGGGGACCAGCTCGCGCCTTTGGCCGTGCGGCCTCCCGACGTGAGGCCGAAAGGCCCGGCCGATTTCTCAGTGCCGCGGTTTTCCGTCCGCACGAACGGAACGGAAGGGTTTGTCTTTTGGAACAATTACGTCCGTTATTATCCGTTACCGGCGTGGACGAACGTCCAGGTCGCCGTGCGGCTTCCGAACGAAGTGCTCCAAATCCCGCGTGAACCGATAACCATCCCGTCAGGCGCGTATTTCATCTGGCCTTTCAATTTCGACCTGTCGGGAATCAAATTGAAATACAGCACCGCACAGCTGTTTACGAAGCTTACTTCGAACGGTATAACGACATACTTCTTCGTCGCCATCCCCGGCATCGCTCCTCAATTTGCTTTCGACGGAAAGACAGTCGGATCGATAGAGTCGGGCGGAGGACAGACCGCGCACGACCATGGGAATGAATATGTCACTGTCTCGAAACCCGGGCTGAATGCCGCGATTAGTCTGCGGACCAAGACTGGTGCGGAAGTTAAGATTGTCGTACTCTCTCAGGACGAGGCGGAATCCGCGTGGACAGTTAACATCGACGGCAGCGAGCACCTGTTGTTCACGAAGCAGCAGTACTTCGCCGACAAGACGCGCATTTATCTCCAATCCATCGGCGACAACAAATTCGAATTTCAACTCCTCCCGCAAACCTCACTGAAACTTACAGGAAGCCATGCGATTCAGAGCAAAGCATTGCCGGATGGAATTACCGGCTACGATGCGACAGTCCCGGCCCGGGATATTTATCTGACTTATACCAGGATACAGGATGCCGGCAAGGTACCTCCGGTCAAGATGGGGCCATGGATTGCCTGGCGCAACACAGCCGTTGCGGAAGCGCCCGGAGACAGCGCCTTCGCGGACGCGGCAAAATGGATGGTGACTGTGCCGGACGAGTTTCCATCCGATCTCAGCGAGTTGTTTCTCGAAGCGAAGTACTACGGAGATGTCGCGCGTCTCTATTCCGCCGGCAGACTTCTCGAGGACAATTTCTACAACGGACTCCCCTGGAAGGTGGGGCTGGAGCGGTTCGGCAAAGAGCTGAAGGCGGGCCCTCTTGAACTTGACGTCCTTCCTCTTCGCAAAGACGCTCCGATCTTTCTCGAGAAGGGAAGCTGGCCCGATTTCGGAGAACACAGACAGATAGCAGAACTCAAGTCGCTGACGTTGGTCCCGGAGTACCGGCTGTCGATCGATACGCAGGGGAAATGAATTTGACAGGCGCCTTGAGACTAACCAACAAGAGGATGAGACGATGGATATGAATCGTCAGGAATTTCCAGGACCGGCAACGGGAATTGACGCTATTTACGCATTACGCGCATTCAATAAAGCTGCAATAATCGTCATCGCGCTTGCAGTTTCGGCAATTCTCCCAACTGTCGCGTTGGCACAGAACCCTAAGTTCGTGCTCGGCGCCGACATAAGCGCCCTGGACGCGCCGTCCTTCGGGCCGAGGATCCGGTACATGGACAACGGCAAACCGAGCGATGAGCTGACGATCCTGCGGGAACACGGCTGGTCCGCGTTCCGGATAAGAGTGTTCGTGTCTCCCGTGAGGCGCGCGCCGGACAATACTATCGCTGCCGCGATTCCGTTGGCCAAACGGATCAAAGCCCTCGGGGCAATATTCCTGCTCGACATGCATTTCTCCGACACGTGGGCTGACCCTCAGCACCAGGATATCCCTGTCGCGTGGAGAGGGCTTAGTTACGACAGCCTGAAAATACGATGGCAGGAATACGCCTACGAGACCATCAAGCGATTTAAAGATGCAGGAGCGATGCCCGATTGGGTCCAGATAGGCAACGAGATAACCAGAGGCACCGCATGGCCAATCGCGCAGCTGAAGGAACCGGGTTCCACAATGTATAATCCGCCTGAACCTTACAACTCTGCCGAGCAATGGAGCCGGCTCGCGGGCCTGCTCAAGGCGGGCATCCGGGGAGTGAAGGAAGCAGCCGGCGGCACACCTCCGCTCATCGCGATACATATCGACCAGGGAGGACACTGGGAGATCACAAAGTGGTTCTTCGACCACCTTGACAAAGAGCATGTCCCCTACGACATCATAGCTGAAAGCTTCTATCCGCCGTGGGGTCATGGCACGCTGGAACAACTCCAGGAAAACATGGATAGCTGCGCCAACAGGTATCACAAGCCGTTCCTGGTTGCCGAAACGGGCTACACCCCCAGTCACTCTCCCGATAACCAAGATATGAAGTGGCCGGTGACTTCCGAAGGAAGGCTTCAATTCATGGTGGACATTGTGAACACGGTCAGGAAAGCGCCGGACGGCCTGGGTGTAATGTACCGGGCTCCCGAGTATGATTTGTGGAATGTCTACGCCACGCCGGCTCCGGCCGTGTTTACACTGGACAGCCTGACAACTCTCACGAAGCGTCCGCCAAGCCACGCGCCACAGGCCGTCAATCGGTGACAGCTTGGGTCTTATCGGGCTGCTTCCAGCCTTCGTGCGAATAGAATGGGTAAGAGTTTACGAGGTGTTTTCCGAGCGCGTTTCGCTGGACGCCGTCCCTGCTGCATGGGTCAGCTTCTCTTTGCGAGGCGTCCGCTCTGCGGGGTAGAACCGGGGGCGGCACAATAGCAAATCAATGACGCAGTTGCGAAAAAAAAGAGGAGGATTCATGCATTGGACATATAGAGGAAAGGCAATCGGCATGACATTCATGGCGCTCTTCGGCGTATTATGGCTTGCCGTCGCCGTCAATTATCACCCGGTCTTAAGCGGATCGGTCGTGCTGCTCGCTGCTTGTGCGATAGTCCTTGCCGTCGGCTGCCTGCATGTATTCCGAATGGCCGGCATGGTCCCCGCGCCGAGCGAAAAGGAGATGGCGGTATACCGTCCATACCGCAGGAAGATCGGAAAGATGTTCGGGCTGGTGTTTGGCGCCGAGTTTACCATTATCGACGTCCTTTCGAACATACTCCCCTCAATGGGTCTTGCGAACATAGTCGTTCCGGCCATTGCATTTACAGTCGGAATACATTTTCTCCCTCTAGCCCGTCTGTTCAAGGCGCCGGTGTATTATGCGACAGGACTCGTCTCGGTTGCGATCTCCGTGTTTGCTCTCCTTACGAAGACTCAGCTGGCCCGCCAGAACTTCACATGTTTTGGTATGTGTGCCGTCCTTTGGATGACGTCTGTTTATATTTCCTTCGGCGCCAGAAGAGAGGTGAAGCGAGCGGGGCTGTCAGCTGTAAAGACAGACGGGAACTAATCCGGATCAGTACCCGCGTTGGGATACATCGAAAGATTTCAATATGGGCCTGACCGAAGACAAAATTATCCACATAGCCAGAGCGCCTTCAAACAAGACGTGCGTCCGCATACTTCGCGGAATTGTGAGGCGGAAGGGAAAAGGGGAAATGGTTTGCAGGGAGGGCTGTTAGAATGCGTGGCACCGCGCACCCAACAAAGCCCGTGTTAAACGCGGCTCTGCTGGGGTACACTTGCTCTATCGTCTATCATTTCTTGTCTGCGATGGAGTGGCTGCCGTCAAGCGCGAGGAATTTCGCTTCGAGCTGATCGGCGATCTGCTTGAAAAGATACTCGTGGTTGTCCGAGTTGCTGATCGGCGTCACCTGGATATCGGAGGCGTGCGACAAATACATCCCTGCCAGATACGCCTTGTAACGGATGGATGAATTGTCGTTTTCCTGCGCCACTTCGTTTACGGTGTTCAGGAGCCGCGAGTAATCCAAATCGGGGTAGCGGTCCTTGCATTCGACAACCGTGTAGAGCGCCGATTCGACAAATCCCGGCACGTTGTTCGTCTGCAGGCAGGTCTCAAGCGCTTTGAATACTTGCTTCTGGTTGAACGGCGTGACGACGGGCCGGCTCTCCTGTGCCATGGTACTTACGGCAGCCGCGACGATGATTAGCGGTATCGCCGCGAATCGTCTTATATATGTTCTCATACAATCTCCAGCAAAAGTTAGTAATTGATTATGTTCTCGAATCAGTAGTCTCAATTCCAATGCCGATCCGAAAAACGTGCCAGATTATCCCGGAAGCGATTGAAATTGCTGTTAATGGGTTGCGGAAGGAGTGCCACAGGATTGCAGCGCATGATCAGCTTGCACGTCTAATTGACCTGATTCCAGGGAGTTACGAGGGGGGACGCAACGTGGCAGGATGCGGAAATGTGGCAGGGGTCGGTAAATAATCAGGCGGTCCTGAGCCTGCGGCCGTCAGTTGTCTTCACCTTCGTTCGTTCGCCGGAGCCTGTTGTTAAGCGCGCGCCTGGATATGCCCAACAGTTCCGCCGCGATCGTCTGGTTACCCTCGGCTCTTCTTAACGCTTCCTCGATCAGAGCAGCTTCTGCTTCTTTGAGCGTCGGAAACCTGCCGGGGAAGGAAAGAAGGTCGCTGCGGTGGTCCTCCTGCGGCTGAAGCGAGGAGCCGTTTCCCGGAAGACGCTCTTGCGTGTGTTCCGCGAGTTTCGCCCTTATCGATTCGAGCGACATGACTCCGGACGTGTGCAGGCTCACCGCGTCGAAGATCATACCTTCCAACTCCCGGACGTTCCCCGGGAAGTGATAGTTAGTCAGTAGTGTGTACAGCTCTTTCGGCGGGGTCGGCCTTTTCTTTCCGAGCGCGCCCGAGGCCTTTGTGATGAAGTGATCGATCAGATGTGGGAGATCCTTTTTCCGTTCGCGCAGCGGCGGGATCGCTATGTGGTGCGACCTCAGCCGGTAGTACAGGTCCTGCCGGAAGGTGTCGCTCGATTGCATGGTCTTGATGTCGCGATGCGTCGCGACGATGATTCTCGCGTCGGACAGCCTGGCGACATCCGACCCCAGCGGATAATAACTCCCGTCCTGCAGAAGCCGGAGAAGTTTTACCTGCGACGCAGTGCTCAGGTCGCCGATCTCATCGAGGAACAGTGTGCCGTCGTCCGCTTTTTCAATGAGGCCCTTTCTTTCCTCCTGCGCGCCTGTGAACGCGCCCCTCCTGTGTCCGAAGAGGGTGTCCGAGAAGAAGTTGTCGTCGACGCCGGCGACATTCACCGAAACGAGCTCTCCCTTTCTTCCGCTCGCCTTGTGAACGGCCTGGGCGAACAGCTCTTTGCCTGTCCCGGTCTCCCCGGTGATCAGTACCGGGAGGCTCGTCCTGGCGATCGCCTCGATATACCGGAAGATCGATTGAAGCGACGGGCTGTTTGTGACTATCGCGCTGAATGCCTCCGGCCGCTCCACATTTTGATTGAGCAGCGATTGCTTCAGCATCTCGTTCTCTGTGCGGACTTCGGCGAGCTCCAGGCCGCGCTTTACTGTGGAAACAAGCCGGGTGTCGTTCACCGGTTTCACGACATAGTCGAATGCCCCCTCCTTGATGCATTGGACCGCGCTGTCCACGTCGTTGATGGCTGTGATCATTACAACCGGTATCTCGGGATAATCGCTTACAATCTGTCTGAGAAGGTCCACGCCGGAGACGTACTGCATGTTGATGTCGAGCGCGATCAATGAATAACGCCGTTTCTTGAGAAGCCCCATGACCTGCCGGCTGTCGCCGCAGGTCTCCACGTTGTTTATACCGTTTGAGGAAAGTGTCAGTTCGATGCTGAGAAGGAAATGTTCTTCGTCGTCGACGAACAGTATCGGGTGCGAGGGAAAACTCTTTGAACTCATTTTGCTTTCTTGTTTGCTGCAGGTTTATACGGCCGGCGTGTCCGCTGGAAGCCTGGTGTCGCCGGCGGTGAAGGAGACGCGCGCGGTGCTCCCCTGGTTCGGCTTGCTGCTGATTATTAGCGTGCCCCCGTGGCTTTTCACGATATTGTACGAAACGGAGAGCCCCAGTCCGGTGCCCCCTATGTCTCTTTTGGTAGTAAAAAACGGGTCCATGATGTGTCTCAGGTCCTCCGGCTCGATCCCGACTCCCTGGTCCTCCACCTTTATCCTGACCTTGTTCCGCTGCGCGTTGTAATATGTGGATATCTTAATCTCGGCGGACGGGTCCCTGAGCGACTGGCACGCGTTGTTGATGAGGTTGATGACGACCTGCTCGAGCTGCTGCGCGTTACCGCGGATCAGCGGGAGGTCCTTGCCGTATTCGACCTTGAAATTGTTCGTCGATTTCTTTATCAGATTCCCCGTGATCAGGATCGCCACCTCGACTACCTTGTTTATCTCCACCGGCTCGTTCAACGTGTTGCTGTCGGCCCGGGCGTACTCCGTAAGGTTCTTCGTTATGTTTTGGATTCTTTCGGAACCCTTGAGGACGCCGTCGATCGATTGTCCGATTTTCTCCTTCGCACCGCTGTATAACATCCCGGCGATGCTGAAATCTCCGTTCTCCGCATAGTACGCGTCGAGGATAGGAACGATATCCTTCCAGATCCTGGAGAAGAGTTGTACGTTCAGCAGGATGAAACTGTTCGGGTTGTTGATCTCGTGAGCGATGCCGGAGACGAGGGTCCCGAGCGAAGCCAGTTTGTCGGCTTGAATCAATTGCCTGGTGCGGAGCGCGGCCGCGGCTTCGGCCTTCTTCAGGTCGGTGATATCGTTGATCAGGCCGACGTAGGCTACGGGATTCCCTGTTTCATCCTTCGTCACGGCGATCTTGTTCCGTATCCATCGCACTGTTCCATCTTTGTGAACTATGCGGTGTTCGAGGGGCCCGACTTCTATCCCGGCAATCGCCATGCGTGCCTGGTTCAGGACTTTCGCGCGGTCTTTGTGGTGTACCATCCGGTACCAGAGATCGGGCTCCTTCTTATAGTCGTCGGAAGTGTAACCCGTTACCGAGACGCAGCCCGGCCCGTGGATCGTATCGAGCGCAACGCCCTCCTTTATCGTTACGGTGTAAATGTAATCGGTCAGGTAGTTGAGTAATTGCTCGTATTTCCGTTCAATGTCTATTTGTATATCTGTCGTGTTCATTTTGCGAAGTTCACCTGGGTTTGTCTTGCGAGACTATCGGGGAATATTGGCCATTTAATATAGCGATGCTCGCGGTTTTTTTAGAATCGCGGAAGAGGGAATTCGCGGCCGGGCGAAAATTATAAGGCAAAGCCGAAGGTGCAGTATTAGAACGTTGCCTTTTTAATGTTTTCTTTTCGAAATGAAGTTTGCTCTACAATGACACGAGGTTTTTAGGGGAACGTTCCCTGTCACTTAACCGTCATTGCGAGGAGTACGACCACGTAGTGGGGCGGATGACAAAGCAATCCCCATAATTGTGGTTCTCACGAATAGATTGCGGCTCGACCCGCTATGAGGAAGTCCTGAAGTAACCTCCCCGCGATGTGGCAAGAGGGCCTACCTGGTTCGGACGGGAAAACATTTCACAGAGATACACTGAGAGAAAACAGAGAGACACAGAGATAAGAAATGTCGAGTGCTTCAGGGTGCAACTCTTTTTTCCGCAGTGCCTGCGCGAAACGCCTTATGAAGGCAGGCACTGCGGTGCGGCTCTCTGTGCAATTGTCGCTTTTTCAGTGAGAACTATTTAATGTCTAAATATTGTTCATCCACGTTCCAGCCGCTGATGGAAACCACGGCTTTAGAGACGTCGACTTCGGGCGTGTAATCGATGAATACGGTCTTCTCCTCGCCGGGGAGTACAGATACATAGTTGTCGCTGTAGAAGACGGGGAGGATCCTCTTATGTGTCGTGGAATCGACGAGCGAAATCCGGCTGAAGAACGCGAGCGGTCCGTCTGCCGGGTTGCCTATCCTCACCGCGATCCTACCGGCACTTACTCTCCTGGCTTCAACATTCACGTCCGCTTTCTTCATCTGCTGCAAGCCGCTGTAATTCCCGGTCGAATCCGGGAGCCAGTATAAATTGTCGCTGAGCACTTTGCGGGAAGAATTGATGAGGCGTAAGGACAAAAAGCCTCCGCGCGAAGCAAATAAAGGTCCCAGGAACCTTCTGACGGATTCGATCTTCTGAACGGAAGTCGGACTTATCTCGACAATCCATTGCAGGACAGTCGAATCTTTCCCCGCCATATCGTATGCCCTCGCCTGCACCATGAGATCATGGTAAGGTTGAAAAGTATGATTGGCGACGATGAGCATCCCGTCCACTGGGTTGTACATGACGTGCAGCGGCTCGTCCGCATGATGCAGGCCGTAGAGTGCCGCATTCGGATCGAGATAGTAATCGTACATCTGGCCGCGCAGCGCGGTCCACGGGTTCTGCGTCTTCCAGATGATCACACCGGTGTACCAGTCCCACATGTGCGATATGTGTCCCTCCATCAGGGCTCTGTACTGGTCGTAATTGACAAGCTGCGCCTTGTCGGCGAAGTCTTTGAGACTCGCCGGCTCGCCGTAAGCCTCGATGTGTTTTCCGTAGCCGAGATACTTGTGATACTTCCACACCGAATCGAGTCTGCTCCAGTTGGAAGCGGGTATCACGAGGTCCTGTGGTGGAATAAATCGTTCGAGTGATTCGTAATCTCCCATACCCACCGACCCTATTTCGGAATTGAAAGGGAAAGCGCGGTGTTCCCAGAAGTAATCAACCGGCTGTATGTGGTAAGTGCCGTCTCCGTTCCCGCCCAGGTCATTATATGACATGCTGTCGACGTTCGAGTAACTGAAAAAGTAACGGGTGCTGTCGAGCGCCGGCAGGAGCGAATCCTGCATGGCGAGAAGTATGTCCTGCGGTGGAGGTATCTCGTTGCCGCCGCAATAGAAAGCCAGGGAAGGGTGGTTGCGGATCATCCTGACCTGGTCGGCAACCGATTCGAGGAAGAGTTTGTGGTCGTCGGGGTATTGGCGCCTCGTCCACTGGCCATCCTTCTTCATCGGGTCGAGCCACTTGCCGTTGCAATCTCCTGACATCCAGAAATCCTGGAACACGAGCAATCCGTACTTGTCGCACGCGTCGTAGAATTCGGGTCTCTCGGTGATTCCTCCACCCCATATCCGGATCAGGTTCAGGTTCATGTCGTGTTGGAAGCGTATCTCGGCGTCGTAGCGCTGCGGCGAGAGCCGGAGCATCGCGTCCGAAACGATCCAGTCCCCTCCTTTGATGAAAATCTTCTGCCCGTTCACAAGCACTTCGCGACTTCGCGTGTGACTATCCCACCTTGTCTGTATTTCGCGCACCCCCATCGTGATTTCTCTTTCGTCCATCAACTCGTTACCGCTGCCTAAGAATTGA
>CAWEBD010000090.1:0-16116 GCA_963806435.1 uncultured Bacteroidota bacterium
TCTGACTGCATTATTTATAACAGACTCTTTGATCAATCCTTCCTTGAAAGCCTTAAAGAACATAGGATACTGCGAATATGACGTCTGCAGTAGAACGTCCAGTCCGGCATTAATGGCCTTCTCGGTAGCTACAGTATAGTTGCGCGCGGTGGAATGTAAATCTGTGGCGCCCGGGACCGCCCCGGCGTCGGATACGACAAAGCCTTTGAATCCCCAGTCTTTTCTCAAGACCGTGGTCAACAGCCAGCTGTTGGCGGAGCAGGGAATGCCGTCGAAGGAGTTGTAAGACGCCATTATCGACATCGCGTGCCCTTTTTGAATAGCGGCCTTAAATGCCGGGAAGTAAATTTCATCCATCAGTCTCTTGCTGAAGTTTATCGGATAACTGTCTCTCCCTCCGGCGCCGACATTCGCGACGAAATGTTTCGGTGTGGCAACAACACCCAACTTTTCAAACTGGGATATGAATGCAACCGCCATCGCGGAGGTCAGGAACGGATCCTCTCCGTAGGTTTCTTCGGTTCTGCCCCATCTTACGTCACGCGCTATATTGATTACGGGAGAGAACACCTGCCTGATGCCTCTGGACCTGACTTCGGAAGCGATCGCATGCGCGACGTTCGTCATGAGAGGGACGTCAAATGTTGCGGCCAATCCGATAGCTTCCGGGAAGGCGGTTGCACCGGGCCTTATCAATCCGTGAAGCGCTTCGTCGAAAGGAATAATCGGAATACCCAGCCGCGTATCATTTATGAAATATTTTTGGATCGCGTTTATTTCTTTCGCTTCCGATTCCGCGGTTCCGGAATTGCCGTAGTTAAGCATTTGTTCGGCAGCATTATTGGATCTGGCTCTTGTATTAAGCTGCAAGCCGAATACTCCGTCCTTGTATTTGTTCATCCCTCCGCTTAGATCGCCCGGGATCATAAAGAGCTGCCAGAATTTTTCTTTCAAAGTCATTCGGGAGAGTAAATCATCTACTCTTTTGTCTGTCGGAAGCTTTTGGTTTTTATAAGGAAGAGTCTGACAGAATGCGGCTGTTGAGAGTAAGCCGAGAACTAAAGGGATTAGAAGTCTTTTCATGATGTCAAACGTCTCTTTCCTGGGTTGTTGATGTGTGAGTTTCTTTAAATACTTGTTAATCCGGCAATTCGTATTCTGTCCTGCCCCCGGTTGATGTGGCAATGGTAGATTAGGGCAGTGACTCAATTGGGATAACGTCCTGAATATTTCACGCAAAGCTCGCAAAGATTGCAGAGAGAGGGTCATTATTTCTTTGCGTTCTCAGCGATTTCTTTCCCACTCCGATATCAAATTCATGCAATGATGCGGGATCACGTTCCGCGTGACTTCGCGCTCTTCGCGTGAAACCCAAAATGTGCCACTACCAAAATTAGTGATCCGGCCGGGCATTGACAAGCTGGTGATTTGTGACCAAGTAGATTGCGAGACTCGCTCGGGGTGACGGGGTCTTTGTTTTTGCTTACCCACCCCCCCAGTCATCCTGGGCGAGACACGCTGAAAGCGTGACGAGTCGAAGGATTAGCTGAGCTGGCTGGGTGGGCAGTTGGAATAGCGTCGCACTTCGACTCGTCGTCCGCCTGTGGCGGCCTCCTTGCTCAGTGTGACGGGTGCTCTTTTTCCCTTCCTCAGCCCGCTTGCTCAGGCCCAGTCAACATCTTATTATTCAGCATCAAGGCGTGGACTTACATAGTGCTTTGCTCGGACGTGAGCTACTACACCGGCTCGACAACGGACCTGGACCAACGGCTTGTGGATCACAACAACGGGCGGTATGGCGGGTATACATCGTCGCGCCTTCCGGTCGTGCTGGCATGGTCGCAGGAATTCTCGGATATACGTAACGCGATAGCGCTTGAGCGGCAAATCAAAGGTTGGAGCCGAAAGAAGAAGGAAGCACTGATCAATGGTGATTTTCAATTACTTCTCGAGCTGGCGCGCTCAAGTGGCCGGAGATAGCCGTCGCTCTTCCACTCGTTGTCCAACTTACGTGCGGGAAAACCCCTCGTCTGTCCAATTCATATATGGACGGACCTTCGGCTCAGAGTGACGGTTGCTTTCCTTTTTTCTTAGCCGCCCCCACCCCCCGCAGTCATCCTGAGCGAGTCTGTATGCAGGTGGCCGCGTCGTTTGTACTAATGTGCCGATCCTGGCTCAGATAACGAGGGAGAGATTCCGTCACGAACGAGCGTAATCCAGGTTTTCTTAAGAGACGCGAATCGTTTTCATCGATTTATCATCTCACGTGAGATAAAACAGCTATCAACATAAAAGGGATTTTGACAATGCCCTAGCAATTGACGAAACAGACATTTTTGGAGAAGGTTTTTGACTTTGAGAACAATAAGGAATGGAAATTCGCGGGGACGTTGCCTGCCGTTGTGGATTTCTGGGCGCCGTGGTGCGGGCCGTGTCGGGCGGTAGGGCCGGTCATCGAAGAGCTCTCGAAGGAGTATGAGGGTAAGGTTGACTTTTATAAGGTGAACACGGATGTGGAACAGGAACTCGCAGGCTTATTCGGGATTCAGAGCATTCCGTCGCTCCTTTTCATTCCCCAATCAGGGACCCCGCAGATGGCGGTCGGCGCGCTGCCGAAGGATCATCTGAAGGATATCATTGAGAGTGAATTGATAACGGGCAATCAATCGGCAGGTTAGGGTACTTTGCGAAAATACCTTGCGAAGGTAGCCGAGGATTTCCCCCGGAACCTTCGCAAGGTCGCGATGGAGCCCCTACATGTGGGAGCACCGGTGGCCAGGCGTCACGCCCCTCTATCCTCCTCTTGACATTAACCCATCCTCCTCGTAAACTGGTACAGTGCTTCGCGTTTACCAACCGGGAATAATTCAGGTTAAGAAGGAGTCTATTTAGCTGGACATGAGATAGTCCTGCGGGCGGCTGTTGGATCTAGAATCATATCCTTCGTTACGGAAAAAGAATCGGCTCGTCCTGCAAACGCGATTTGTGGCATGTAAAACTCTAATTCTATTTTCAACAAAACAAAAGGGAGCGATAAGATGAAACTGAAGAATTCATTTCTCATGATTATCATCGTTGGGTTGTCGCTGGCTGCTGGCGGATGTGCGACAGGAGGAATGTTCGCCGCCGGGAACTTGACGGATGTCCGGCTTCAGTCGGGTAACTACAAGATAATCGCGCGGGGGGTGACGGGCGAAGCCGCCGCCGGATATTTGTTCGGAGTTACCATCCCCGCGGGAATGGTGACCAACACGATCGCCATCGCGCGCATCGACGGGACGGGATTCCTTTATAAAGAGGCGCTCGACGGCTTGTGGAAGAATTTCCAGCTGACACACGGCCCCGCGGAGGGCAAGAAGCTCGCGCTGGTCAACGTGCATTACGATTCCGAGGCGTTGAACCTGTTCGTTTATACGCACGCGAAGCTTATGGTGAGCGCGGATGTGGTTGAGTTCGCCGAGTAGGTGAACGTTATACCGGGTGCATGGATGTATCCGGGCGGCACCCTGCATTTGTTATAATCGCGTTAATGAACGGGGGAACAGACAGAGCTCGACGGCGCGAAATGCTGTTCCCTCCGTTCACTTGTTCGCCAACACCAGATAAGCGTCCCCATAGAACACCCTCACCCGTTGACGCGAAGATGAATCCACGCGATACAAAGAGTTCCGTTACGGAGTCACCCGCGAGACTCCCGGTTATGTCCGTCCATGTCGAACCGTCGTTTGTCGAAAGGGAGACTCCTTTATCGTCGCCCGCGGAGAGGCAGGAGCGCTCGACGCCGACATACACTCCGGAAGTTGGATTGGCGGGAAGCTCAATCGAGATATCTCTCCAACACCCGCCATTGTTTCTTGAACGGTCGCGCAAATTCAAGCCTTACCCAACTTCAGGTATCTATCCTTTATTATTTTCAAATGGTGCATCTCATGTCCCGCCAGATGATATGCCAGTGCTCTGACAGTGAACCTGTTACCGTTGGCGACGCCTTCTCTTGTGAACGCGTCATCCGGGAGGCCGTTGAGCATGGCGATCGTAGAGCTGCGGACGGACTCGTATTCTTCGAGTATGTTTGAGATGTCCCTCTCGTTGGCGCCTGAGAACCTGACATAATCATCCTGCTCGAAGCCGGGGAGTTCCTCCTTCTCATTCCTGGCAATGCATAATGCCCTGTATGCGTAAATCCGCTCGTCGTCGACGATATGTACGAGTATTTCTTTGATCGTCCATTTGCCCGGGGCGTACACGAAAAGGAGTTTGTCCGGCGGCAAAGAGGGGACCAGCTTCTTGACGGCGTCGAAGTTCTCTTTTAGATGCTGGAGAAGCAGGCCGTCGTCGGGTAAAGGGATGATGTATATGTCGTCGTACTCAGGGAATTCACCCGTCTTCGGTTTATCGATGCGTCTCATGGGGATCGATCTCCTTTTGAATAAGCTAACAAAAAAGGTGAAGAGGTTAAAAGGGGAAAAGATATACAATTGTCGATTTAAGATCTAAGATCGGGGGAAGAGGTAAAAAGTCGGAGCGAAGCGGAGATCCGCCGCTGGCGGAGTAAAAAGGTCAAATCTACGAACTAAGATCTATGATTTACGATTTGGTTAAGAGGTGAAAAGGGGAAAGGATCTACAATTGTCGATTTAAGATTTACGATCCGGGGAAAAGGTTAAAAGGTGAAGAGGTAAAGAGGAAAAGAGTCGGAGCGAAGTCGGAGACCCGGCTCTCGGGGGAGTGAAGCAGGAAGACGGGTCGGAGACCCGGCTCTCGGGGGAGTGAAGCAGGAAGACGGGTCGGAGACCCGGCTCTCAGGGGAGTGTAAGCAGGAAGACGGGTCGGAGACCCGGCCCTCAGGGGAGCGTAAGTAGGAAGACGGGTCGGAGACCCGGCTCACAGGGGAGTGAAGCAGGAAGACGGGTCGGAGACCCGGCTCAGCAAGGAGCGTGCTTGGCAGACGGGCGGGATATCCGCCGCAGACATCGCAGTCTAATGCCAATTCCGCTGGACTTTTGGGAGATGGAATAATCATATTGTAATTTGAATTCACTTAGCGGCAACCGCGCCTGATTTGCGGGATAATCGTTGAGGCATCGTTCATCATTGTGTAATTGCAGCGGAGGTACCATGTGGCGCTACATGTCTGTTGGGCTATTGAGCCTGGTTTTGGCATCCTGTTCGGGCACGCGTCTGCTCGAATCGAACGCCGGAAATGAGAAATACATTGTCGGGTATCTGTTCCAGGGGAATAATATCGTCAATCCCGATTCGCTCGGCTTAGACGACGTGACGCATATAATGTACGCGTTCGCGAACGTCAAGGACGACACGATGTCTATGGGTTTCAAAAACGACGCGCAGAACTTCAGGATACTCGACGAGGTCAGGGAGAAGAATCCGAAACTGAAGATCCTCATATCGGTCGGCGGATGGGGCTGGTCGGGAGGGTTCTCGGACATGTGCCTTACCACTGAAAGCAGGGCAAAGTTCATAGGAAGCGCGGTCCGGTTCATCGAGGTGAACGACCTGGATGGCATCGATATCGACTGGGAATACCCGGGCCTGGCCGGTGCGGGGAACGTGCACCGTCCCGAAGACAAACAGAATTTCACATCGCTCCTCGCGGAGCTGCGGGCTGCGCTCGACGAGCTGGGATTAAAGACCGGGAGATATTATTTGATCACCGCGGCGACCGGCGCGTCCGATAATTACCTGGCGAACACGGAAATGGCGAAAGACATGAAGTATCTCGATTTCATAAATCTTATGACTTACGACTTCAGCGTGCCGGGTGGAGATACGGTCGCCGGACATAACGCACCCCTGTTCACCAACCCGAGAAACCCGTACGCCAACTCCGCCGATGCGGCGGTAGCGTCGTTCGAAGCCGCGGGCGTTCCTCCGTCGAAGATCGTGCTCGGTGTGCCTTTCTACGGACATGCGTGGCATGTCGACTCCACAGGTTTCAACGGCCTCTATGAGCCGGGCGGACCCGCGCTGTCGCGCATCCGCGCCACTTACGGTAATCTTTTCATGAATTACATAGACAAGAACGGCTACGTGCGCTATTGGGATTCCACGTCCTGCGTCCCTTATCTATTCAACAAGGACAGCAGCACGTTCATATCCTACGACGATCCCCAATCGCTGCGCGACAAGTGTGAGTACATCGAGGCGCGCGAACTGAAGGGGGTAATGTTCTGGTCGTTCGAGTCGGATTACAGGTCGACCCTGCTGAGAACACTTTATGAAGAGTTGAGGTAACCTCCGCGCCCGAACGCGCCCGGGTACGCTTCCGCGGACCAGAAAGTGAGCAAGAGTAACGCGCCGCTCGAAGTTTCCTTACGTCATTTTCCCAACGTCGTTCGATCATACGGTGGATGGGGGACGGGACGCCATTCCTGACCCGACCCTGGGCGGGTTTCGCAAGGGTGTGTCTCAATTCTCTTAAGGCGCCCCTGTCAACAAACATGTCATCGTGAGGAGTCCGTCCGCGATAGTGGACGGACGACGTGACGATCCCCAAAATGAAACCTCCACTCCAGCGAATGTTGTCCGCGTTCTTTTGTCACGGGAATGTACAGAGACTCAGTTCTGCCGTAGTGTCATTCCCACGAACGTGGGAATCCAGCAGAAAGCGCGAAACCTGCGAGAGGCGGGTTTTGTGTTCTGGGGAGCCGTCGAATTCATTCGATGGCCTTGAGACGGTTCATCGGCATCGATTCTCCGCCCTCAAGATTGTATATGGTCGGACGCGTTTGCGGAAATCGACGCCTCTCAAAGGCGCGGAACCCGCCAGGGCGGGTTTCGAGATTTGGGTAGCCGTCGAATTTGATTCGACGGTCTCCAGTCCATCCGGCTTTCGCCCCGTCAGGGGCGAGATATTTTTAGAAATGCTTGCGCGCGGCATCCCGCGCATCCTATTTTCGTATCAATGTGCTGGAGATGACAAAGAATAAAACAAGATTACTACGGATCAAATTATGATTAGTAAATTAATCCGCGAGAATCCGTGCTCTTTTCCGTCTATTCCGCGTGCAATAGTTGAACGCTGGATCAACCTTGACTTTCGTCGGCTTGCTCCTTAACATCATGCGTGCTGGGCAACTATTTAAAAAATCAATCCTTCCAGAGAGAAGCATAAGACTCCTTGCTACTACCGATCCCGATGTGATCGGGTACTGAAGTAATCTTTCATACACATAGCTAGGAGGCCGGAATGTCCGCCCGTGTGGGGAAGAACGGCTGTTTCTTAATCGTTGTTTTAGTCTCGCTTCAAGCATTCGCCCAAGAGAAGCCCGAGTCAATCCGGGGGCATGTGAGCGACGCGAAAACCAATCTCCCCCTCGCGGGAGCGAACGTCGGTGTCGTTCAAACCACTCTCGGCACCACCACCGACAGCCTGGGGAATTTCTCGCTGAAGATAGGGCCGGGAAAATATACCATTAGGTTCAGCAGGGTGGGATATGAGGCTGTGTCAAGGGAGCTCACCATAACCGCGGGAAAAGAAATCCCTTTTATCGATGTTTCGCTGAAGCCGAGCGAGTACGTGGCAAACGAAGTCTTGGTAAGCGCGAAGAGGCTTGTTGCCTCGCCGGGCATTCATACGATCGAAGAGAAAAACCTCCAATACATACCCAACATCTACGGGGACGTTATCCGGAGCGTGACGATACTCCCCGGCGTCACGTCGAACAACGAGTTGACAAGCGCGTATAATGTCCGTGGGCAGAACTTCGACGCTAACCTTATCTACCTCGACGGGTTTGAAATCTATCGCCCGTACCTCGTACAGCAGGGAATAGAAGAGAGCCAGTCGGCTATAAACCAGAATATGGTCGGGAACCTGGAATTCTATGACGGAGCATTCCCGGTGGAATACGGCGACAAGATGTCGTCCGTTCTCGTCGTCAACTACAAAAAGCAGCAGGAACCTGGCTTCGGCGGTGAAGCCAATGCCGACCTCCTCAACCTCGGCGTCACGCTGCACGACAGGACGGGAGCGCTGAGTTGGACTGCCGGTTTCCGTTACGCGTATCCCTCGTCGTTTACAAGTGTCCTTCAAACGAAGGGGACATATATGCCAAGGTACACCGATCTTCAGCTCCTCGGCTCATACGCCTTTCCCGGCAACGTCAACCTGGAAGTACTGTTCATGACCGCGAGGAACACGTTCGATTTGACTCCGAGTAACTGGACCGGCGATTTCGCGGTCAACGCGTGGAACGCCTTTCGCCGCATCGTCCTGAACTTTTCAGGAGGCGATAATTATACGTACGATTCCAACCTCCTCGGACTGAGGCTCACCGCTCCGCTCGGTGCGAACTCGAGCCTTTCGGCCTCGTTCGCTTACTACTCCGACAAAGAGTCCTACAATGAAAACTTGTTCTACGGCATCTATTACTCACCCGACGCCTACAATCCCCAGGATAACGTGAGCTACCTCGCAACGGGGTACGAATTCGCCGATAACTTGCTCAATATGGACCGGCTTGAATTCAAAACCGGCTTCGACGCGGATTACGGTACGCACGCGACAAAGGCCGGAATCACGCTGAGAACTTCACTCATGAACAATTCGTTAAACGATTCCACATATTACCTGCCGCCGCCGGGTCCGTCTTATTTCGCCGACATGAAACAGAGAATCAGGTTCAACTCGATCTCCGGTTTTGTCGCGGAGGATATTAATCTGAATCCGGATATGACACTCAATCTCGGTCTGCGCGCGCTGAAATATTACTTCACCGGCGAATTCCTGGTCTCGCCGCGGGCATCCGCCTCTTTCAAGCCGGACTCGACTAACTCGCTCACCCTCGGATGGGGATACTACTACCAGCCGCCGTACTTCTATGAAACACGCGACAAAACTTTGGACCAGGCCGCGAACCTCCGGTCGCAGCTCGCAATCCAGTACCAGCTGAGATATGAGAGGAAATTGAAGGACGACTCGCACGTGCTCGCGGAAGTTTACTACAAAGACCTGAGCAGGCAGCTGCCGTATTACTACACAAATCAGCTGGAGTTGACATACGGCGACACGAACAACTTTAATGGGTACGACTACGGTTTCGATCTCCAGTACGAAGGGAAGCTCTCGCAGCGCCTGGATACGTGGATCGGATACGGCTACCTGGTTGCCAGAGACAGGAGAGACGGTGGGCCGTATCAGAGGAGTCTCCTCGACCAGACCCATACCATCAGGATCTTCATACAGGATGCGATGCCCGAACTTCACAATTCCCAGGCGCATGTCAGGATTTTGTTCGGCACCGGTTACCTGTACCATCCCATGATGAACGTGACGGGTCCCGGCAATACCGTACAAACCGTGCCGGACTTCGACCTTGTGTATCCGTACCCGTTCTACTACAGGATAGATATGGGGTTGACATTCAAATTCTCCCTGGGCGCGAAAAGGAGCCTGACTTTGAATGTCGAGGTTCTCAACGTGTTCGATAAGAACAACATCGTATCATATTCGTGGTACACGATTCCGCAGGAGTTCACGGCGCCGCTGGAGGTGCCGAATCTTCTCTCGGCGAGATACTTCAATGTTGGGGTGAGGGCGGAGTTTTAGGGAGGGAAGGAGGGAGCAGGCAGTAAGCAATAGGGAGTATGCGGTAGGTGGCAGTCGGTCCCCTCATTTTCCGCAATTGAGTGGTGGCTCAATTTGAAAAAAATATCTCGCAGAGTCGCAAAGCTCGCAAAGAAAGAGATGAAATTGTTCCCCCTTTGCGGTCGCTGCGTCTTTGCGAGAGAAAAAATCCTCAAACTGAGCCAGTACCCACAATTGCGTTCACTTGACATTTCCCCGGTCCATGTGTAGTTTGACCGCGGGATAAACAATGAGGGGCTGAGCGGTTATGAGAACATACGGGCATATGATATTGCCGGCTGCTGTTTCGGTCGCGATCCTGGCTGGCGGATGCAAGAAGGGATCGCCGGTGTCTCCTGATTCCCGGATTCCTTCGAGCGCGTACGTAATTCCCCCGCCACCTGGAAAACTCCCGTGGCCCCAGCACGATCCCAAATTCTCCCGGTCCGAATACGATGCGATGATGGACAGCCTGTTCATCATCAACAACTTCGGCCAGTACCAGGGTGGTACCGACTCGAGTTCCGTCTACTTCCACGACGGACTCGATGTCGTCCTCTGGAACGGGACGAAGATATTCGCGGTCGAATCGGGATACGTGAAGTCGATGATTAACGGAGGAGAGTATTACCAGACGCTGGTCATCGGCAATACACCCGCTTCGGCGCCCGGTTACGGCTGGTCCTATACACATGTGAACAATTTCCAGGTGAAGGTGGGAGACACGGTGCGGCAAGGTGATTATTTGGCCGACATCCATTTCATGGGTCTGCCGCATGTCCACCTGAGCAGGGTGTTTCTGACATCGGGTTCGTGGAGTAACTATTGGGATATGCGCTCGGTCCAGCCAGACAGCTACTTCTCGTACCGGGACGAACAGCCCCCTGCGATAGAAGAAGGGTTCCGCTATTACCGCAATGGCACCGATTCGCTCATAGGCGCCGGAAGCACCACTGTGGTTTCCGGAGCTGTAGACATCGTCGTGGGCATGCGCGACCAGGGAGACTACGCACACTCGAAAGGAGGAATGGTGGAAAGCGGATTCGGCGACAGGCTTTGCGTGTCGGGAATCGAGTATGAAATAAACGGTGAGAAGGGAACGAGGTATCATTATAAGTCGTACAATTTTTCCAGCATGACACTCGGACAGGTTCCCGACCTTGTCGAGCGCGTCTTAACCATCTACAAGTTCTACTATGCCGTCCACCCAGAAGGTCCGGCAAGCTGGACCAAAGTCTATTGCTACTACATCATCACGAACACGAATGGAAAGGACGAAGCTGGAGAAGTGAAGCCATCGGACAGGAATTATTCATGGAAGACCGACTCGACGAGCCAGGACGGAACCCCGCTCTTTCCAGACGGTTTGTACACCGTGACGGTCCATGCATTCGATCCTGCTGGGAACCAGGCGACCGCTTCGGAATCGGTGAGAGTCGACAATTCAAACGCGTACCAATCAATTTCCGGGACACCTGGCGTTGCGGTTTCGAGAGATTCTATTCGCGAAACGTCACATGCCCTCCTTCAGAAGTCGTTACCCGGATACATTCACACCGCGACTGTAGAATGAGTTCGCAAATTCCTGAACCAGCGCGGAGAGCGATGGAATGCTATCCGGCGTTGATAGCTGCGGAATGTTTTCGTAAAATCTTTGAACGGTAATAGAAATGGAGCAGTACGGTGAGAAAATTGAACCCGAAAGCGTTGGTCTTTGTCCTCGCCACTTTCCTGAGTGCGTGTTCGAATAACGAAGTCGGCCCTTCTAATGAGGCGCCGGTCCAGGGTGATGTTATTTTGAATTCGACATTCGAATTGGACGGCAACCCGAGCCTGCAGGGTTGGAGAGCGCAAGGTTCTCCTTCACGGGGCAACTTATCGTTTTCCGCTGATGTACCCGCCTTTGGAAGTCCGTGGTCACTGCAATTGGCAACGGCAACAGTGGAAACTACGGTTACTTTCATTAATGTAGATTCAATTAAGACCTATGTCATCACATTCTGGGCGAAAGGGAAAGGCTATGTGAATTTCTCAATTAATTCTCCGACGAGGGGAGTTGGCATTGTTGGACCTGTCAACTGTACATTGTGGACCGCTATTTCAGACACGCTCGTTCGGGTAGACTCGACTGAAAACAGCTTGTACTGCGAACTCTCATCATTGGGTCAGGATTCCTCGTCTTCAGTGCTGTTCAATGACGTCAGAGTTGTCGCGATCGAGCCGTGATCAATCCCCGGAGGGTCCGATTACCGGTTTTACAAAGTGAGATTTGGAAGCGCGGCAATGACGCATTTCGGTTCCACCCGGAGATCGCCGGGATAGAAAATCGTGGAGAACGCAATATCATCTTACCCTTTCTTTGCGTGCTTTGCGACTACTTTGCGAGCTTAGCGTGGAATATTCTGTCGAATATTCGGACCGATTCACTCACCTCATCAGAAATGGAATCGCGCCCCGATCGAAAGGCTGAATCCGGTGAAGTCTACCGAATGTGCCGCGAGGAGTTTCGTCGAGCCGTCGGCAGGGTTCGTGTACCGGACCTCGCGGACGTTTAACGACGACGGTATCAAATTCTCCCATGCTTTGCACTGTAGTGAAAAGTGTTTCCACAGATAATAGTCGTAGCTGACCTGCGCCATGAACCCAATCGCGTTCGTCGCGTCGTGAAAATTCACTGGCGCGGGGCCGCTCGCGGAATAGGTCCAGGTCGATAACGTGCCGTCGTCATATAATGAATTGAGGCTGACTCCGACGGACAGCGCGAACTCGCCGCGCGAAATGAGGAGCGGCGCGGCCGGGGAAGGCACAAAAGTAAATAGGAGGCCGTAGGAGTTTCCGCCGGAGTTTTCCGTCTCCCTGTCCTTTCCGTCCACGCTCTTCGTCGCCATCCCGCTCCATGTCAAACCTAACCGCACATTGTCGGTCAGGTCGAAATCCATCGAGATGTTCGCGGAGAGAAGATTGCTGTTTTCAACCGGATACGTCAGCGGTCCAAAGAAGCCTTGTTCCGTTCCACCGAATCCTGAAGAATTGAATGCCGCGGCGATATTGTCGGCAGCCTGTCCCACGACCTGCATTCCTTCACTTACGGAAATGTGGATTCCTGACATCGAAGGCTCCGGTAATGTATCCATCTCTTCCGGCGCCGGCGTGGAGTCTCCCGGAAAACCTTCCCTGTGTTCTGCGAGAGCTTTCGGGAGCGAGGCTTTAAGCATCGACGCATCCTTCAGCTCCGGCAGGACCTCAATGTATCTCTTATATTGTCCGCGCAGGTTGTAGTCGTCATCCATCCCCTGTACGCCGCCGACAATTCCTCCCACGAGCCCGCCGGCAATTCCAAAAAACGTCCCCGACAGCAGGGCCTTCTCACCGGCGGTGAATTGGAAGAACCCGGACTCATCGTCGCCTGAAGCCAAACCGATTATGGCTCCGGTGCCGGCTCCAATCAAAAAACCCGTCACGATTCCGGACCCAATATGTCCTTCTCTCTGAATGACAATACGATCGATATCGGATGGGCTCAACTGCACCGCGCATTCTCCGGCACTGTCGACCGTATATGGAGTGCTGCATTTCCACAAGACGAGTCCGCTGCTATCGGCAAACAGGATCCTGCAGGTATCGCAGGCGCCGTCCCGGGTGGTCACGATAACACTCGATTCCTGGCCGAACAGGTCGCCCGCGGAGAGTGAGAGTGTGACGAGTATGAGAGCAAACTTCTTCATTTCTGTCCCCATTAAGCTGTTATTGTTTCGTCAGCGAATGAATGATTCCGGTACAAGGATAAGTCAATACCCGGGTATAATTGTCATGTCTTAGTGGATAGATTGTCAAAAAAAGGTTGAAGAGGTGAAGAGGAAGAGGGAAAAGGTCAAAAGGTAAAGAGGACAAGAGGCGTGAGATTTACGATCGTGGATTTAAGATTTGCGATCCGGGAGAAAGGGGAAGAGGTAAAAAGTCGGAGCGAAGTCGGAGACCCGGCTCTCAGGGGAGCGTAAGTAGGAAGACGGGTCCAAGACCCGGCTCAGCAAGGAGCGTGATCGGTAGCCGGGCGGAGATCCGCCGCAGGCGGAGTGAAGAGGTAAAGAGGACAAAAGATTTAAGATTTACGATTGAAGATTCAAGATTTACGGTCCGGAACAAAAGGTCAAAGGGGGGAAAGAGGTCAAGAATCGGAGCGGAGTGAAGGGATCTATGATCGAAGAATTGCGATTTAATATTTCTGATTGTGAATTGTGGATATGTAATTGCGGATTGAAGGGGCCTCATTACGGAGAGACCTCGTACGCCGGTCCGCTTAGAACACGGATAAAACGGATCTAACGGATGCTCGCGGATTTGTTTGATCAATAAACAGAAATACCCAATGGGGCAGGTGCCGGGAGAAGATGGAACACTGTCGTCAGGCTCTTCCGAGTCTGACGACTCGTTGAGACGAAACGGGGTAGACGGATGTTCACGGACATATAAGATAAGAAAAGATTATCGGTGACAATCGGCTCGTTCTCCCGCCTCGTCACTTGTGCTTATCTAATGATGCGAGTTGGCGCGAAGCGTTCAGGTGCGTTCCGTGTTCGCTCCTACCGGAGGGTCTTTCTCCGAATCGTTTGCCGAAGCCTGGCCGGATTACTGACTGTGCGATGGCTGTCGGGGCCGGTGACAGGAACCACAATCACTCCCAGGCTGTTCTTTCATTTGTCAAACCGGGAGACAAAGGAATAACAATATGTTACTGAAACCAGACGAAGTACGCTAACGAGATGAGCATAGGGGTTCGACTCCAGGCTCCCCCGGTTTTTTAGTACATCAAAATCAACAGAGAGGTAGTAGAGTACGATGAAATTCACCCTTTCCAGGAGGAGCTATTCGTTTGTTTTGCTGGCGGCCCTTTGTGTTTTCGGCGCCCAAAATAGTCATGGCCAACAGTTGTACGGAGACAACACATCTTCAGTGCGGCCGAGCACAGGTCTTAACAGGATCTTTTCTACAAACAACACTTACGGACCGCTCGGCGCGGCCCGCAAAGTTGCATCAGCAGACAACCTGATGCTCTTCTGGAGCGAGCCTCCTTCGAGCGCGCAGCAGGGAACGACTCCCGGTGATGCGTTTCACTTCCAATTCATGACCTATCTGCAGGGCCAACCGAGCCTTCCTTCGAACCAGCGCCTCGCCATCAACGACTCTCTCGTTGGCGACAGCGTCACTGATGTCGCGACCGGGACGAAGTACCCCGCTATCGACGGAAGCAAGTGGTCGGTCGCGCTCGCGGGCGATATGAACGGCGACGGCAACGCGCAAGCCGTAGCTGTATGGGAGACAGCCAACCAGCAGGTCTTCGCGACAGCCCAGCCGGTAAACAAATCCAACCTCTCATTTCAAAACAGCTCCGTGACCGGAAACCTGGTCGGCCAGGTCGCGCCGACTCCATCGCAGTTCAACGGCCTGATCCACGCGAAGCTCGCCGATCTGAACGGCGACGGGCACCACGAACTTGTCATCGCTTATGACGGCGCCTCGGATGGAAAGGTGCACATCGCGGTTTACGGTTACAGCGCTGCGTCGGCCTCGCATCTCACTCTCATCACACAGATTTCAGACATGTCAGTCTACACCTCGCCGACGCAGTATTACCAGCTCATCGCGCTGGCCACAGGCGATTTTAACGGAAACGGACACGACGATATTGCCATCGCCGGTTTCAAGAACGACGGCACGCTTTATATCAGGCTTTTCAGTCTCAACAGCGGAACCACTCTCGTCGCGGATGGAGAGAAAGACCTCCCCACGTCGAGCCAGCCTAGCAGTTACAATCCTTTGCAGCTTCTCATGGCTTCAGGAGATTTCGCCGGCAACGGCAGTTACGGTCTGGTGCTGGCGATGAACGACGGGTCGAACGCGGCGGTTTATATTGCCGGCGTCGATTCCGCCCTCGACACTATCTCGGTCTCCTTCGATTCGAGCTACGCCTCCTTTGCCGTCAACCAGGGGGCGGGGATTAGCCTCGATTGCGGCGACCTGAACGCCACCGGCAAGGAACAAATCGTTCTTGGCGCGCAAAACGAAATTTTCGTCCTGGCGGCTCAGCCAAACGGCAGCTACTTCTTGCCTGTCCAAAAGTCCAATACTTATGTGACGGGAGCCAGCGATAATTCGGACTATCTCTATTCGACAAGCTTCATCAGGGTAGGAGATGTCGATGAGGACAGCCATGCCGACGTAGTCGTGTTGCGCAACTTCTATAACGATAACGGTACGACGGCACTACAGGAGATGGTTGTCAATGTATTGGGCTCCACAGACACCTCCTTCGACCTCTCCGTCAAGGCGACAATTCCGGCTTACATGTCGGAATACACAAGTGATAATCCCGATTGGCGGCGTCACTTCGACCTTGCCCTTTGCGACATCAACGGCGGGCTAAAACTCGGCATCCCGACTCATTACTATGAGACGAACATCGTGCAGCCGCTCGTGATACTGAACGCGCCGCCGGTCCAGTTCGACGTTTTCAACGATAGCAAAATGGC